>CAZZBH010000093.1:0-14832 GCA_964652605.1 uncultured Planctomycetaceae bacterium
CTGATCCCCGCCGCACTGGCAACCCGCCGCCGCTGGGGTGTTGGACAATGTGGCAGTTCTGTCGGCCCTGACGGGCCTCAGAGGGGATGAGGCGTTCCAGACCCGGCCCTCACGGGCCGGGCTAAGCTCTGCCGGCCCCTGCGGGGCCTATTGCTACGGTTCCTGCGGGGCCTGTTGCTACGGCCCCTGCGGGGCCCTTTCCTGTGACCGCAGCGCGGCCCTTCACCTGCGGCACCTGCGGGGCCGTGCATCGGCCAGGGGCCGATGGCACTACATCGGCGAGACGCCGATGCCACTTCGATGTGACGGCAGGTGGCTTAGCGTACGACTTGTGGCCCTTCGGGCAGTATGGCGGCGTAGGTTTCTGAGCTCATGGAGCCGTCCTGCTCTTTCTTGTGCAGCAGGGCGGCGCCGTCCTTGCGGCGCAGCTCCCAGACCTTGTTGTTGCACCATCCTATGGCTTCGATGTCCTCTGCTTCAAAGTCGGCGCCGCCCTGGGCAAACTCCTTGAGCATTTCGAGGATTTGCGGCTCGAGCATCTCTGGCGGCGCCCCGTGCACGGCAGCGATGTCGTTGATACGCAGGCGGTTGAGCGCCAGCATGGCCTTGGTGTCGCCGGAGCGGATGGCGTCGCGGTACTTCAGCGCGAAGTCGATCATAGACTTGGCGTCGGCCGGCTTGGCGTTTTCGAGCAGGGATTTGAAGCTGTCGGCTTCGCTGTCGAAGGTGTGCTCAAGCAGGTCGCCGTCGGGAAGTGTGAGGTCGCCTTTTTCGCTGGTATCGACGATGTCGCCGGGCTCATGGGCCTTTACAGAGGCGGAGAAGCGCGCGTTGGGGTCTTTCCGCGTGAACTTGACTTCGAGTTTGTTGCCCTTGCCGATCAGTACGGGGTCAAGGACGGTTGAGCCTGACCAGGGCGCGTCGCCCTCGTGGCGGAAGATTGGAAACCCGTTGACGGTGGCGACAAAGGCGCACCCGTCGGCGTTCATGGTGACTTGTGTAAGTGGCATCACAACTCCTTTCGTGCGGCGAGTATGGCCTGAGAGGCGCGCCGCCGAAAGAGACTTTCGGGGAGGTCGGTGCGGCATTTGCCGACAGGCCCTCGAAACGCACGAAATGCAATCTGCGGGGCTCGCCCCGGCGTGCCGGCGGAGGAAGTGTTTGACCCGCGGCGGATTGCGGGTAACCTGTTTGGGCGTATTCCAAGGGCCTGATTCGGCCGGACAGCGGTTTGGGGACTCACGTTTCTCCCAGCCTTTGGGCAGGGAGGTGTTGCGTTCACCCACGGTGAACCCAGGAGGAAGATTGTGCGCAAACTAGCCTTGATCATAGTGCTACTGACGGCGGCACCGCTTGCGGCGCAGGGGACAGGCGACGTGTGGGAAAGCAACAACACCCCTGGGCAGGCCAAGGACATCTTCAATCACATTGCCGAGAATGCGTTTATCGGGGGCTTTGACCTCACCATCCCTCAGGCCCAACCTCACGCTCACTTCATAGCAACAGTCTTGGACATTCGATCCACTGATCAGGACTGGTTTCGGATTGGTGGTTTGGTTCCCGTGCCGTCTGGAACGATGCAGGTTTTTCTGCACCAGCGCACCTTGCCGAACTACCCGCTGCAGGTCCAGATATACAATGACGCGGGAACAACCGTGCTTGCAGGGCCTGCCGTCGGCACCTACCAGCAGTTGACGGCGCCGCCGACTGGGCCGGACCTTTACGATGGCGCGCGCGCTCAGGTTGCCGTCACCGCGGGAACGGTTTACCTGCTTCGAGTTTCCAGCCCGACGACGATCCCGTCGCCCAACATCGCCGAGTACGAATTGTCGATCGAGTTCTCACCTGCGGACAGCGCTGAAGGTGCATACAGCAACAACTTTCCCGGCGTGGCGCCAGCCGGGCCCGGCCACCCCTCAGACGCCACTCCGACCGGTGTGGGCGCAGGCAACGCCAAGACCTACACGTCCGTAAGCTGGCGCGGCATGGACTACTACATGGTCCGGCTTGCCAACCCCGGCACGATCACGGTGACACTGGACGGGTTCGCCAACCAACCGGCGCCGACAACCAATCTTGACGTGTACTGGGTCAACATGGATGGGGTCCTGCTTCCAGCCAGCCCGCCTGGTCAGCCGCTGGCTGGCGCCGAGGACATGTTTCCTGCGGGTCGTGCGGCGGGGTTTGCGCAGGTGTTGACGCCGAATGCCAGCGAGCAGATTGTCACGCCGGGCTTGGCGCCTGGTGACTACTACTTTCAAGTCTGGGCGTGGGATACCAGCGGCGGAGGTCTCGGCGTGATGTACGACGCCGGCAACTACGACATCAGCTTTGTCATCAACAACGTCACCGACGACGCGCTTGAGGGCGGCGCCACGCAGAACGACACTGCGGCCAACGCCACGACGCTGCCTTCCGGCCAGACGTCCAACCTGCGCCTGCTCTTCAACGGCGACGGCCTTGAAGAAGACTGGTACAAGGTCAGTGTGCCCGATGGCGGCAACCTCAACGTGCGCATGAACCTCACCACGCCCGACACGGATGACCTGAACATCCGCTTGTATAAGCCCAATCCCGGCAGCCCCGGCGAAGCGACCGACCTGATTGACTCGTCACTGATTCCGAACCCCGATGTCGCCACCAAGGGTGCGCCGACCGGCAGCGAGATCGTCGGCACATGGGGAACTGTCGGCAACAGCGGCAACACCGGCTTGCCCGCGGGTGACTACCTGGTTCGCATTAGCGGGGGCCCCGATGCATGGTTTGGCGGCGTGCCGCTGGGCCAGATGTACGCGCTGGTGGTAACCATCAGCGGCAGCAACGTCAACGTCGCGCCTGAGGACGCGCGCGAGCCCAACGATACCATTGCGCAGGCTGTGCTGGCTGGCAATACGTACCTTGCGCTGCCGCGTGGTTTGACCACGGGGCTGAAGTCGATGGACTTCCATGACTGGTACCGGGTGACGGGCATTTCCAACGGCGCTGACGTCGAGATCTCGTTGATCTACGACGGCAATGCGAGCACGGACCTGGACATTGTCGTCTTTGACATCAACGGCGGCCCCAACTTTGCGACCACCGGTGGCTTGTCGGTGCTGGCATCCAACTTCGCCAACGAGAACGCGCCTTCGTCCGTTGCTTCGGCGGTTGGCGTTGCGGGCTCAACGCACGCCGCCAACCCGGGCAGTGGCCCGATCTACTTTGTGGTGCAACGCTGGAACAGCCACGGGGCACGATACTCGATCAACGTCAACATCAACAACGCCGACCCGCTTCCTACCCTGCGCGCCAACAGCATAGCCTGCAACCCGGCAACGGTGGCGGCGCCAGGCAGCACGCAGGTCACGGTCGCTGTACAGAACACTGGTGGCGTCGCGGCCGACGTGTCGGCGCTGGACCTTACGCTGACGCACGCGGGTGGAGCGCCGGTGACGGGTCAGTACACCATCACCGGGCCCAACCCGGCGCTTCCGGTCAGCATTCCGGCGGCCGGAACGCAGAACTTCACGTTCTCGGTGCAGTCGGACAACCAGTGCACGAACGGCGTGATCACAGTGAGTGTGGATGGCCTAGACGGCAACGGGGAGCCGCTGCTGGGTGACCCGTCTGCGACGTTTACGCTGTCCGGAGGCGTGCCGCCGGGCCCGACGCTGGTTTACGCCAACGTCAGCGCGGGCGGGCTGCTGTATCCGGGCGGCACGATGTCGCTGTCAGTCAGCGTGCGCAACGACGGCACAGCCGGTGGAGATTTCGACCACACCCCGCCGCTGACGTTTGCGTTTGACCAGGGCGGCACCAACGTCTCGGCCATGTTCGGCACGCCATCGCAGCCATCGGTTGCACTGCCGGTGTCTATTGCAGCCGCCGAGACTAGGGTGATCAGCTGGACGTTCACGATTTCGGATACCATCCCGCTGGGCGCGACGCGCGTTGTCATCTCGGGTGGCGGGCCGGAGAACCCGACTACGCAGGGTACCGCGACGTTCAACATCGGATTGAAATCCACGCCGCGCTCAGGCGGTGGCGGGTGCGCGGTAGGCGGCTTGGCGCTGCCGCTGGCGCCGATGTTTGCGATGCTGGCGGTACTGGCATTGCGGCGACGGCGTCAGGAGTAGGCTTGCTGTGTTGACCCAGGGCCGGAGGGTGAGCGATCACTTTCTCCGGCCCTTGGCGTTTGGCGGTGCCGTTCATGGCGTTCTAGATCTGACAAACTCCAGGGCTTGCTCGCGTGTTTCGATCCGGCCCTCGAGCACTTCGTCCTCAACCGCAGCCAGCAGTTCCTTGAACCCCGGCCCTGGTTGCAGGCCGAGCTCGATCAGGTCTTTGCCATCGATGGGCAGTCTGGGCCTGAGCTGATTCACACCCTGGGCCTGGAACTCGGCCAGCTTGCGCCTGACAAACTGGTACGTGTCCAGCGTGCCGGGGCCGGCGAGGCAGTCGATACGGTGAAGCTCAAGGTCTTCGTCAAAGTGCGGCTTGCGCATGAACCGCTTCAGTGTGGCCGTCTTCATCTTCGGTACGTTCATAAACTTCAGGTGGTCGGCGATCAATGACTGCACGCGCTCAATCACTTCGTTGGGGTACTTGAGGCGTGACAGCATCTCGCCGGCCATCTTCGCGCCCAGTGCGTCGTGGCCGTTGAAGCGAATGCGGTCGGTGCTGTCGTCGAAGGTGGGCGGCTTGCCCACGTCATGCAACAGCATGCCCAACGCGAGCGTGACGCTTGCCGGCTTGGTCATCCGGTCCATGGCCAGCAGTGTGTGCGTGAATACGTCGCCTTCGGGGTGAAACTGCGGCGGCTGTTGCACGCCGTACATGGCGGCGACTTCGGGCAGGATGGCGTCCAGCAGCCCGGTCTCGAACATCAGTCGCAAGCCGCGCGTGGCTCCCGCCTGGGTGATCATGCGCGTCAGCTCGTCGCGGATGCGCTCGGCGCTGCAGACGGTGACCTGGGGAGCCATGTCTTTGACGGCAGCGAGCGTTTCGTCGTCGATCTCAAAGTTCAAGCCGGCGGCAAAGCGCACTGCCCGCAGCAGTCTCAGCTTATCCTCGGCAAAGCGCACGCGCGGGTCGCCGACGGCGCGGATGACCTGGGCGTCAAGATCGCGCAAGCCGTTGACGTAGTCGTGGATTTCGTTGGTCTCGGGGTCCAGAAACAGCGCGTTGATGGTGAAGTCGCGGCGCGCGGCGTCTTCGGGCGCGGTGGCGAAGCGCACGCTGCTGGGGTGCCGGCCGTCGAGGTACGGGCCGTCGTGGCGGAAGGTGGCGACCTCGACCGCCAATGGCAGCTCTTGATGCAGCACGCGAATCACGCCGAATTGCTTGCCGACCGCGACGGTGCGCGGGAACAGGGCCTCGACTTCATCGGGCGTGGCTGAGGTGGCAACGTCGTAGTCTTTGGGCTCGCGGTTGAGCAGCAGGTCGCGCACACACCCGCCGGCCAGCAGCGCCTCATGCCCGTGCTCGCGCAGGTTGCGTATGACACGGCGGGCGAGTGCGGTGACAGGGATGTTCGGCAGCTCAATCACCGTGACAGCCTACTACAGAGGTCCGCAGATTCACGCAGATGAACGCGGATAAAGACGGTTTCCCACGAAGCCACACGAAGAAACACGAATACGTTAATCAGGGCCCAATGCACCCGTGCTGCTTCGTGTGTCTTGGTGGGCAAACCCGTGGCCGTTATCCGCGGTCATCTGCGCTTTCGGCGGACCGCAGTTTGCGTGCGGCGGTGTGCCAGACCAGGCCCACCAGAATCAGCCCCAACCCAACCGCCCACACCTGCCACTTTACCCAGAAAGCCAGGAACAGGCAGGACGCGAGGCCTGCCACTGCAACCCAGCGGGGGTAGCGGCGCTGCGACTTGGGCAGGCGCAGGGCTGCGGCGTTGGTCAGCGCGTAATACACCAGCACCGTGAACGCGCTGAAGCTCCAGGTGGTCTTGATGTCGCCGATCAGCGCCAGCGCGGCAATCGACGCGCCTGTCAGGGCCACAGCGGGCACAGGCGTCGTGCCTGCCCTGTTCACCCGGGCCAGCACGCCCGGCATGTCTCGGCGGCGGCCCATGGCAAGCCACACTCGGCTCAATCCCAGCACCAGGTTCAGCAGGACTCCAAGCATCGCCACCGTCGCGCCGATGCCGACCCACCAGACAGCAATGGGCGAGTTGAAGCTGCTGGCGGCTTGGCCGAGGGCCGCACCGTCGGGGTAGTCTCCCTTCATGGTGGTGCCGACCAGCACGACCGCGACGGCGATGTACAGCAAAGCCGAGACGACCAGCGTGGCGATCATGGCGCGCGGGATGTTGCGCCCGGGGTCGCGGATTTCCTCGCCCATGGTGGCGATGCGCCCGTAGCCGGTAAAGGCCACGAACATCAACGCGGTTGCCTCCAGCAGCCCGGGGCCATCACCGAAGAATGGCTCAAAGCGGTCGGCGGAGACATGCGCCGCACCGAAACCCAGGAAAGCGCCCAGCGCCGAGACGGTGATGGCCACCAGCACGGCGTTCAGCGCGTTGCTGCGGCGCAGCCCCGACAGCACGACGATCGTGACGGCCGCGACGGTCGCGCAGGCGATCAGCACGATCGTCCACCTGCCCTCAAGGCGCAGGCCGGCTGCGACGTAGGCCGCGAACCCCAGCGCCGCCGTGGCTGCGCTGGCGGTCTTGGCGCACAGGAACATCCATCCCGCGGAGAACCCGGCCGCCGGGTGCAGCAGGCGATAGGCGTACTCGTAGGTGCCGCCGCTGACGGGGTGGACAGCCGCAAGCTGCGCGCTGTTGAGGCCGTTGGCTGTGGCGACCAGCGCGGCGATGGCTACTGCGACGATAACGGCAGGCCCGGCGACATCGGAGGCGATGCCGATGCTGACAAACACGCCGGTGCCGACGATCGAGCCAAGCCCCAGCAAGACCGCGCCCGCTACGCCGACTGTTCGCCTCAGTTCCATGGTTGTGAGGTTTTATCGTGGCGAGGCTGGCATGCCCGGAAAAAACAACGCGCAGCGCCCGTGGGGGCGCCGCGCGTTCACAGTGGGTTGACGACTAGGTGTTCGGAGCTTCGTACAGAATATCGCGACTTGGGTCGTCGTAGTCGTAGTTCAGGAAGATGCGGTCAACCGAGCGGTGCGCTCGGTCAAGATCTTCGCCCCAGGCCCTGAAGTGGTTCAGGTTGTGGGTCCAGTCAACGAACGAGAAGCATCCGCTGAGGCTCGAAGCCACGAACACCAGCAACAACACGGCAACAGTCTTGCGCATAACGGCTCCCCACCATCGAAGGCGGCTTTGCCACACAAACGCCAGGGGTTTTCTGCTGGGGGATTCCCAAAGATACCGGCGGCGCGGGCGGCGTCAAGAAGGAAATCCGGCTCGGTAGTGTCTCAGTTTGCAGGCATCAGAGTCATTGGGCGACCAAACGGCAAACCGCCGAGGCGCAGAGAAAGCCTGTCCGGCACGCCGGCTGACAACAGAAACCAGTAGCGCCTTGCGAATGCGGGCTGAAAAGCGGCCGCAGCGGCCGCATTCTGGGTGCTGCGCATCGCTCTGGCGCCAGGGCTTTCACGAACCGGCAGGCCTTGCTCGTTGTTCTCTGCGGCTGTGCTCCGCGCCTCTGCGGTGCGCAGTTATGACTCGGTTCTTGAAGCAAACTGAGACACTACCTCCGGCTCAGGCTAGCGCGCCGCCCGGGCCTCGTTGGCGGCTTGAATGCGCTCAGCCGCCTGGACGGTGTGCTCGAGGTTGGCGCTGACCGCTGACTCTGTTCGTGACAGAAACCACCCCGGCGAGACGCCCAGCAGGAAAATCATGGCCACGATCGGCAGGCTGAAGGTCATTTCGGTCGGCGTCATGTCTTTCAGCGAGCGGTTCTCCTCGACAGTGATCTCGCCGAAAAACACGCGCTGGTAGCTCCACAGCATGTACACAGCCCCCAGAATCACGCCTGTGGCGGCCAGCACAGCCATCGTGCTATGGAAGCTCCACTGCCAGCCCTCAGACAGGCCGCCGGCGTCGCCGCCAAAGGTGCCGATCAAGATCAGGAATTCGCCGACGAACCCGTTGGTGCCCGGCAACCCCACGCTGGCCAGCGTGGCAATCATGAAGATGACGGCAAACTTCGGCATCACCTTGGCAATGCCGCCGTATTCGCCGAACAGGCGGGTGTGCCGGCGCTCGTACACGATGCCGATCAGCAGGAACAGCAGGCCGGTCGCAAGGCCGTGGTTGATGTTCTGCATCAACGCGCCCTGCGTGGCGATCAGGTTAAAGCTGAATATGCCCAGCACAATGAAGCCCATGTGCCCCACAGAGCTGTAGGCCACCATGCGCTTCCAGTCGCCGTTGGACAGCAATTGCGCGATCGCCATCATCGAGCCGTAAATGACGCCGACCACAGCCAGCACACACATGGCGGGGCCGAGAGTCACCGCGGGCTCCGGGAACATGGGCAGCGCAAACCGCAGCATGCCGTAGGTGCCCAGCTTCAGCAGCACACCCGCCAGTACGACCGAGCCGCCGGTGGGTGCCTCGGTGTGCGCGTCAGGCAGCCACGTATGAAACGGGAACATCGGCGTCTTGATGGCGAAGCTCAGCATGAACGCCAGGAAGCAGATGTACTGCGCCGTCGGGCTGAAACGGCCATCCTCAGCCATCTCCGGCAGCTTTTCTGAAAGCTTTGCAATGCTGAAGGTGCCCGCCAGGTTGGCCACGTACAGCACAGCCAGGAACATGAGCAACGAGCCGACCAGCGTGTAGATGAAGAACTTCATGGCGGCGTCGCGGCGGCCCTGAGGGTCGCTGCCCCACACACCGATCAGCAGGTACATGGGAATGAGCATCAGCTCAAAGAAGACATAGAACAGAAACAGGTCCATGGCGCAGAAGGCGCCGATCACGCCGGTCTGCATCACCAGCATGGCGATAAAGAACTCCTTGACCCGCTTATGGACGTTGGTGGCGCACGAAAGCATCACCACCGGGCCCAGGAAGGTCGTCAGCATCACCAGGAACAGGCTGATGCCATCCACGCCCATGGCGTACTCGATGCCGAAGGCATCGATCCATGGGATGCGCTCAAGATGCTGGAAATTGGCGTTGGACTTGAACTCGAACAGGATGGGCAGGCTGGTCGCGAACGTAATCAGCGAAAAGAAGATCGCTGTGGCTTTGATTTCCCGCGACCGCTTGCTGTTGATGAACACAAGGAACAGCGCACCTGCCAACGGCAGGAACGTGATCAGGCTGAGGTGATGCTTCAGGTTCTGCGGATCAAAGGCCGCTGCAAAAACGTCCATCGCCAAACGCCCCAAATCGGTCGTCGCCGGATACTAGAGGGGCACGCCGCAGACGCAAGACTCCGGGTCCATGCCGGCGGTCGGGGGTGCTGGCGCTAGCTTTGCAGGCGCTTGAGTGCCTCGCCGGCCCAGTAGCGCACGTCTTCGTCTTCGTCCTGCAGGGCCTTTGACAGTGCGGGCTCAGCGGCGCGGGCCTTTTCGCCGAGCTTCTCTAACGCGCGGGCGGCGTTGAAGCGTACCCGCTCGTCTTCATCCTTCAGGCAATCGGCCAGCTCATCCACCGCGCTGGCGGCGGACTCGCCGATGTGCGTCAGGGCGCTCAGCGACCGCATCCGGACGTGGGTATCACCACCGGCAAGCGCGCGGCGCAGCGGCTCGACTGCCGCCGTGCCGATGGCGCCCAGGGCATCACTGGCGGCGCGGCTTACCTCGCCGCTCTGGTCTTTCATGGCCTCGATCAGCTTGGGCACAGCGGCGGCGGCGGCTGGGCCGATCTCGCGCAGTGAATCTGCCGCCTGCGTGTGCACCGATTCGTCGTCCAGCAGCTCAGTCAGCGCCGGCACCGCGTCCTTGGCGTCGGGGCCGATGTTGCCCAGCGCGATCACCGCGCGGCGGCGCACGCGGGCGTCCTGGTCACTCAGCACGCCGATCAGCGCGTTCACTGCGCCCTTGCCAATACGCCCCAGTGCCTTTGCGGCTGCGGCGCGCACGTTGGGGTCACTGTCCTTGAGCGCCTGCGTCATCACTGGCACAGCCACCTCAGCCGCCGGGCCGACGTTGCCCAGGGCTTCGGCGGCGATAGTGCGCACGCTGGAAATATCGCTGTTAAGCACCTGCATCAGCGCGGGCACGGCACCGCTGGCCGCAGGGCCGATGCGACCAAGTGCATGCGCCGCGTCAAAGCGCACGTTGGGATCTGAATCAGTCAGCGCCTTGCACAGCGGGCCGACGGCTTCAGCGCCCATGTCGCCCAGTGCCTCAGCGGCGGCGCGGCGTACGTCAACTTTTTCGTCCTTGAGCGCGATCATCAGCTCAGGGATGGCGTCCTTGGCCGCGCGCCCGATCTTGCGCAGCGCCTCAGCGGCGTAGCAGCGAATCTCGCCGGCTGTGTCGCGCAGCGAATGCGCAAGTGCCGGCACCGCGTCCACGGCGCGGTGGCCGATCATGCGGATAGCCTCCAGGCTGCGGCGCCGGACTTCTACGCTGTTTTCCTTCAGCGCCTCGATCAGCTCGGGCACTGAGGCTGTGCCGATGCGGCCGAGCGCGAAGGCGGCGTCGAACACCACGTGCTTGTTTTCGTCGCGCAAGGCTCTTGCCAGGGGTCGCACGGCGTACTGTGCCTGTGGCCCCAGGTTGCCCAGGGCCTCAGCGGCGCTGCGGCGGACGTGCGGGTCGTTGTCGGACAGACGTTCAATCAGGCGTTCGACTTCCGGCGTGGTCATGGCATGGCCCTCAAAACTGGTGGGAGAAGCATAACACATGGGCGGACATCCCGCCTTGGGGTTGGGCAGGTCTGCCGACGGTTCCACTCGCCGGGCCACACCCCTTCACCGCAGCACCCACTGCTTCCACTCTTCTTCAAGCTTCTGCATCGGCTTGCCGAAGCGTTGCTCCCAGGTGAGGCGTTGCGTGTCTGTCCGGTAGTAGTCCACCAGCAATTGCAGATAAGCCTCGCGGTAATCGGCGCGGCGCTCGAAAAGGCAGAACCACGCCACGCTGCCCGCCAGCGCGTATTTCTCGGCACTGGAGATCGGCTCGCCGGTGGCAAAGTCGCTGAAACCCTGATTGAGCACAGGCTGCAACGCGGGAACGCTGTTGCCCGTTCCCTTCCAGTGCTTGTCGATGGTGTAGGTGCGCTGGCTTTCCAGACCTTCCAGCTTGTGGCCCTTGTCGGTCAGTTGCAGGCCCTCGAACACGATGGCGATGCTCTCGACCACCCACGCGTGCTCTTTTGTGGTAGCCATTGCGTAGAAATCGCGCAGTGGTCGCCGCCCCCGAAGGCCGATCTCCACCAGGCGGTGGGCGCATTCGTGGAAAAGTGTGCGCGCCAGGTTGTCCCAGCTCTTGTTGCGGCGTCCCACATAGTCGCAGCGCTCAGCATTGATGAACACGGCGTTGAGCATGCCTACGTGCAGCCCGCTGTTCTCTTTGGTCATGGGCTGGCCGGCTTTGGCTGAAAAGCTCACAAAGGTGTCGGCGTCCTTGCAGCAATAGACAACGTTGGGCTGCGTGCGCCGCGGAATCACGTCGCCGAGAAGCTCAAAGAACACGGCTTCAAAGCGTTCCAGATAGCGCGCGTACTTCAGCGCCCGCGTCCACGCAAGGTCGGTGACCAGCGTGAAGCGCTCGCCCGCGATCACCCATGGGGTCTCCCATGTCGCCTCGCGTGTCTGCCTGGCCGGCGCGTCTTTCAGGGCGATTACGCAGGGTGCATATCGCTCGTGGTCTTCCGCGCTCAACCATCCCATGCAATCAAGCCGCTTGTAGCCGAGCTTCTCGCGCGCGGGCGCGTAATCGGGGTCGATGTTCAGGGCCTCGCGCGGCATCCACCCGCCGTCGAGTGCGCCGCGGGCCCGGCGGCGCATGACGGCTTCGCGTCGGTCAAGGTAGCCGCCCCAGGCCTGTGCGGTGTGTGTGTTTTCCTGATCTTTGCAGGCGGCGATCACCTTGGCGGCGCGCTCTGCGGCGTCGCCCTCGACCTGCTTGCACAGTTGAACCGCCTCTGCGAACAGCTTGTGCTCAAGGCAGTACTCTGCCAGTTCAACCGTTGCGTTGTGGTAGTCCGCGCTGCCGGGAAAAGCCGGCAAGGCGTCTTCAGCGCGCAATCCTGAAGCCAGCGCGACCAGCAAGGCCAGGAGTGTCGTTCGAAGCATCTTGTCGATCCCAGGGGCGGGATTCGGGGTAGTGGCGTGTGCGGGCTTTCCTGCCGTGTGTCTGCACCAGTCTAGAACGCGATGTCCTGATCGAAACTGAACTCGACTCCGTTACCATCCGGGTCAAGCACGATCACGTAGTAACCCACGGGCGGGCCACGCTCCACCGGCCCGTCGGCGAGGATGCCCAGCGCCCGGGCGGCATCGGCTACCCGGTCCACGTGCTCGCGCGTGCTGACAATAAACCCGAGGTGATCCATGCGCGGCGCCGGCGAGCCATCGCCACCGCCCATCAGCACCAGCACAAAATCGATGCCCAAGGGCCGCGCGCTGACCCAGATGACAGGCTGCAGGTCGCCTTCGCGCTCATGCACCACCGTCATGCCGCAGACGTCGCGGTAAAAGGCGGCGGTGGTCTTCGTATCGCGGCACTTCAATGCGAGGTGTGTCAGCCCCACCTTGCCCGCAGCACCCTTGAGCGCGCCGTAGTCCATGCGTCCAATGTACGCACCAGCGAAGCGAGCGCGAACAAAATCAGCGCGGCTAGCGGCCGTTCAGGCGCCGCCTTGTCATCCACTCGTGGATCGTTTCCATCGCCTTGACGATGGTGCCGGCTTCACGCTCGTTGGCGTGTTCAAGCGCCAGCGCAACGCGGGTCGGGCCGATCGGTTGTACGGTTTCAAGCAGGCGCTGCGCCTTGCGTGTCAGCCGCAGCTCGCGTTTGCGCTTGTCGCGCGGATTGATTTCGCGGGTAATGAAACCGTTCTTGTCCAGCCGATTGAGCATTTGCGTGATTGCGGGCTGCGCCTTGCCCAGCAGCTCGGTCAACGAAGTGGTGGTGATGTCGTCGCTGCGTTCAATGGCTCGCAGCAGCGCGTACTGCTTTGACGTGAGGCCATGTGCGGCTTCAAGCTCGCGCGACCAGGCTTCGTGCTCGTGCTCGTTGGCCCAGTAGAGGCGAAGAAACTCGCGCACGTAAACCAGTGCAGTCTTTGTGTCCATGGCTGAAGAATACCCGACAACCTGCGTTCAATTCCACAAATATAACGGGATTATAAATAAGACCAAATAGGTCCACGTTGACCGTTTGAGTACGGTTTGAGTCGCTGACTACTCCAGCGCTCGTATGATCGCGGCTTTGTCGGCGTATTCGTCGCAGATCGCCCGCAGCTCCTGCCTGGGCATGGGAAGGTCGTTCTGGCGCTGGATCCCGGCGAACTCGTCGGTCAGCAGGATCCAGGTGGCAGATTGCAGCTGGTGGCTGGGTACCTTCTCCCACTCGGGCAAGTCGGCAGCCGTGCCGGGCTCGTCGGGCTGTAGCGCTGTCCACATGGGCGGCTTGGCGTAGCGGGCGGTCAGTTTCATGGGGCGCACGCCGATTGTGCACCAGAACCGCGTGTACTCGCCCGGCATGCGGTAGATCGGCACAGCCACTCGCGTGTCCACGCCCAGGTCCGGGTCGCTTTGCCAGTCATTCAGCCAGCGGGCCGCGAGTGCCCGCACATAGGCCGCGTTTTCGACCTCGCCTTCCAGCGCCTCGGGGTGCAAACCGATGTCTTCGCAGCTCACGAAGTACAATCCGTAGAACAGCAGCCGCATGTTCTCAAGCTCGTCGCCCAGCGGCATGTCGCGATGCCCGCCTTCGCGCAGGCCCGCAAGCCGGTTCAAATCCTCCACCTGAGACATCAGCAGGTTCTGCACAAACGCGTAGCTGCGCGCCGTGCGCAGGTAGTACGTCGGGTTGGGTTCACAGCGCAGGCGCGGCTTGACGTCGCCGCCAGGCGGTGCGGCCGCGCCATCGGCTACCGCAGCCTGCCGGATATGCGTCTCGCGCGTCTTGGTCACCATGGCCTTGAACGCCTGAAGCATGCGCAGCTTGTAGCGTTTCGTCAGCAGCAGCTTGTCGCTTTCGCGCCCGCGCTCGGGCAGCAGGAATGTCTCGAGCGCGTAGATCTGGTGCTCGTACCAGCCACTGCCCGGCCGCGGCCTCAGATCAACCCGGCCTTCACGAATCGCCTTGATGAAGTCGCGCATCAGGTCGGCGCCCGGGGGCAGGCCGGCTGGATACAGCCGCTCAAACAACGCTGCTTCCTGTGATTCACTGTAAGGAAGGAAGTGCACGCTGTAGCCGCCGACACCGGCTTGTTCCGCCAGTTCCGAGACCGGGCGGCCGTCGTTGGCGGGATCGGTCAATGGCAGAAAGCTCAGCGCGTTGAACGGGTTGGTCAAGCCGGCATACAGGCCCAGAAAGCGCGCGTAATCGTCAGACCAGTCCCGCATCGCCCGCGCGATTGCGTCAGGAATGCCTTCGCGGCTTGGAAACGGCTGTTGCAGGTAGCGCAACATCTGGAACACGCGCTTGAGCTCAACGTTCCAGGTGTAGAACCCCACGGGCTCTGACTGGTTGTGGCGCGCGAGAAAGCTGTCCATGAAGCGCTGCACATGCGGTGGCCGCCGTGTGTGTTCCTCGGCGCTGATGAAGCCTCCCAGTTCAAGGCTTGCCCAAAGCCAGGCGTGTGCCTCGCCGGTAGGGTTGAGGTTGGTCATCACCTGTCGGATCAAACGCTCCAGGTCGCGCACGCCGTTTTCCGTGTTGCGCACCGCCCAGGTGTCGATGGCGGCGTACAGGCCGTCGTCGAACTGCTTGGCTTTGCCGCCGATCAGGTTGACG
>CAZZBH010000094.1:0-14636 GCA_964652605.1 uncultured Planctomycetaceae bacterium
CGGGGGCAGTATTCATAAGCAAAGGATCAGCATTCAACCCATTCAAATCCCGCCCCGAAGCCTGCCATTCAGCCCAAGTATAAATCCCCGGATAGTCCGACATCACCGCCTGCCCGGTGAAATGAAACACGTTGTAATCCACGTTAATGGGGAGCACGAGCTTACTATAAACTGCGAAGTTCGATGCTGCAGAATCAAAATGTACAACGTTCCCTTCCAAGGCGGTCCACGGCACAGAGGTGTCCATACAGCTAAAAACACTATGTCCACTTGTTGCCGCGAACAAGTAGATTGAGTTGTGTCTAACAATCCACTCCACGCCGGAGCCCACTGATGCAATGACACCTGGAGCGAAAGCCACACTCCCATCCCCCGTGCCCCAGCACATGTTGTTTTCAATAATCACATTGTTGAAATACTGGTCATAGGGAAATGACGAAAACGTGATCGCCTTGCCGTTTGGAACATCACCGATTCTGCATCGTGCAATTCGGATATGGTCTGCAGTGCCCAAGGCATCGCAGTGCCAGATAATTCCAAATCTGTTTGCGTCACTAATCGTCAAACCTTCAATAGTCGTGTAACCGACGTTGTCAAAACTCATGGAACCGGTGAACAGTCCGTTAACTTCCCTCCGAGTTCGCGCACCGGCGCCAACAATTTCGGGAGCGTGGCCACTCGCGGCACGTATGGTCAGTGTGCTACTGGAACTCAAACCGACGACCGGGACCGGCGTAGAGTAGTATGCTGGCGGGCTAGACTGCGTGGGCGGCTGCGGATCTGCCCCGAGTTGGTAGGATGCATTTGATTGGAATGGCCCACCAACATCGTAAACCGTCAGGACAACATGGCCACCGATACCGTTGCTTTCCAAATCATCAAAGAAAGCGCCAATGTCTCCGTAATCGTAGGCGGCCCCCGGATTGCCTGCGGCGCATGTATAAGTTCCAGACAATGCCTGTGAAGATGCCTGACTGGCGGCACTAATAAGGACGCTGGCAAGGAGTACCCACAATGCAAGTCTCATTTCTACCTCCCCGCGACGCCGGACTGTGGAGCCCTCCCGCTACGCCACCAACTCAGCGCAACCTAAGGATTATTCACGGTCCCGCCGGTGGTAACGCCAGGTCCCGGGTAGTACCCATTTGTTGAAAGGGCAGAATTGGTTGCTTCTGCGAACCCCGCCTGGCCGCTCGTCGCGCTTACATTTTTACTGGTTGCGGTAGCTGTGGCGCTGGCGACATTGGCGAAAGCGCGTGCGTCTCCACCGGTTGCCGGTCCCGCAGTCGGGTGCACGCCAAGCCCGCCGAGTGCCTCGGCATGGCCTCCGGCCGCCCCCGAGGCGGCAGTCGCGTCGCCGCCGGCTCTACCACTGCCAGCTTCGGCGTAAGCATTGCCACTGCCATTGACGGGCACCGTTGCGATGGCGTCGCCCCCGGTTGTGCCTGCACCCGCCGATGTTGCGTTGCCGCCGTAGGCTATGGCTGACGTGGTGCCGGTTGCGATGGCGGTGCTACCATTCCCAGTCGCCGAGGAGCCGCCTTGCGCTTCCGCGCTACCGGCTGTGTTCGTGGCCGTTGCGATGCCGCCGTCGCCGGTGTCTGAATCGCCCCCGATGGCTCCGGCATGGCCTCCCGCGTTTGTGGAATCTGCGTCACCCCCGTCGCCGGTGTCGGAGTGCCCGCCAAGCGCCCACACGTCGCCGCTTGCGCCCGTCGCTGTCGCGTCTCCCGCATCGCCCAGGTCGGAGTCACCTCCTACTGCGTATGCGGTTCCAGCGGAGGACGTCGCTGTCGCTTCCCCGCCGGTACCTGCAGATCCGCTGACCGATCCGGCACCACCGTAAGCCTGTGCGTCCGAAGTCCCGACGGCTGTGGCGTCGCCGCCATTGCCATCGGCAGCACCCCCGGTCGCCGCGGCAGAATCCGATACCATGTTCGTTCCCGCCGTCGCGTCACCGCCGATTCCGCCACCGGCACTGTCGCCGACGATTGCCACCGAGGAGATTGCCCCATCTGCCGTCGCGTTGCCGCCGTCGCCATTGTTGGCTGACCCTGCCACGGCATGGGCGAGTCCATTGTCGGCCCAGGCAGACGCGCTGCCACCGTCTCCTGCGAATGAGGAATGGCCAGCCCACGCCCCTGCTATCCCGTGCGCTCGCGGAGTGTCCGTGTTAATCGCCGTGGCATCGCCGCCATCGCCGGGGCGGCCCGTGACATTGCCGAAGCCTGCCACCGCATAGCAGGTGGAGTTGTCGCCCGTCACCTCAGCGTCGGCGTCGAACCCCGTGGTGTCATCGAGCGCAGTGACCAGCAGAATGATGTCATCCGCGTTGATGGTGTGCGATACGCCGCACCACACAATCGGCACTCCGCCGACCGTCCACGAAATTGCGCCATCCGAGGAAGTCCAGCCGGCGCCGAGCATGGCGTCTCGCACAGCCCTTGCATCCGTGACAAAGTCGCTGGACGGGTCAAGCCGCGGCGGCGACGAGGTCACGACTGAGAAGTTGGCTTGAATCGAGTTGTCCAACGTCGTCTGGTGAGTCGTCTGCGCGGCAAGCGTGACGGATGTGGACATGGCCAGCACCGTAAGAATGGCAAGAACTCGCAGCATAGCGGCCCCCGTGTAAGGTTGTGAGTGAAATCCAGCCGCAAAAGTAACGACCATCCCAGTCGCCGGCAACAAAATATGCTTTTTTTTGCAGCATCACTACACCACCATCAGTTGTCAAATTCGATCCACGCGCAGGCGCTAACTCCGCTTGGCATCGTCGCGAAGACGCGGCTTCATGGGAGGGCCGTCCAGGCCCCTTCTCTGCGGCTTGGTGGTGGCTTCGGGGGCGCTATCGGCCCAGGTCTTTGCGTGTGAACAGCGCTTCGAACTCGTAGCCGGCTTTGGCCAGGTTTTCGGATGCGCCCGATTGCCGATCTACCAGGGCGAGAATCTTCACGATGGTTGGCTTGTACTGCTGGCGCAGCCCGTCGATCGCCTTGATGGCGCTGCCGCCGCTGGTGACGACGTCCTCGATGATCACGACGCGCTCGCCGTCGGCAAGCTCGGGGCCCTCTACCCAGCGCTGCATGCCGTGGCCCTTGGCTTCTTTGCGTATGAGAAAACCCTTGAGCTCGCGGCCTTCGTGGGCCGCCGCCATCAGGATGCCGGCGACAATGGGATCGGCGCCGAGGGTGGGGCCGCCCACTGCGGTTACGTCCCACTGCTTGATGCGCTCCCACATCAATTCCGCGGTCAGTTGCAGGCCGCGCGAGGTGAGGCTAGTCAGGCGGCCATCGATGTAAAAATCGCTGGTCGCGCCGCTGGCCAACTTCACGGGGCCGCTGGCGATGGTGGCTTTCACCAGGGACTTCAGTTCTTCCGCTTTGCTCATGTTGCCCTCTCTGTCGCCCCTTACGGGGCTTACCGAGACCTTGCCGTGTGAACCCCGGCCTTACGGCCGGGGCTAGAATCTTGCGCGCCCTTCGGGCGCTCTAGGCCCGCCGCACACCGTATCGATGTGCTACTCGCCGCCTTCTTCTTCTATCCATTGGCGGACGGCTTCGACATCCCGCGCCAGTTGTTGCTTCAGTTCTTCGAGTCCGCCGAACTTGCGCTCGTCGCGGACCCTGAGCAGAAACTCTACTTCCAGCTCGTGGCCGTACAGGTCACCCTCGAAGTCCAGCAGGTGCACTTCCAGCAACGGCTCAGTGCGCGCAGGATCCACAGTCGGGCGCGTGCCGATGTTGGCGGCGCCAATGTGCCACTGGCCATCGTGCTTTACCCGCACCCCGTACACCCCCTGCGGGGGGTACGCCAGCCCCCGCAGCGCAATGTTCGCCGTCGGAAAGCCGATGCCGCCGCCGCGCTTGTCGCCCGGGATCACCGCGCCGACAATGCTGTAGGCGCGCCCCAGCATCTTGCGCGCCCACAAGAAGTCGCCGGATGCAACGTGCCGGCGGATTGCGCTGCTGGACATCGCGTGGCCGCTGACTTCGACACGCCCGCTTTCGCGCACGTCAATGCCAAGGCCGGCCCCGATCTCGCGCAGGACAGGGAACGTGCCCTCGCGGTCTTTGCCCATCACGTTGTTGAAGCCGACGAGCATGCCGCGGGCATTGAGCGCGTCATGCACGCAGTGCTGCATGAAGTCGCGCGCCGTCATCTTCTGCAGTCGGTCGTCGAACTCCAGCATCAGAATCGCGTCGAGGCCTGCCTTCGACAACAGGCGCAGTTTGTGCTCGGGGCTGTTGAGCGACGGCATCACCTTGCCGGTCATCACCTCGCGCGGGTGCGTGCGGAAAGTGACAACGACAGCGGGTGCGTGCTCGCGCCGGGCCCATTCCACCAGTTCGTTCAGGATGTACTGGTGCCCGAGATGTACGCCGTCGAAGCTGCCGACGCTCACCACCGGGCGCGCCGCCGCCACCCGGGGCGCGTCGCGCCGGAATGCCTCAAAGCTTTCGAATGTGATGGCGCGGTAGGACAAGGGGGTTCAGCGTCGCCTCCCCAGAGCGTCCGCGGCACTGCGTCCGTCGTCGGCAGTTCCGCGCGGGATGGCCTTGGAGATCGCCTCCAGCAGGATCGCCTCGCAGTTGCGGAAAGCCAGCGTGCGCGACGGATTGACATCTTCGTCGCCCTCGTGCCGCGCGAAATAGCTGGTGTTGACGCGGCCGTCGATAATCTGCTCGACCGCCATGATGCGCCGCACCCGCCGGTCAGCGTCCGCGCGTGCAATCGGGTCATCGCCCAGGATGTTCACCGCGTTGCCCCGATTAAAGAACCCAAGCTGGTCACGCCACACCACCAGCAGGTCGTGCATGTCGGAGTCGTACATCAGCCGTTCTTCGGGCGGCAGGCGGTGGTCCGGCACACCCTGCCGCATGGTGTGGCTGCGATTGACCAGCACGTGGTGCTGCTTGGCCTGCTCAACCATTTCGCCCTTGTCCTTGGCGGACGGAACCATCATGCGCTTGACGTAATAGATGATGCGCACGTCGCCGGTGCGCTCATAGGCGATGCGCTCCAGCTCTGCGTTGGTGCCGGGCAAGACGTAGTTGTCGCCTGCCGGCGCGGTGGTGCAGCCCCACAACAGCGCGGACAGCGCGAGCATGATGATTATCCGGTGCATCGTCGCATCCCAGGGGCGGTTGAGGGGGTCAGAATATCCCGACCTTGGACAGATACTCGCTGCCAAAGCGCAGCTTGGTGCCCTTGTCGTCATCCACCACCATAACCCGGATGATGCCCTGCGCCAGTTCCGGTGCCAGATCTTCAAACTTCACTTGCCCCAGCCCCGGCGGCTGGTCACCTTGCCCGCCCAGCATGTCGCCCAGGTACACGCCTTTGAGACGGCGGCTGAACTGCTCCACCCAGTCGGCCTCTTTGGGGCCTCCCAGTCGGCGCAGCAATGCGGCACTGCTGGTGTTGTGCCAGTAGCCGACGTTCTTGAGGTCATCCAGGACGTGGCGCATGCGCTCAGGCTGCAGCAGTCCAAACGGGCTTTCGGGCGTCAGCAGGCAGATGCCCGCGCCCTCCAGCGCGCGCGTCACGCGGTGCAGGTTGCGGCACAGGTGCTCAAGTTGCCGCTCGGCCTGTGCCTCGTCGATCTGCACGTGGTCATGCCGCACAAGCCGGCAGGTGTCATCATCTTCGTCGCAGTTCAGTGCTTCGTCCAGCACGGCTTGCTTCTCGGCCAGGCCGGGCACGGCGACATAACCACCATCGAGGACGATGTATTTTGCCTTGAGCGGCGCCAGTTGCCGGGCTGTTTCAATGACCATGTCGGCGCTGCGCTCAGCCATCGCCGCGTCAGGCGCGCCGGCCTTCGAGTAGCCGGGGCGCCGAAACACCATAGCGTCCTGGCGCGGCTCCTTGAGTCGCAAAGCCGCCAGCGATACCCGGTGGGCGGACAGCGCGGCTACGATGCGGCCGAAATTGTCCTGCGGGTTGGTGATGCACAGGTCAAAGCTGTCAAAGCCGCCCTCCTGTGCAACCCGCACGCGTTTCAGCAGCGCGTCCAGGCCGGTGTCATCGATGCGGACGGTGATGGCTTTCATGGGGGCCCTCGGTGAGGGGGTCAAGGCTAGCAAGGCGGCGGGGGCGGTCAAGCAAAGCACGCCGGGAAACCGCTTAGCGTGGGCGTTCCGGGCGGTTGCGCAAGTACTTGCGGAAGCTACGCTTTCGCGCACTGGCCCGTGGTGTAATTGGTAACACAGCGGTTTTTGGTACCGTTATTCCTGGTTCGAGTCCAGGCGGGCCAGCCATTCGACTCGCGGGCAAGCCCCGTGCGCAAGAACGCTATAGTTCGTCGGTGAACGCAAGCCGTTCAACCTTGGCGAGTTTCGGACGGATCAGGTACACCGCTGGACGAGTCAGCTTGGCCGCTTCGACAACCTGAGGCCACAACCTGAGCAGCTTCCATGACCGCTCATATGCGGAGACGCCCTTCCAATTCCGAACGGCCAGAAAGAACGTCAAACCAGACTCGCGAAACACACGGCGGGACACAGGATTCGAAAGGATGTTGCGATCGGTCGTGAAAACTGCCCAGCGTTCCTCGTGAGCCTGAAGCGTCTCAATCCAGTCAAGGTCAGGGCTCTTCTCACTCAGCCCCAGCCCGCCAAGGCGCGATATGTGAGCGATGCTGTGCTCTTCGTCGTAGGCATCAACAATGGAGGCTAACCGCCAACTGAGGTTCTGATCAAACATGAACCTCATGCAGCTCTCGCCGGCGATCGGAGTCCGGATTGAAACCGGACCGCAGCAAGCACGTCATCCGTGTCGATGCCGTACCAGTCAGCCACCCGTTGCGCGTCACCGGCCTCTGATGCAAAGGCGTCCGCGATCACGTCCGTGGACACACCCGAATCCAGCAATACCGGCTTGCCGAAGTTGCGTGCCGGGTCCAGAACAATCTCCGGGGTGACATGCCACCGAAGCGCGAGCTTGGTGATTTCGTCGAACTGCACGTTGGTCAGGATCGGCTCCAGAATGAGCATGACTCGCTGATTGTTGAACATGTCGATCAGTTGTCGGTCCTGCGTTTCCTTCACTGCCCGGAGGAACACGGTCTGGCCATCCGTGGCGATGTCCTTGCGGCAGAAGGCGTGCTTTGTACCGAATCGCCTTGAGAGATTGTGATAGACCAGCCGCAACTTTTGGAATGAGACTCCCTCGTTGCGGAACCCGTTGGCAACCATCGCATCGATCATGTCCAGAAAGCTGATCGCATAGCGCCCGGATATTGGTGTGTAGTCCGGCTCGGTGAGCGGTTTGACGCGTTTTCCCGGCAAGAACCACGCGCGAAGGCGCTGCACCGGCACGCCGGTCAGTCTTGCCGCCTCGCCAAAAGCGTAGATGCCGTTGCCGAGAATCTCCATGGTCGTCACGTCGCCCCTGTCCAACCCTAGTATATCACGTCCTACGACGTTGGCTTGACTCTGAACCAAGACAACCGCAGTTTGCCGAGAACTCAAGGCCTCTGCTATAACCCTGCCATGATTGTGCGGATTCAGTCGGCTGGCGTTACCGGCATTGCCGCTGCGCCTGTGGATGTTGAGGTGGACGGCTCGGCGGCTGGGCAGTCTTCCAGCTTCAACGTCGTCGGCCTGCCTGACAAGTCCATCACCGAGTCGCGCGAGCGTGTGCGCGCCGCGATCAGCAATTGCCAGTACGACTTCCCTTTCCTGCACATCACCGTCAACCTGGCACCCGCTGACCTCAAGAAGGAGGGCCCTGCCTACGACCTGCCGATTGCCGTCGGCGTGCTGGGCGTCAGCAAACAGGTAGACCCCAACAACATCACCCGACACGCCATGATTGGCGAGCTCGCCCTCGACGGCCGCGTGCGGCCGGTGGCAGGCGTGCTGCCCATCGCCGTCGAGCTGAAAAAGCATCACGTCAAGTCACTGATCGTTCCCGCAGACAACGCGGGCGAAGCCGCGGTCGTGCAGGGCATCGACGTCATCCCCGTCGATCATCTGCGCGAGGTCGTCAGCTTCATCAACGGCAGCCTTCCCATCGAGCCCTACTCTGCCGATGTCAGCGCGTACTTTGACCACGCCGAGGATTATCACTTTGACTTTGCCGACGTGCGCGGCCAGGAAGGCGCCAAACGCGCACTGATGATCGCGGCGGCCGGCGGCCACAACGTGCTGATGCTGGGCAACCCGGGCGTCGGCAAGAGCATGCTCAGCAAGCGGCTGCCCAGCGTGCTGCCGCGCATGACGCTGGATGAGGCGCTGGAGACCACCAAGATCTACAGCGTCGCCGGGATGGTCACGCGCGAACAGCCGCTGGTCACGCAGCGCCCCTTTCGCGCGCCGCACCACACCATCAGCGACGCGGGCATGATCGGCGGCGGGACAACGCCAAGGCCCGGCGAAATCAGCATGGCGCACAACGGCGTGCTGTTTCTTGACGAGTTTCCGGAATTCAACCGCAAAACGCTTGAAGTCATGCGCCAGCCGCTTGAAGACGGCACAGTGACCATCAGCCGCGCCTCAGGCAGCTTGACGTTTCCCGCCAGCCTGATGCTGGTGGCTGCGATGAACCCGTGCCCGTGCGGGTACCTGGGCCACCCGAAGAAGAAGTGCTCGTGCACCACGCGCATGATCGCGCAGTACCGCTCGCGCATCAGCGGCCCGCTGCTGGATCGGATTGACATCCACCTGGAAGTGCCCAGCGTGGACTATAAAGAGCTGTCCGGCGAAGCCAAAGGCATGACCAGCACCGAGATGCGCCGCCAGGTGCAAGCCGCGCGCGACGCGCAAACCGCGCGCTTCAAGAATGCCAGGCCGGGCCTGCACAACAACGCCGGCATGAACGACAAGGAAACCGGCACATACGCCAGGCTCGCACCACCGGTAAAGAGCCTGCTCGACACAGCCATGGAAAGCCTGCACCTGAGCGCCCGCGCCTACACACGCATACGAAAGATCGCCCGAACCATAGCCGATCTCGACGCCGCCCAGGACATAGCCGCCGAGCACATCACCGAAGCCATAGGCTACAGAACCCTCGACCGCGCCGAGGCCTAAGGCCAGACACCTGGCCACCTTCCCGCTAGCGCCTGCCGGCACCACACACGGCTGTGCGCGGTTTATCTGTTTTCATTGCTTGACATTCCTTATCTTGTTTATATACTTTTGACGGTCTTGACGGTCTTGGCGGGCTGGCACAATGCGTGACAACTTTTCCGTTCGTAAGGCGCGAAGCCTTTGGCTTTCTGGCGCGATCCTGCTGTGGGCGGCTGTGATGCTTGCCGGGTTTGCCCTGGCGCAGCAGCAGTCGGTGGCCGCGGGCGCACGCGGGCACGCGCCGCTGACCTGGCCCGCGGAATCACCCATTCAGCGCGCGGCGGATTCGCCGACGTTGCTGTTGTTTCTTCACCCGCACTGTCCTTGCAGCTCCGCCAGCGTTTCGGAGCTTGAGCGGCTGGCCGCCCGCACCGGCGCCTCGCACATCGTTGTGCTGTTCATTCGGCCCAGCGGCTTGCCCGACGGCTGGGAGAACACGGGCCTTTGGCGCCGCGCAGCCGATATCCCCGGCGCGACTTGCGTCGTGGACGCTGACGGGGTTGAGGCGCGTCGCTTTGGCGCGATGACATCAGGCCTGACGCTGGTGTACGACGCCGACGCAAAACTGGTCTTTCACGGCGGCGTGACAGGCTCGCGCGGCCACGAAGGTGATAACGCCGGCCGTTTTGCCGCCGAGTGCTGCATGCGCGGCAACGCAGCTGCGCTTGATTCTACTGAAGTTTACGGCTGCCCGCTGGCCAAGGACGCTCGATGAAGGCAACTGCATTGTTCTCAGACCTTGGCGGTGACCGGGAAGTCGCGGGAGTAATGGCGGCTGATCTTGACCAGTTGCGCGGGTGGGTCAGCCGGCTGTTCTTGTGGCTGATGGGCATCCAGTACATCGGCGGCATTGCCGCGGCGCTGTGGTTGGCCCCGTTGACGTGGGCCGGCGCTGAAAGCTCGGTTCACTGGCACGTCTATGCGGCGGTGCTGCTGGGCGGCACGATTGCCGTTGTGCCGATGACGCTGCTGTGGCTGAGGCCGACGGCGGCGCTGACCCGGCATGTTGTGGCGGTTGCCCAGATGTTATTCGGCGCGCTGCTGATTCACCTGACCGGCGGCCGGATTGAGACGCACTTTCACGTCTTCGGCTCGCTGGCATTTCTGGCGCTTTACCGCGACTGGCGCATCCTGCTGACGGCGTTTCTCGTCGTCGGCATTGACCACTTCGTGCGAGGTATGTGGTACCCGCAGTCAGTCTTTGGCGTGCTGACCCCGGCCCCTTTCCGCTTTCTTGAGCACGGCGCGTGGGTGCTGTTTGAGTGCAGCGTACTGGTACTGGCAATCCGTCACAGCCTGCGCGAGATGAAGGGCATTGCGGCGCGCGAAGTCGCGCTAAGGCGCACCAACGCAGGAATTGAGCAGCGCATTCAAACCCGCACAGCCGAGCTGCAGCAGGCGAACACCGCCTTGAAAGCCGAGGTTCTTGAACGTACCAGGATCGAGGCCGAGCTCGACCGCTTCTTCACCATGTCGCTGGACATCCTGTGTGTGCTGGGGTTTGACGGCTCCATCATCCGCGCCAATCCGGCTACCACCAGAATCCTGGGCTGGACCCTGGAGGAGATTGAATCAGAGACCTTCCTGGCGCTGATCCATCCTGACGACCTGCAGCGCACGCTGGCTGTGGTCGAGCAATTGCGGGCCAACAACGACGTGCACCAGTTCGAAAACCGCATCCGGCACAAGGACGGCACCTGGCGCTGGATCACCTGGAATGACACGCGCCTTCCCGGCACAGAAACCTTTTATTGCGCCGGCCGCGACATCACCGGGCAGAAGCAAGCCGAGCAGGAACTGGCCCGGGCAAAAGAAGCCGCAGACTCTGCCAATCGTGCCAAGAGCGAATTCCTGGCAAACATGAGCCACGAAATCCGCACCCCCATGAACGGCGTGATCGGCATGACCGGGTTGCTGCTTGAGACCGACCTCACCCGCGAGCAGCGCGAGTACGCCGACATCATCCGCGGCTCTGGCGAGGCGCTGCTCAGCATCATCAACGACGTGCTTGACTTCTCCAAGATCGAAGCCGGCAAGCTGACGCTGGAAAGCGTGCCGTTTGACCTGCATGACGCTGTCCATGAAGCGGCTGAGCTGCTTGCCGTCAGCGCCCACGCCAAGGGCATTGAGCTGCTGGTTCGTTGCCAGGCTGACGCCCCGCGCAGCCTGATCGGCGACCCCGGGCGCTTGCGCCAGGTGCTGCTGAACCTGGCCGGGAATGCGGTCAAGTTTACGGCACGCGGCCACGTGCTGATCGACGTCTCGTGCGGCCAGGCAATCGATGGTGTGGCGCCACTGCGCATTGAAGTCAGCGACACCGGCATCGGTATCCCGGAAGAGAAGCTGCCGATGCTGTTCCAGAAGTTCACGCAGGCCGACTCTTCCACCACCCGCAGCTTCGGCGGGACAGGCCTGGGCCTTGCCATCTCGCGGCAACTGATCGAGCTGATGGGCGGCACCGTCGGCGTGTCCAGCGTGGTGGGCCAGGGCACGACCTTCTGGTTTGAAGTCAACCTGCCGCTTGGGGCTGCTTCCCGGGATGTGCCTGCCGCAAAGGACCTTGCGGTGCCCGCGGATGCCCGCGTGCTGATTGTGGACGACGACGCGGCGGCCCGCCGCATCCTGTCCGAGGCCTGCGCGAAGCTCGGCATCGAGGCCGACACCGCGGACTCCGGCGCATTGGCGCTGCAGAAGCTGCGCGAAGCGGCAGCCGCGCAAATGCCCTTCACCGTGATGCTGCTGGACATGCGCATGCCGCAGATGGATGGCGCGCAGGTTGCCCGCGAATTGCGGCGGGATGAATCCATTGATTCTACCGCGATCATCATCGTCAGCGCGCACGCCAGACCCGACGAAACCACCATGCCCGTGGAGTCGGTGGACGCCTTCCTGAGCAAGCCGGTGCGCACCGAAGCGCTCACGAAGGCACTGCAGTCGGTGTTTGCACGCGATGGCCGCAAGATGACCACGACCACCTCGGTCAAGCCGGCACCGGAGCAGCGCATTACCACCGCCGTACCGCCCGGCCACCGGGTGCTGGTGGTGGAAGACAACGTCGTAAACCAGAAACTGGCCATGCGCGTGCTGGAGAAGTTCGGCTGCAAGGTTCACCTGGCCGCCAACGGCATGGAGGCGCTGGAAATGACCGGGCGGTTTGACTTTGACCTGGTGTTCATGGATTGCCAGATGCCCGTCATGGACGGGTATGAGGCGACACGGCAGATACGCGCCACACCCGGCGCGGGCCGAAAGCTGCCGATTGTGGCCATGACCGCCAACGCCATGCAGGGCGACAAGGAAAAATGCCTTGAAGCCGGCATGGACGACTACATTCCCAAACCGGTCAAGCTGGACACGATTCGCCATGCGCTGGTGCGCTGGCTTGCCCCGCCGGCGTCCGCCAGCAACTGAGTCGCCTGCGCACGCGCCAGCAGGGCGGGTTAGCAGCTTGCCGTCACACGCTTCGGATGGTAATTGCAGGGGTACGGAGATCGAAAGAGCATGAGCAGCAGCTTGCCGGTGCTGGATCCTGATTCCATCCGTGAGCTTCGCTCGGCTGGGGACGATTTTCTCGCTGAAATGCTTGGCCTGCTGGTTGAAACCGGTAGCGCACAGTTGGCCGAAATCGCGGCGGCCGTCGCCGCGGGCGACACCGCCACCGTCGCGGCGGCGGCGCATTCACTCAAGGGCGCAGCATCCGGCGTAGGCGCGAGCCAGCTGGTCGCAGCCTGCGCAGCAATCGAACGCGCGGCAGCAGGCAGCTCGGCAGAACTGCCGGCATTGCTGGCAAACGCGACCGAGTGCATGAACCGAGTGCGCAAAGCAGCGGATGAGTTGGGCGAGTAGCAGCATGCAGTCGGCAGTCGGCAGTGGTTAGCGGGCATATGGCAGTCAGAAGCGTTCCCTCTGCTGACTGCTGTCTGCAAGCTGCCGACTGCGAACTGCAATCCTAACTACCCTGGTCTATGGGCAGGCCTGAAGGCACGGCTTGGGGGACTTCCTGCGTCCGGTTGATGGCTGCGGGATCGGTCAAGGCTTCCAGGAATGCCTTGAGGTCGGCCATCTCTTTGGCTGTGAAGTCGCTGGGTATGAAGGTGAACGGGATGCTCAGGTCCTGCAGCACCGGAGCAACGGGCAGCAGTGTCGGGACGAGGTCAGCGGCCTGCACAAGGTTCTGCCCGGTGTAGGCCAGCGTGTGCGCGTCTTTGTCACGATAGTGCTGGATCACTTCCTCGAGCGTCTCGAAGGCACCGTTGTGCATGTAGGGCGCAGTGAATGCCACGTTGCGCAGCGGCGGCACGCGAAACGCGTAGCGGTCCAGCGGCAGGCCGGTCACGTTCTGGGCGCCGAAGTCTTCACGCCCGCTGGGACCGTTGCCGTGGCCCGGGCCAAACTGCGGAATGCCCAGGTTGTGCACGCTGAAGTTCGACAGCAGCGGCCCGGCGTGGCACTGGTTGCACCCGGCGCGGCCGAAAAACACCATCGCGCCTTCCTTCTGCTGGTCGGTCATGGCGTCGTTTTCGCCGCGTAGGTACCGGTCCCATGCCGAGTTGATGAACGTCTGGCTGCGCTCCCAGGCCGCGATCGCGCGCACCAGGTTGTTCACTGTCATGCCGCCGGCGCCGAAGGCCGCGTCAAAGCGCAGCACGTAACCCTGGTGCTGCGCCAACCGCTGCAGCAGGGCCAGCCGGTACTGGTCGTTTGTCAAACCGTCCAGCGCGTGGCCCGTGCCGCGCATCTCGTTGAAATCCACCAGCGGCAGCAGCGCCTGCGCCTCCAGCGGCGGCAGGTTTTTGATGCCCTCGGGCGTCTGCGTCGGGCCGGACGTCGGCGACCCCGAGGTGACACGCCCATCCCAGAACAGGTCCTGCGTGGCAGTCAGGTTGAAAAGCGGCATCGAGTTGCGCGGTATGAACACCTTGGCGGGATGTGTGCGGCCCGGGCCCACGCCGCCAAAGCCCCCCACGCCAACGCTCAAGTTCAGGCGATCGCCGTTGTTCAGCGTCGGGTGATGGCAGGTCGCGCAGGCGACATCGTTGACGCCGCTCAAGATTTTGTCAAAGAACAGCAGCCGGCCCAGCTCAACCTGCGCCGGGTTCAGCGCCGGGATGTGCTGCGGCCCAAGGCCCGCCATGTTCAGCACCTGAAGCTGTGAGCGAAGCTGCGTCTCGATCTGCGGGTCGCCGGCAGGCGCGGTCACCAACAGCGAAAAGGTCCGCGTTACCGTAGAGGTGCCGTCGCCCAGCTCCAGCTTGATTGTCCAGTTGCCGGTAACGCGTGGCACGCCCGTGATGACACCCGTGACCGCCGACAGCGTGACGCCATTGGG
Organism: uncultured Planctomycetaceae bacterium; assembly: GCA_964652605.1. Classification (GTDB taxonomy): domain Bacteria; phylum Planctomycetota; class UBA8742; order UBA2392; family UBA2392; genus JADJRK01. The sequence goes on from CAZZBH010000094.1 coordinate 14,404, forward strand.
CAGGACACCCCCCGTGATGCGCCAGGTGTAGGTGCCGCTGCCGCCCTTTGCCAGCAGCTTGTGCGAGTACGGAAGGCCGGTCTGCGCCGGCGACAATGCCACGGTGTCCAGCAGCAGCGGCCCCGTTGCCCCGCCTCCGCCGCCTCCGCCGCCGCCAGTGGGCGGCGCCGGCGTCTGGCTTTGCAGATTTTCCCTTGCGCGCTGCATGGATTGCTGGGCCTGCTGGGCGGCTT
>CAZZBH010000095.1:0-14281 GCA_964652605.1 uncultured Planctomycetaceae bacterium
CGGTTTGCCGTTTGGTCGCTCAATGACACTGATGCCCGCAAACTGAGACACTACCTGCATTTCCATTGGCTGGACGTGGCGGCAGCATGGCAAGTATGATCACCCGCTTGCAGGTGGCCGCGACGAAGGAGGGGTCTTGTGACTGCGCGAATCGTTTGGCTTTTGCTGATTGTCCTGCCGGCAGTTTGCAGCGCGCAGAGCATTGTCGTCCCCAACGGCAACGCCACGCTGGAAGCAAACACGTTTTCGGTCTGGCCCTATTCAACATTGGCCTCAACGTACCAGCTCTACCTGTACCGCTCGCAGATGAATGCGTGGTCAACGGGTGTGCAGATCACGGGCATCGCCTTTCGCATCAACGGTGGCGAAAGCACCTATATGACGGACTTGAATTACAGCTCGTACGAGGTCACGGTAAGCGAGTCGTCGGCCGCTTCATTTGCGGCCTTGCAGCTTGCCAGCACAACTTTTGCGGACAACATCGGCCCCAACGCCGTGGTCACCCGCAGCGGCCCGATGCACATCGTGCCCGGCACGCTGATCGGCGGCAGTCAACCGATACCCTTCGCTTACACCATCGACTTCACCACACCGTACAGCTACACGTCCGGCACTGACATTGTGATCACGATTCGCCACACCGCAGGCGGCACGCCGGCGCCCGACGCACGACTTGACGCCGGCACGGAAGCGCCGGGTGTGTCGTGGGGGCTTTTCTCATCCGGTGCCGCGGCTGTGACCGGCCAGCACGGCAACGCTGCGGTGGTGCGTCTGGTGACGGTGCCTACGCCCGACATCAGCGTGTCTCGCGCCGGTGGCATCGCCGACGGCGGCTCAGACGTCGCGAACACCTCCTACGCCGCGACACCGCTCGATCTTACCTACACCATCACCAACCAGGGTGACGATGATCTGGACCTGACAGGGCCGAACCCTGTCAGCTTCACCAATGCCCTCAATTGCGCGGTGACGGTTCAGCAGCCAGCCAGTCTGGTTGTGGCACCGGCTGGTCAGACCACGTTTGACGTTACTGTCACCCCCGCCGCGATCGGCCCGTGGTCGGTGGAACTTTCGATTGACAGCAATGATCCCGACGAATCACCGTTTGACTTCACACTCTCCGGCACAGCGGCATCGGGTGCAGAGATTGAGGTCCTGCGCGGCACGCTGGACATTGCTGACAACGGTGTGGACGCCGTGACGCGCAAGGGTACCAAGACCTACGAAGTTACTTACACGATCCGCAGTACCGGCAACCAGGATCTTACCCTCACGGGTGTCGGCAGCGCCGTCGTGACCTCGGGTGCCACGAACTGCTCGGTGACGGTGACACAGCCGGCGCAGACCACCATCCCACCAGCCGGCGAAACAACTTTCACATTGCGGGTAACGCCGGCGAGCACCGGCCTGCACCAGCTTAGTGTATCCATCGCCAACAACGACGCTGACGAGGACCCGTTCAACTTTCTGTTTCAGGGCACCGCGGAGGCCGAAGACGGAAAGTCCAGCGACGGCGGTGGCGGCTGCGCCCCTTCTTCCGGATTGGGTTCGTCATTCGCGTTGATCGCTCTATTCGGCATGATCGTGATGACGCTTCGCCGCCGACGGCTTAACTGATTCGAATGTGCGAGACGCGAAGGGCCGGCACTCCTCGCACCGCGGTGCGATGCTGCGGTTCGTTCGCTTCGCGAATCATGCCGGCCTGACGTCCTATCGCGCTTGTTCCGGCTTCATAGTTCGGCGCGTTTCCAGCGCCTCCAGAGGTCCGCGACGAGTGCCTTGGAGTTGTCGCGGATGCCCCGCTTGGCGAACCACTTGTAAGTCACGTCCACGTCGCGCTGCAGCAGGTCGCGGGCGTTGGGGTTGAAGCGCGCGTCCACAGCCTGCGGCAGGTCGATGATGCGCACCATGTCGGACGGCTGCCTTGCATCGACGAGGATGTTGTACGGGCTCAGGTCGCCGTGGACGAGATTGGCTTGCAGCATCATTTCGATGTTGGCTTTGATGAGTTGCCACGCATCCTGTGCTTGTTGACGGGTCAAGTCCGCGTTGTGCAGCAGCGGACAGGGCCCGTCCTCGTCGCCGTAGAACTCCATCAGGATAGCGCGCCCTGCCTGCTTGATCGGCACGGGCACGTACACACCAGCGCGGTGCAGCTTCGTCAGGTGCTCCCACTCCTGGCCGACCCATAGCATGAAGTGCACCTCCAGTCCAAATTCGGTGCCGCGCTCATAGGCCCGGCGTTCGCGGGAGTTGCCGTAAAGCCGCTCCTCTTGATAGACGGCGTCGTTGCGGAAGCCGCGGTCGCGAATGTGTTTATAGACCTTGGCCGCCAGCAGCCTTGCCTTTGTGTCCGGGTGCGCGCGGCACACGAAAACGGATGCTTCTTTTCCGCTCTTCAGCGGGTACAGCACTTCGGTAATCAGCGCGAGATCGATGAACGAATCCAGCGCTTCCTTCGTTTCGGTATCCATTGGTTTGATCGTCCGTTGGTTGCGGGCCAAGCCCGCAGAAAACCTGCATAGTGGTTGTGCATGACGCACCTCCTTCCATGGAGCGCGGAGTTGTGAAGCAACGAACCGAACAAAGCGCCGCTTTGTGCGGGACCGTCCGCATGCAGCCGAGCCGGCTGCGCTCCGACAAAGAAACGAGGCCGGTCGCGATGACCGGCCTCATGGTTGATGGGCGTTAAACGGTCTCGCGGCTAAACCTCGTGGATGTTCACAATCGCCGACATGAGACCCTCCGTGTGTGTGACGCCTGAAGTGTAACGTGGTTGCGATCTCCGTCAATCACTGAACTACGGGCTCTCGCAGAGACGCGGAGACGCAGAGATTGCACGGACCTGGTATGTGCCGTTCTCTGTGACTCTGCGCCTCTGCGAGAAATCGCAGTTACCCGCGGGGATGGCGAACCGCCTCGAGCTCGGCTTCTGCTACGGCTGGCTCGCGCTTCTTCAGCGGGATCAGGTTTACCGCGCACACCTTGTATTCAGCAGTTCCCGCCAGCGGGTCGCCCGCGTCAACCGTCAGTTTGTTGATCGCGGCGTCGGCAAAGTGCAGCGGCAACCATACGTGTCCCTTCTGGACGCGGCCCGAAAGCCAGACCTTTGCCTTGATGCCGCCGCGGCGAGACACGATCTTGACCATGTCGCCTTCCGCGACGCCAAGCCTGGCGGCGTCTTCTTCGTGCACTTCGATCTGGCATTCGCCGACCTTGGCCATCGTGCCGGTGTCGCGGCGCGTCTGCGTGCCTGCATTGTAGTGATACAGCACGCGACCCGTTGCAAGGTTGAACGGGTACTCATCGTCCGGCAACTCCACCGGCGGCCGATAGTTCGTCACGATGAACGTGCCCTTGCCCTTAACCGGCCCGCCTTTGTGCATGTACACCGTGCCTTCGTGGTCCGGCGCCGTGCAGGGCCACTGCAGGCCCATCGGCGTGCGGTCAAGCCGCTCGTGGCTGATGCCGGCGTAGCGAGGCGCCAGCCTGGCAATCTCGGCGTAAACCTCGCCTGCGTTCTTGTAATGCGGCATTTCGTAGCCGCTGGCCCGGGCGAAGTCGCACAGGATCTGCCAGTCGGGGCGCGCGTTGCCCGGCGGCTCAACGGCTTTGCGAACGCGCTGCACGCGGCGGTCGGTGTTCGTGAACACGCCGTCTTTCTCGGCAAAGTTGGCGCCCGGGAAGACCACGTTGGCGTACTTGGTGGTCTCGTTCATGAAGATGTCCTGGTGGATCAGGAACTCGAGCTTCTTCACGCCGTGTTCAAGGTGATTCGTGTTGGGCTCGGAGATCAGGATGTCCTCGCCCATGACGTACAGCGCCTTCACGCTGCCGTCTTCAACGCCCTTCATGATCGCGTTGAGGTTCAACCCGATTGTCGCCGGCAGGTCGGTTGCCCATTCGCGCTCAAATTTGGCCTGCACCTCCGGGTCGTCAGCCGGCTGGAAACCCGTGTAGTACAGCGGCGTGGCGCCGGCGTCTGTGGCGCCCTGTACGTTGTTCTGGCCGCGCAATGAATTCAAGCCGCCGTAGCGCACACCCAGGTGTCCGGTCATCATCACCAGATTGGCCAGGCTGAAGATGTTGTCGGTGCCGTGGGCGTGCTCGGTGATGCCCAGCGTGTAGTAGATTGCGGCTTTGCGCGTCGTGGCGTACTCAATTGCGGTCGCCTTGATGTATTCGGCGGGCACGCCGGTCATGCGCTCGGCTTCCGGCAGGTTGAACTTTGCGAGGTTTGCCTTCAGCTCGGGCCAGCCCTCGGTGTGGGTGTCGATGAAGTTCTGGTCCACCAGCCCTTCGTCGATCACGACCTTGGCCATCGCGTTGATCAGCCAGACGTCGCTGCCCGGCTTGAGCTGCAGGTGCATGTCTGCGTAGTCGGTGAGCCAGATCTTGCGCGGGTCAGCCACAACCATGCGCGCGCCGCGCTGGCGGGCGACCTTCATCTCCATGGCGATGATGGGGTGCGCCTCGGTAGTGTTGCTGCCGATGATGAAAATGAAGTCCAGCTCCCGGATTTCCGGGATGCTGTTGGACATCACTCCTGCGCCGAAGCTCTTGACCAGAGCTTGCTCCGTCGGGAAATGTCACGTGGCGGCACACGAGTGCACGTTGCCCGACTTGAAGGCGGCGCGGGCCACCTTGCCCATCAGGAAGTTCTCTTCGCCTGTGCAGCGCGCCGACGAAATGAAGCCCATGGCTTCCGGCCCGTGGCGCTGCTTTACGCGATTCATGCCCTCTGCGGCGAACTTCAACGCTTCATCCCACGACACGGCGTGCAGCTTGCCGTCTTCGCGACGGATCATCGGCTCGGTGATGCGGTCCTTGTGATGGATGAAGTCGTAGGCAAACCGGCCCTTGATGCACAGGTTGCCGTCGTTGACGGTCTCGCCGGGCGGCGGGCTTGTTACGCGCACGACCTTTTCTTGCCCGTCCACCTTGGCGACGTTCAGATCCATCTGACAGCCGACGCCGCAGTAGTTGCAGGTGGTGCGCACCTTGCGCGTCACCTGGTGCGGCATGATGTCGATGGCCTTCTTTTCCACCAGCGCGCCCGTCGGACAGGTGTCGATGCAGCCGCCGCAAAGCTCGCAGGTGGTGTCAAGCAAGCCGCGCATGCCGGCTGTACCGATGGTGGTTTCGCTGCCGCGGCCGGTGAGCGTGATGGCGTTGACGGCTTCGATTTCGTCGCAGTAGCGGGTGCAGCGCGCACACAGCACGCACAATTCGGGCTGAAAGGTGATGTACGGGTTTTTGTCGCCCGGCCGCGCGGCGCGGGGTGCTTCTACAGGGTCCAGCTTTACGGGTTTGCAGTCATTGGCCCAGGCGCGCAGGTCGTTGCCGTTACAGGTTTCGACCGGCTTGCCTGCGTCGTCAAGTTTGTGGTCCGCCATGTACAGGCTGACCAGCAGGTCCTGGTGCTTCTGCACGCGCTGGCTGGTGACGTGCGTCTTGACCTTCTGGCCGTCCGCCACCGTCCAGGCGCAGGAAGGCTGCAACCGCCGCTGCCCTTCCACTTCCACAAGGCATGCGCGGCAAGCCCCCGCAGGGTCAAGCCGCTTGTCGTCACAAAGCGTGGGGATATGAAAGCCGGCACGCTCAGCCGCGCGCAAGACAGTCTCCCCCGGTTGAGCTTCAACCGGTTTGCCGTCGACAGTGATCGTCAGCGTATTCGCCATAAGGCGTCACCTGTCGGAAGTATACCATTTACTGCTTGGCGCACAGCCTTTGACCAGTTACTCCCAATTGCGTATCACGAGGCCAGGTATGACCGCAAAGTGCCGCACGTTTTGTGTCAGAATCTCATCGCCCCGTTGCAACGCGCTGCAACCTATTAGCAGATCGTTAGGTGGAAGTGTCGTACCGCGATCAGCAAGCATCGCTCCCACTCTTGCCACCACCCGGGCGATAGCGAGGTTGACTGAAACCGTCGGCACCTTGGAAAGTATGCCCTCAACAAATTGTTCGCGTCGAGTTCGTCGAGCTTCGTCTTTCGCGCGCCAGATCCCGTGGATCAGTTCGCTTGCCGTAACGACTGAGATGCAAAGGTTGATATCGGCCCACCGATCTACCACCCGCGAAACCACTTCGTAGGGGCTTTCCCCACGACGTTCTGCGGCAATCCGCACCGTGGAGTCAAGCATCAGTCCCATTTCGGGAACTCGATTGGCGGCTGGCTGGCGATGATGTCCATCAGATCGCTGCTGAATTCATCATCCAGCGTGACGCGCGGAAGCTTTCGGAGCTCGTCCAGGATCTCCGTCGCTTTTCGGCTCTGCTCCATTGGAGGAGCCAGAACGCCGACCTCTACGCCGTCCCTTTCAATGTGGATCGTGGCGCCTGCCGCAACTTCGATCAGAAGCTGGCCAATGGACCGCTCTGCCTCTTCAGCGGTTACCTTTCTCTCGACGATCCCTGTGCCCATGACTCACCTCTCGTGGCATTTTCTGGCACTCCGTGGCTGAAATCAACCCGTCGGCCGCTTCTCGAACGCCTGTGGGAAGTACTTCATGGCATCCACCAGCGGTTTGTGGGCTACCATCCCTAGCCCGCAGATTGAGCCCTCTTCCATCTCCCAGCCTACGTCGTTGGCGTGCTCCAGCTTGGTGGGGTCGCCGGTGTCGAGGTACTTCTTTACCTGGTTGTGGAGGTAGCGGGAGCCTATGCGGCAGGGGGCGCACTGGCCGCAGCTTTCGACCTCGAAAAATTCGAGCTGCCATTGCGCCGCTTCGGCCATGTCCACCGTGTCGTTGAGCACCACCACCCCCGCGCTGCCCAGCATTGTTCCCTGCTTCTGCAGCCCTTTAAAATCCAGCGGGATGTCGCGCTTCTCAATCGGCAGGAACCCGCTGCTGGCGCCGCCGGGGCTGAATGCCATTGGCGTGCCCATGTATCCGCCAGCGACCTCGACCAGCTCATCCAGCGTTGCGCCCAGCGGCAGCTCGTACACGCCCGGTTTGTTTACGTGGCCGCTGATGCAGTACAGCTTGCTGCCGGCTTCGGTGCGGCCGTGGGCTTTGAACTTGGCGCCGCCCTGCTCAAGGATGTATGGCACGCACGCCAGTGTTTCGACGTTGTTGATCAGTGTCGGCTTGCCGCGGAAACCGAACTCGTGCGGGAACGGCGGCTTGAGGCGCGGCATCCCGCGCTTGCCCTCCATGCTTTCGAGCATCGCGGTCTCTTCGCCGCAGATGTACGCGCCGTGGCCGCGGTGGAAGTACCAGTCGATGTGGCTGACGTGGTCCGCTGCCTTTTGCAGCGCGGCCTTCACCGACTCGTACTCGGCGTTGAACTCGCCGCGAATGTAGAAATAGGCCTCTGTCGCGCCGACGGCGTGCGCGGCGATCGCCATGCCCTCGATCAGCTTGTCGGGGCGGCGCAGCATGGTCTCGCGGTCCTTGAAGGTCGCAGGCTCGGCTTCGTCGCCGTTGCACACGACGTAGTGCGTGGGGTCTTTCTGGCCCGCGACGCCCTTCCACTTAATAAAGGCCGGAAATCCGGCGCCGCCGCGACCTTGCAGGCCGGATTCTTCGAGCAACTTGAAGATCTCGTCAGGATTCATCGCGCGCGCTTTCGCCAGCGCCTTGAACGAGAAGTCCGGCTTGCCCGCCAGGTTGAGCGGCAACTCGGGGTTGTCCGGCGTGACCGCGCGCTCCTGCTTGGCCCAGTCAATCACCTTCATTTCTTCATCAAGCGCAGCCGGTGCGCGGTCGCACTGGCCCAGGCAACTGACCGCTTCAACTTCTTTGCCCTCTGACCGCAGCTTGGCAATCAGCCCGTCGGCGCCGAACAGTCGGCAGCTCAGCCCATTGCAGACACGAAGGCGCTTGCCCGGCTTGCGCACGAGGTAATAGAACGTCCCGGTGCCCCAGATTTCGGCTTCGGACACGCGCGTGATTTCGCTGATGCGCTTGACGTTGGCCTCGGTGACGCCACCCATTTCGTCGAGCAACTCCAGCACGCGTTCGCGGTCTGCGCCTGTCTTCTGCATTGTGATTCCTGTTGGTGTCCGCAATCAGTGTAGAAATACGCACCGCGCGCGGAAGCCGTCAGGGGCGCCCTTGCTTGCGGCAAAGGGCCATGCATCCCACAATCGGGCAGGACCCTCAGCCGGAGCAGCCATGCGTACCACCTTCTGCCTGATCCTCGTGCTGGCATTGCTGATGGGAATGCCGGTCATCGCGCCCGCCGAGGATCGCAAAGACGAAGCGAAGGCAGACCAGTTTCTGCTCTACCGTATCGCCGGCCGGACATGGACCATCCGCCGCATTCCCAAGGACGGCAATGAGGGCGGGCCTGAGGGCACAAGCTACCTGGTGCACGAAGTTCTGGGTGTGTGGGACAAACACGCCGAAGTCACGCAGCACCTGCAGGATTCCACCCGCAAAGCCGCAGAAGACGCAGGCGCTGCTTTGAAGGTTAACTTTGAGGCGAACGGGATCATCTTTCGCGACCCCGCCGGCTTCAAGAAAGTGCGCGACGAAAAGCTTGAGGTTTCGGCTGGCACCTTCGATTGTGCGCGCTGGCAAAGCACGATGGACGGCGGCGCAACCATGTGGCTGAGCACGCTGTACCCGTCGCTGGTCGTGAAGTCAGAGGACCGCTTCAGCACGCGCGAATTGATTGAGTTTGATTTCGTGGAGGGCGAGCCCGGCTACAAGGCGCCACGCGATCAGCGAAAGCGGAACGCGTCAAAAGTGCCCGAGGACGCCAAAGAGCTGCGCGTTCGCCTGTTCGGCAGCAAGGGCGCATGCTGGGTGCATCACATAACGCGCATGCGCGGGCCGTTGCGGCTGCGCTCGTTCGAGGTCAAACAGTTCGCCATCGCCAAGGCGGACGGCAGCTCGTGCACGCTGGAAATCACGCCGCTGACGCAGGAACTTCGCAAGCTAAAAGGCGCGGAAGTCGAGAAGTTTGAGATCGACTTCGAATCGCAGTTGAACGAATGGCTTGAACCGCGGCGCCGCTATCGCACGGATCGCAAAGAGCGGCGGCTGACAAAGGCGGGGTTGTTCGATTGCACGGTGTACTCGTTCACGAACGAAGACGGACTCGAATGCCTGGAGTGGTACGCCGACGAGTGGCCCGGCCTGGTGGTGCGCCGAGTCGTCAAGGGCAAAGAGTTTGAAGAAGTGACCGCACTGGTGAAGTTCGAGAACTGAGCGGCTACGTCCGGTAATCAGGACATTTGCCTTTTTCCCAAAGTCGCTGAACGCCTCCTGCCGAACGGGAGACTACCGCACGGTGCCTGCACCGGGGCGGGTTGAACTTACGACCCACGTCCATGGACGTTTACGCCATAAAGGAGGAAGCATGACCAGGAGCCGTATCTCGATGGTCGTTGCGGCGGCTGGTCTCGTTCTGGTCGGATTGCTGGCATTTGCATTGTTTTCGCCCGGCACCGATCAGGTCGAGGAGCAGACCGCAACGAAGGACGACGAAGTAAAACCGATGGAGCCCACGCAGCAACCAGTGAAGAGTGCGCTGTACGATTTCGGACACGCCAACGTGCCGCCGCCTCCGCCTGTCATGCAGGTGAAGACTGATCAGCCACCGCCACCGGTAACCACGACGGCAAAGCCGGAAAGAACCGAGCCGAAGAACGTGCCGGAGCCAGCCAAGAAAACCGGCTTGATTGAGTACAAGATTCAGCCGGGCGACATGGTCAGCAAGCTGGCAGTGAAGCACGGATGCACCAGCAATGACATCTACCGCGTGAACGACGGGCTGAATGCGAGCAATGCCAACAAGCTTCGTGTCGGCCAGACGATCTTGATCCCGGTGGGCGGCGATGGCGCCGTGGTCAGCAGCACGTCCGCGGTAAACGCTGAGCAAGCGGACTACTTTCCGCGCAAGGTAATCACGGCAGAGGCCGGCGACACAGTGCTGCAGCTTGCGCTGGAGCACTACGGCAGCATGTCGTACTTCCGCATGATCCTGGATGCCAATCCGGAGCACGACCTGAGGGACGGCCGTGCACTCAAGGGCGGCGAGCAGGTAGTCCTGCCGGAGTTCGGAACACCGCCGATAGGGCTGAGGGAGGCGACACCGGCAAGCACCAGTGTGCAGCGCGGCAGCCTCATCCCCAGCCGCAAGTAGAGACAGCCACATCAAGACGACGCCCGCGGGTTCCCGCGGGCGTCGATGTTTAATCCGACGCTGGTCCCACCGGTGCTTGCCGTCTGGTCGGGCATGCAATCGTGACATGGCCGGCACGCCATGAAGGGCCGGCATTCGCATGCCGGCCTGACGCGGTTACGCGTAGTAATCCTGCAACGCCTGCACCGTTTCTTCCTGGCCTTTCAGTGATTGCAGGGCCTTTACGGCTGACTCGGCTGCGCTGATGGTGGTCAGTGTTGGCACGCCTTTCATGATGCTTTTCTTGCGCATGGTGGCTTCGTCGGTGTGCGGGTCTTTGCCGCTTGGTGTATTGATCAGCAACACCACTTCGTCGTTGATCACCATGTCGAGCACGTTGGGGCGGCCTTCCTGAATCTTGCGGATCACCTGCACCGGCACGCCGGCAGCCTTGATGATCTCGGCTGTGCCGCTGGTGGCGACCAGCTCGAACCCCAGCTCGTGCAGCTTCTGCGCGATCGGCGGCACCAGCGGCTTGTCACTGCGTTTCACGCTGATGAAAACTTTGCCCTTGCGCGGCAGTGCCTGGCTGGCGCCCGCCTGCGCCTTTGCCATCGCGCGGCCGAAGGTCTTGTCGATTCCCATCACCTCGCCGGTGCTGCGCATCTCGGGGCCGAGCAGTGTGTCGGCGCCCACCAGTTTGTTGAACGGGAAAACCGGCTTCTTGATGCTGAAGTGACGCGGGATGATTTCTTCGGCAAAGCCCAGGTCCTTCAGCTTGCGCCCGCACATCACCTGGGTGGCGATCTTGGCAATCGGCTTGCCAATAGCCTTTGCGACGAAAGGGACGGTGCGCGATGCGCGCGGGTTGACTTCGATGATCCAGACCTCGTCGTCCTTGATCGCGTACTGCACGTTCATCAACCCGATAACTTTCAGCGCCTTGGCCAGCTTGCGCGTGGTGTCGCGCAGGTCGCGCAGCACGCTTTCGCTGAGCGACTTGGTCGGGATGCTGCACATGCTGTCGCCGCTGTGCACGCCGGCGTACTCGATGTGCTCCATGATGCCGGCGATGACAGCCGTTTCGCCGTCGGAAACGCAATCAACATCGACTTCAATGGCGGAATCGAGGAACTGGTCTATCAAAATCGGCTTGCCTTCCGCGGCTTCGACCGCGAGCCCGACGAAGTGGCGCAGCTCGCCTTCGTCGTAGCAGACCTCCATTGCTCGACCGCCCAGCACGAAGCTGGGCCGCACGAGCACAGGAAAGCCGATGTCGCGGGCAGCCGCAATTGCGCCGTCGATGCCCGTGGTGATCGCGCCCTTGGGCTGGCGCAGGCCGAGCTTCTTTACGAGTGCGTGGAACTGTTCACGGTCGCTGGCGGCGTCGATGCTTTCGACGCTGGTACCGATGATCGGCACGCCCGCGTCATGAAGCTTGCGTGCCAGGTTGATCGGCGTCTGGCCGCCGAACTGGACGATCACGCCCTGCGGTTTCATGACCTCATAGATGTTCATGACATCTTCAAAGGTCAGCGGCTCAAAGAACAGGTCGTCGCTTATGTCGAAGTCGGTGCTGACGGTTTCGGGGTTGCTGTTGACCATGATGGACTCGTAGCCCATCTCGCGCAGCGCCATGCTGGCATGCACGCAGCAGTAGTCGAACTCGATGCCCTGGCCGATGCGGTTGGGCCCGCCGCCGAGCACCATGATCTTTTTGTTGTCGCTGGGACGTGCCTCGCATTCTTCCTCGTAGGTGGAATACATATAGGCGGTACGGGTATCGAATTCGGCCGCACAGGTGTCCACTCGTTTGTAGACCGGGCGCAGGTTGAGCTGATGGCGCCGGGCGCGCACCGCATGCTGATCGCAACCGAGCAGCCCGGCCAGCCGCCGGTCGGAGAAACCGCAGCGCTTCAGATGACGCAATTGCCGCTCGGTCAGGGTTTCCAGCTGGCATCCGGCGAGCGCCTGTTCCTGACTGACCAGATTCTCGACCTCGGCCAGGAACCAGGGGTCGATCCGGGTCAATGCCTGGATCTCAGCGAACGGCAGATGGCAGCGGAAAGCGTCGGCGATATACCAGAGACGTTCCGGGCCGGGGTGGCCGAGTTCTTGTTCGATGGTTTCGAGGTCGGTAGTCTTCTCGTCCAGCCCGTCAACGCCGGTTTCGAGGCCGCGCAGCGCCTTTTGCAACGACTCATGGAAAGTGCGGCCGATCGCCATCACTTCCCCGACCGATTTCATCTGTGTGGTCAAGCGGTCGTCTGCCTGCGGGAATTTCTCGAACGCGAAGCGGGGTACCTTGGTGACCACGTAATCGATGGTCGGTTCGAACGAGGCCGGGGTCAGGCCGCCGGTGATATCGTTGCCCAACTCATTGAGCGTATAGCCGACCGCCAGCTTGGCGGCTATCTTGGCGATGGGAAAACCGGTAGCCTTGGAAGCCAGTGCGGATGAGCGCGAGACACGCGGGTTCATCTCGATCACAATCATGCGCCCGTCTTCCGGATTGATGGCGAATTGCACATTGGAGCCGCCGGTTTCAACGCCGATTTCCCTGAGCACGGCAATCGAGGCATCGCGCATCCGCTGGTATTCCTTGTCGGTCAGCGTCTGGGCGGGGGCGACGGTGATCGAGTCGCCGGTATGCACACCCATCGGATCGATGTTCTCGATCGCGCAGATGATGATGCAGTTGTCCTGCTGGTCGCGGATCACTTCCATTTCGAATTCTTTCCAGCCGATGACCGACTCCTCGATCAGCAGCTCGCGGGTGGGCGAGGCTTCCAGCCCGCGTTCGCAAATGCCGACGAATTCCTCGCGGTTGTAGGCAATCCCGCCGCCGCTGCCACCGAGCGTGAACGAAGGACGGATGATTGCCGGATAGCCGATCATTGCCTGGACCTGCAAGGCTTCTTCCATGCTGTGGGCGACTGCAGAACGTGCCGATTGCAGGCCGATGCGCGTCATCGCCTGCTTGAATTTCTCCCTGTCCTCGGCCTTGTCGATCGCCTCGCGCGAAGCGCCGATGAGCGCCACGCCATGCTTTTCCAGCACGCCATGCTTGACCAGATCCAGCGCGCAATTGAGCGCGGTCTGCCCACCCATGGTCGGCAGCAGCGCATCGGGGCGTTCGATTTCGATGATTTTTTCCACGGCCTGCCAGATGATCGGTTCGATATAGACCGCATCCGCCATTTCCGGATCGGTCATGATGGTGGCCGGATTGGAATTGATCAGAATGACGCGATAGCCTTCCTCGCGCAATGCCCGGCAGGCCTGTACGCCGGAATAATCGAATTCACATGCCTGACCGATGACGATCGGCCCTGCGCCAATGATGAGGATGGAGTGTAGGTCAGTACGTTTGGGCATTTAGGATCGGGTCAAGTAGCCTGTTCATTCAGGCGAGGTGTTGTGCCATGTGGCGGATAAAGCGGTCGAACAAATAATCGACATCATGCGGCCCCGGGCTCGCTTCGGGATGGCCCTGGAAGCAGAAAGCCGGGCGGTCCGTCAGTTCGAATCCCTGCAGGCTGCCGTCGAACAGCGAGCTGTGCGTCACTCGCGCATTGCCGGGCAGGGTGTCGCCATCCACGGCGAAACCGTGATTCTGGCTGGTGATCATGACGCGGGCACTGTCGATGTCCTGCACCGGATGATTCGTGCCATGATGACCGAATTTCATTTTGATCGTCCTGGCACCGATCGCCAGCGCCAGAATCTGGTGACCGAGGCAAATGCCGAACAGCGGCACCTGCTTGTCCAGCAGCGCCCGGGTGGTGGCAATCGCATATTCGCAGGGCTCCGGATCGCCGGGGCCATTGGAAAGCAGCACGCCATCGGGCTGCGCGGCCAGCAGTGTATCGGCGGATGTGCGCGCCGGATAGACTGTCACCTGGCAGCCGCGCGCCACCAGCTTGCGCAAAATGGTGCGCTTGACGCCGAAATCCAGTACCGCGACACGGAAGCGGCTGTCGCCCGGAGCGCGATAACCGGTGGTGCCGGTCCATTCGCCCTCTTCGAATGTCCAGGGCTGCTCGCAGCTGACCACGCGCGCCAGATCCATGCCGGCCAGGCCCGGAAAGGCCTGCGCCTGGCGCAGCGCCTCGGCCTCGTCGACGTTGCCAGCCATCAGGCAGCCCGCCTGGGCACCCTTTTCCCGCAGGATGCGGGTCAGCTTGCGGGTATCGATACC
>CAZZBH010000096.1:0-14085 GCA_964652605.1 uncultured Planctomycetaceae bacterium
CCTTTACCTTCACCCGCTTCGAGCCGCAGGGCATCGTGCAGGGCCACCCGTACATCAAGCAAGCCACCAGCGTAATCGACCTGGTCTTCCGCACACTCGGCGAGAAGTATCTCGGTCGCACCGACTTTCTGCACATCAAGCCCGAAGAAGTAAAAGGACCCAAGCTCATAAGCCAGGAAGACCACGAAGACGTTGGCGAAGCCGGCGCCGAACTCAGAGAGCAGGAGCCCCGCTTGTCCGCCGAAGCCTTGGCGAAGGCGGAAGCGCCCGCACCAAAGGCTCCCAAGAAACACCTCAACGCCCTCGACGAGCAGCTCGAAAGCATGATGGGCGACGCCCCCATCTGCGACGTATGCGGCCACATCACGGTTAGAAACGGAGCCTGCTACAAGTGCCTCAACTGCGGCAACAGCATGGGCTGCAGCTAGAGACAATCGAGAGAGAAGCGCGGGGAGTGCTTGATGGCCAAGACTGGACTTGAGGCCCGGATACGACAAGCCACGCGCCACTTCTGGCGCACGCGTCACTCGCAGACGAAAAAACAGGCAACTTCCGGTAGCGTTGACCGTGGTTCACGCGGAGCCGTAACAGGCGGGAAGCAGATGGATGGGTTCATTGGCCTATTCATTGACATCATAGTAGGTGCCGGAATCCCAGAAGAGTGTGTCTTTACATCCTCGCGGCTGGAGATTCCCGGCTACTTCCGACCGACCAAGGAGTGGGATTTGCTAGTCGTAAGAGATGATGCGCTTCTGATGGCCTTGGAGGCGAAGTCTCAGGTAGGTCCGTCCTTTGGTAACAATTTCAACAATCGTACGGAAGAGGCCATGGGGAGCTCCCTTGATCTCTGGACAGCCTTCAGAGAGCAAGCCTTTGGCGCAACGCGTCCCTGGGTTGGGTACATGTTCATGTTAGAGGATTGCCCGGCCTCGCGCCGCTCCGTGCGTGTACAAGAACCGCACTTTGACGTGTTTCCCGAGTTCAAGAAGGCGTCGTATGCTGAGCGATATGAGCTGTTCTGTCGAAAGCTAGTCTTGGAGCGACACTATGACGCGACCGCGTTTATCACCTCACCGGACGGAACGCGCGGAGACTATTCCGAGCCTGCAAAGGACCTGCAACTCGAATCATTTGTGAAGTCCATGACCGCGCATGTCGGCCAGTTTTCGGAGTAGCATGAAGGCACAGGCGGATCGAGCAGACTCGCAAACCGTCCACCAGCTCCATGTTGGTGACGCGCGTTCCTTTCCGTATGTTGGTGACGAGAGCGTTCACTTGCTGGTCACCTCTCCTCCGTACTGGACGCTTAAGCGTTACAACGACTCGGCGGGACAACTCGGCCATGTCTCCGACTACGAAGAGTTCCTCGACCAGCTTCACATGGTATGGAGGGAGGCTTACCGCGTATTGGTTCCTGGTGGTCGACTTGTTTGCGTCGTTGGCGATGTTTGCCTTTCGCGCAAGCAGCACGGCCGGCACGTAGTTGTTCCACTGCATGCCGACATTTGCGTGCAATGCCGGAAGCTTGGTTTTGACAATTTGAACCCGATCATTTGGCACAAGATCGCGAATGCCAGATATGAGGTCTCCAACGGCTCCAAGTTTCTCGGCAAGCCCTACGAGCCGAATGCGATCATCAAGAACGACATCGAGTTCATATTGATGCAGCGCAAACCCGGCGGCTACCGCAAGCCGACCATCGAACAACGCAAGCAGAGCATGATCGACAAGACAAGCTTCAACGAGTGGTTTCAACAGATCTGGTCGATTACTGGTGCGTCAACCTCAAAGCACCCTGCGCCGTTTCCACTCGATCTGGCGCATCGCTTGGTCCGCATGTTCAGTTTCGTCGGCGACACTGTACTGGACCCATTCTGCGGGACCGGCACGACAATGCTTGCGGCAATGAAGAACGGACGGAACAGCGTTGGGATCGAAGTGGATCCATCATATGCCCGGATGGCTTTCCAGCGGCTTGATCGGGAACGCAGTTCACTGTTCGGCTCCTCGTCTGTCGATCTAGTCACGGGCAGCCAGCGCCTCAAGGCCTGAACCTTCGACACGCCGGGGCTTTTCCGGCGGTTTGCTTTTCCCGTCCCCGCGCCTAGGCTTGGCGCATGGAGTTTGACTATCGCGTGCGCAACCCGGGGCCGCCGCTGGGGCGGCTGGTCGAATCGATCTGGTATGCCCGCGGCACCATCCCCTACACGCGTGAGAAAATCGCGCCCACGGGCTCAACGGTCGCGGTGTTTATATTGGCTGACCCGATCATCTCGACCGCTGACAATGGCGCGGGCGAACCGCTGCGCTCGAACACCGGATTTCTCATCGGCCCCCACGATCGCCCCGTGATTAACGAGCCTACGGGCGAAACCTTTGCCATCGGCATCATCGGCACATCGGTCGGATGCCAGGGCATCTTCGGCATCAAGCCCACAACGCTGCGCGGGCGCGTCGTTGACCTGCTGCAGGCATGGCCACCCGCCGCCGGGCTTCGTGATGCCATGGCAGCCGCGGGCACACCCGATGGCATGCTCGACATCCTTCAAGCGCATCTCACGGAAAATCACAACCTCAACGCCCCCGGCCTGGAACGTTGTGAACGCGCCGTGGCCGCCCTTGACGCCGATCCCGTGCGCCCCATCGCCGACATCGCCAATGAGCTGGGCGTTTCGCACGGCCACCTCGACCGTGAGTTCAAGCGCGTGGTCGGCATGACGCCGCGGACTCTCGCGCGCCTGTTGCGCATGCGGCGGCTGCTGGAAGGCATCGATGTGTGGGGAACGGTTGCGTGGACGAAGCTCGCCCACGACCTTGGCTGGTTCGATCAGGCGCACCTGATACGCGACTTCAAGCGCCATACGGGCGTCACGCCGTCGCAGTACGTGCAAGCCCAGCGCACCACCTATGCCCCCGACCAGTCGGCGCCAGGGTTCGTGCCCGAGGTGTGAAATCCGTCCAAGACGGGTTACCGCAACCAGCTACGCTGCACGCAACCCGATCAGGAGCACCCATGGCAAGCCAAGCCGACGCAACCGCAACCCAGTTGCGCAACATCGAGCAAGCCAGCGGCATGAAGCTGGCCGATTTCGTCCGGGCCGTAAAGGCTTCCGGCCACGCCAAGCACGGCCAGATCGTTGCTTTCCTCAAGAGCGAGCACGGCCTCACCCACGGCAACGCGAACCTGATCGCGCACCGGGTAAGGCAGGAAATGGAGGGCGGCCCAGCCGACTCGGGCGACCTGCTGGCGGCCCAGTACGCAGGCGGCAAAGCGGCGCTGCGGCCGATCTACGACAGGCTGGCCGGCATCGCCGAGGGTCTCGGCGGCGACGTACAGAAGGTGATCCAGAAGACCGGCGTCAGCTTCCGCCGGGCAAAACAGTTCGCGCTGGTACAGGCGCCGTCAGCCAAGCGTGTGCAGCTCGGTCTGAACTTCAAACAGCCGCCGAAAGACAAGCGCGTCGCCGTGGCGGGCGGCATGTGCACACACAAGGTGGACATCGCCGAAGCCGGCGAAGTGGACGCCAAGGTCGCCGCCTGGATCAAGACAGCCTACCAGCAAGCCGGTCCTAAATAGCGGCGCTGATCGTTACTATCATTGCCGCCCTATGGATAACGGCAACGGCTACATCTCGCGCATCAACCGGGTGATTGATCACCTCAACGCAAACCTGCGCCAGGCTTGGTCGCTGGACGAGCTCGCTGACATCGCGTGCTTCTCGCCCTACCACTTCCATCGTGTCTTCAAAAGCATCACCGGCGAAACTGTCCACGAGTACGCCAAACGCCTGCGCCTCGAAAAGGCCGCCCGGCTTGTCGCCGACAGCAAATCCAAAGTGGCCTATATCGCCACCGAGTGCGGGTTCGAATCCACGACTGACCTCTCGCGCTCGTTCAAGGCGCGCTTCGGCGTGCCGCCCTCGCGCTTCACGCGCGCAGCATGGCTGAAACACACCCGCGGCGATGAATTCGCCCCGCAGCTCAAGATCGTCGGCCTGCAAACCGCCGAGCCGCCGCGCAACACCCACGTACAGATCTGCGACAGGCCCGCGCAACGCATCGCCTACCTGCGCATTGTCGGCGCATACGAGCCAGCCAACTTCATGCGCGGGTGGGAGGAATTTTCCGGCTGGGCGATCGGCGCGGGCGTGATGGACAAGGGCACGCTGCTGGGCATGTCGCAGGATGACCCCGACATAACACCCTGGGAGAAGTACCGCTACGACATGTGTTTGACCGTCGCCGACGACGTGCAACCCGAAGGCAACATAGGCATCCGCGTGCTGCCCGCGCAGCGCTACGTGCGCTTGACGTGTCAAGGCGACATCCAGGAGGTGGCAAGGGCCTGGGACTGGCTCTTCCGCCAATGGCTGCCCCAAAGCGAATGGCAACCCGCCGACGGGTACTGCATAGAAGAGTATCTAACAAACCCGATCAAATCAGGTTGGGAGCAGTTCGACCTCGCCGGCCTCGTGCCCGTGAAGTGGCTGTAAACCGCGAACTGTATTTGTCTCACGCAAAGCCGCCAAGCGCCCCCACAAGCTCGCACGCGGGCCGCACGATCGCGGCGGAAGAACTGCCGCCAGGACTCTCAGGATGAGCAGGAAACAACTCAATTCATCCTGACATCCTGTACATCCTGACCGCATTTGTAGTTCCTCCCGCCCAGCAAGCCGTGTTCACGATGACGGGCGGCGCTTCGCGGCTTGGCGCGAGCCAATCCGGCAAATTCGGTAACGCCGGGCGCTGCTCGTGCGTACAATCACTGTGCTGGTCTTACCTAAGGGGGAATCATGTTGCGAACTGCGTTGCTGGGTGCGTGTGCAGTAGCCGCTGTGGCGCTGCCCGCACAGACCTTTGAAACACCGACGCGCGTCCAGGCGGGAGACACGTTCGTCGGGCACAGGCTGCTTAACCGCGACCGCCTGTACCCGTCGCCCGCGCTGCACGATCTGGATGGCGACGGCAACCTTGAGCTGGTGATCGGCGACCTGTTCGGCCGCCTTACGGTAACGTCGCGCACCAAAGACGGCTGGAGTGAAGAAAAGCCGTTGCTGGGCGCCGACGGCGAGCCGCTGAAGTTCAACAACTGGTGATGCATCGGCATGGGTCCACAGTTCGTGGATTTCAACGGTGACGGCCATATCGACATCTTCACCGCAACGTTTGACGGCTCGCCCTGGGTTTCACTGGGCAGCAAAGAGGGCTTTCAAAAGCCCGAGCACATCAAAGACAAAGAAGGCAACCGCGTCATCCTCGCCCGGTACTGGGACTACGAAGCCAAGAAGTGGACCAGCGCCGACCACACAGGCGGCAAGGCACCCAGCGCGCACTGCATCTCGGCGGTCGCATTCGACTGGGACAACGACGGCGACTTCGACATCATCATGGGCGACCGCAAGGGCGGCTTGTTCCTGAACATCAATGAGGGCACCGCCAAGGAGCCCAGGTTCAGCACGACCAGCAGCCCGATCATGATCGGCGACAAGCCGCTGGACGCCGGCGGCAAGATCACCGCGCCCAAGCTTGTGGACTGGGACAAGGATGGACTGACAGACATCGTCGTCGGGACGTTTGAGAGCAGGATCCTGTTGTTCCGCAACGTCGGCGAAAAGGGCAAGCCGGTTTTCGAGGCGCCGAAAGTGCTGCTTGACAGCAGCGCCCGCAGCACGGATACACCACTGCCGGACAACGGCGCATACGTCGATGTGGTGGATCTCAACGGCGATGGCGAGTGGGACCTGGTGGTAGGCGCCTACACGTACTGGAGCGCGCCCGACGCTGAAAAGCCAAAGTCAACCTACGCCGCGCGCAAGCCCTACATCTGGATCTACAAGCAGAAGAAGGAAGACTCGAAAGAAGAGGCTAAGGAAGCGCCGAAAGCAGAACCAGAAATCGAACGGTAGCGGGAAGCAAAGCCACCAATCGCGAGGCGCCGAAACCGGCGCCTCGTTTCTTTGCTGACTGGCGAAAGGCATCTCACGCAAGGCCGCCAAGCGCCCCGACAGGCCCGCACGCGGGCAGCACGGTTGCGCTGGGAGAACTGCCGCCAGGATTTTCAGAATGAGCAGGAATCCATCCAACTCATCCTGGAATCCTGACCATCCTGACCGTAGTTGCAGTTTTGCCCACCCAGCAAGCCGCGTTCTCGATCGCGGGCCGCGCTTCGCGGCTTCGCGTGAGACTGATCCGGAGCACGCAATTCCCTCTGCAACCCCATCCCGTTCGAGTACCGTGTCCCACGAAAGGAACGTGCGATGGCTTACGAGATGATTACTGCAAAGGGCGCCGTTCCCATTAAGGCTTGGGTTGAGGGCGTTCACTTTGATGACAACGCGCGCGCGCAGCTTCTGAACACAGCCAAGCTGCCGATCGTGCACAATTGGGTCGCCGCCATGCCCGACGTTCACTGGGGCCTGGGCGCGACTGTCGGCAGCGTTGTGCCGACCAAGTCCGCGATCATCCCAGCCGCCGTCGGCGTCGATATCGGCTGTGGCATGTGCGCGGTAAAGACTTCGCTGAAGGCCGAGCAGCTGCCCGACAACCTGGCGCCGATCCGCCACGCGATCGAGCGCTCGGTACCGCACGGCCGCACCAACCGCGGCCAGCGCGGCGACCGCGGCGCGTGGCGCAACCCGCCGGACGCCAACGAGCGCGCGTTTGCACGGCTGAAGGAGGGCTACGACGCGCTGCTGTCGAAGTTCCCGAAGCTGGGCCGCAACGCGCACCCGCTGGAGCACCTGGGCACTCTGGGCACGGGCAACCATTTCATTGAGGTCTGCCTGGACGAGGCGCAGCACGTGTGGTTCATGCTGCACAGCGGCTCGCGCGGCATCGGCAACCGCATCGGCACGCACTTCATCGAGCTGGCGAAGAAGGACATGCGCGAGCACGTGAAGAACCTGCCGGATGAGGACCTGGCGTACTTCGAAGAGGGCGCCACGCACTTCGACGACTACGTCAACGCAGTGCACTGGGCGCAGGATTACGCGCGCCTGAACCGCGAGTGCATGATGCGTGCGGTGACAGACGCCGTGCGCAACAGCGGTGAGGTGCCGGGCTTCGGCGCTGAGTTGATGGCTGTCAACTGCCATCACAACTACGTGCAGAAGGAGACGCACTACGGCGAGGAAGTCTTCGTCACCCGCAAGGGCGCGGTGTCGGCGCGAGAGGGCGAGCTGGGCATCATCCCGGGCAGCATGGGCGCGCGCAGCTACATCGTGCGCGGCCGCGGCAACCCGGAAAGTTTCCACTCGTGCAGCCACGGCGCGGGCCGCGTCATGAGCCGCAACCAGGCCCGCAAGCAGTTCTCGCTGCAGGACCACGAGGCTGCAACCGCGGGCGTGGAGTGCCGCAAGGACAAGGAAGTGCTGGACGAAACTCCGGCGGCGTACAAGGACATCGACACGGTCATGGAAGCACAGAAGGACCTGGTCGAAGTCGTACACACACTGAAGCAGATTGTCTGTGTGAAGGGGTAGGAGTAGTAGCGCAGGGTTGCGCAGCAACGCGCCGGACGAAGCACTGCTTCGTCCGGCAGGCCTGCACCGGCCGCGGGCGTCCCGCCCGCGGCCTATTTCGGCGGGGTGGACGGATCATGATCGAGATCGACGGCAGCCAGGGGGAAGGCGGCGGGCAGGTTCTGCGAACCTCGCTCGCGCTGTCGATTGTCACGGGCAAGCCGTTCCGCCTCTACAACATCCGCGCGGGCCGCAGCAGCCCCGGCCTCAAGAAGCAGCACCTCACGTGCGTGCAGGCGGCGGCCGAGATCAGCGCGGCGCGCATCACCGGTGCTTCCCTCGGCAGCAGCGAAGTCACCTTCGAGCCGGACAAGGCCTGGGCCGGCAACTACTACTTTCGCATCGAAACCGCCGGCAGCGCGGGGCTGGTGTTGCAGACGGTGCTGCCGCCGCTGCTGTTTGCGGACGGGCCGAGTTCCGTCCGCGTCACCGGCGGCACGCACAACGCGTGGGCGCCGCCGTTCGACTTTCTCGTGCGCGCGTTTATGCCGATGCTTGCGCGCATGGGCGCGCGCGTTTCGCTCGACCTTGAAGTCTTCGGTTTCTATCCCGTCGGCGGCGGTTTGACGCACGCGCAGATCAACCCCTGGCAGCACCGCGAACCGCTGGACCTTGTGGAGCGCCAGCCGCCAATATGGTGGGCCAACGCGGTGCTAAGCCGCATCCCGGACCACGTCGGCGTGCGCGAGTTGCAGATCGCCCGCGAACGCTTCAACATCCCGCGCGACCGGGCCGTGTTGCGGCATGTCGATTCACCCGGCCCGGGCAATGCGCTGACAGTGTTCGCCGATTGCGGCGACTACATGGAAGTCTTCACCGGGTTCGGCAAACGCGGCAAGCGCGCGGAGAAAGTCGCCGACGAAGCCTGCGACGAAGCCGCCGCATGGGAAGCCGCGGGAGTGCCTGTCGGCCCACACCTCGCCGACCAGTTGCTGCTGCCGATGGCGCTGGGCGCGGGAGGGCGCTTCCTGACCACCGAGCCCACGGCGCACACGACCACAAACATCGAGGTCATCCGAATGTTCCTGCCCAACAATGTTAACATCGAAAAGCAGGACCGCGGCTGGATGGTCACCGTTGGCCGCGGCTAGTCTTTTTTTCTGCAACCTTGCTGCAACGGCCTGCGTTTGAGCATTGCAGGACTTTGCCGGCTTGTCCGGCTTGAGGTGAACCGATGTCGTCACGATCCGAAAACCATCAGCGACCAGCCCGAGCATTGCGGGCTGTCGGTACGAATTGCGTGGAGTCCCCGCCCGGGTAGCAGCGTCGTGCTGCATGGCGGGGACTCCTGGACGGGAGTCCCCGCTGTCATTTGTGCGGGTTGGTGTAGCGGCAGCACTCCGCACTGTGAATGCGCCCGCGCACCGTAGCGCTTCGGCGCGAAGGCGTGGCAGGGCGGTTCGAATCCGCACCCAGAGGGCAACCGCGGCGAGGCTTAGGGTCCAGGGCTTGGGGCTTGGGGACACTGCGAGATTCGAGTTTCGGATTACTGCCCTTCCCGAGCCTCGAATTTCGAAACTCGAACCTCGCAAACACCCGCGCTCCAATGGCTCGTCGTCTAACGGAAGGATGCAGGCATGCGGAGCCTGCGATGCAGGTTCGATTCCTGCCGAGCCAGCCAACTGCAACTGCTTCACGCGAAGGCGCGAAGGACACGCGAAGACGCGGAGAAAAACCAAAACAACAGGATGTCTGGACGGGCCGGACCAACCGGCGCATCATGCCCGTCCTGGCATCCTGTTGCCGTTGCCGTTCTTCGCGGCCTTCGCGTCACGCCGTTCCACCGCCCGCCAGTTACATCGCCGTTACACTAACGCCCGCCCTTACGTCGTAGCCTGTCATTTGGCGCGCCTGTCGTTGCGCCGACAGGTAGAATGATTGCATGGGCAGTCAGCGCACCATCCTCGTCATTGAAGACGACGCCGCCATCCGCCGCGGCGTGGTGGATGCGCTGCGTCACGACGGCTACACCGTGTTCGAAGCCGCCGACGGCGAAAGCGGCTTGCGCAACGCGCTGCAGGTCGATTGCGACCTGGTGCTGCTGGATCTGGCGCTACCGAAAATGTCCGGGCTCGAAATCCTCAAGGAAGTCCGGCGCGTGCGGCCCACGCTGCCGGTGATCATCCTGACCGCCATGGGCGCTGAGAAAGATCGCGTCGCCGGCCTGCGCCTGGGCGCAGACGACTACGTAGTCAAGCCGTTCAGCATCGCCGAGCTGACGGCGCGCGTGGAAGCGGTGATCCGCCGCAGCCCCGAGCGCCCCGCCGACGTCCACGATTTCACCTTTCCGGGCGGCATCGCCGATCTTGCCCGCTGCGAGGTTCGCTACAGCTCCGGCGAGCGCGCCGAGCTGTCTGAGCGCGAGCGTGAACTGCTGCGATACCTGGTCGTCAACGCAGGCCGCGCGATCAGCCGCGACGAAATCCTGCAGCGCGTCTGGCGCATCGACCCGCGCGGCGTCAGCACGCGGACCATCGACATGCACGTGGCGCGTCTGCGCGAAAAACTGCGCGACCCGGGCGACGCCCCGCGCATTCTTTTGACGGTGCGCGGCAAGGGCTACATGCTTGCGGGGGGCGGCGCATGAAGGCGGGCGTGGTCTGGAGCGTGTTCGGGTTGGGCGTCGTGCTCGCGGCGGGCGTGCTGGCGTGGGTCAGTGTGGCGCTGACCGACCTTGAGCGCGCGCACGCAGACGCCAACCGGCGCGCCCTGGCTGACCAGAACGTGCGCGCGGCACTGTGGCGCCTTGAAAGCGAGCTGACGCCGCTGGTCACGGACGAAGCCGCTCGCCCCTACTTTCACTATCTGTCGTTCTATCCAGCCGACGGCGCCTACGCGAGCATGTTCGGCGATGCTCGCCCGGATAGTCCGTTGGTGCCGTCTCCGCTGCTGTTCGAGCCACCAGCGCCCGTGCTGCTGCATTTTCAGCTTGAGCCGGATGGCAGCGCGACTTCGCCGCAGGTCCCGCGGTTTGAGCACGTGCGAATCCGGATGCCGGACTTTGTCAGCGGCGAGCAAGCGCAGCTTGCACAACGCCGCCTGCGGGAGTTACTGGCCGGGCTGACGCGTGAGACCCTGGCGGAGCAGCTTCCCGCGCCGCGCGATGCGTCTGGCATTTCAGGCTTCGACGCGGTCTATGCCAACGACCGCTGGGCGTCGCTTGGAAGCAACCAGCTACCGGGCTACGGCGAGCGACAGGAGGCAACGCAGAATGCAGCCAACATTAAGCATAGCCAGGCGCGCATCCCGTTTGGAACCGGCGCCGCGCACGGCGTGAAGCAGGGGCCGATGACGGCCTGGTGGCACGGCGGCACGCTGTTGCTGGCGCGCAGAATCGGCATCGGCGGGCGCGAGTACATCCAGGGCTGCGTGCTGGACTGGCCGGCAATCCGCCAGCGACTGCAAGAGGCAAGCCGTGACCTGCTGCCGCATGCAATCTTCCGCGCGGCACCGATTGACCCCACCGAAGTAGAAGGCCCGGACGTCCAGCGACTGGCATCGTTGCCCATCGAAATCGTTCCCGGAGAAGTGGCCGCCGACGCGCCATCAGGCAATTCACCCCTGCGACTGACATTGATCCTGGCATGGGCCTGTCTGCTGGCGTTTGCATCCGGCATGGGTTTTGTGCTGGCGCGCATGATGTCGCTTTCGGCGCGCCGGGAAGAGTTCGTCTCTGCCGTTACGCATGAGCTGCGTACGCCGCTGACCACCTTCCGCATGTACACCGAGATGCTGCAGTCCGGCCGTGTCACCGACGAAACGTCACGCGGGGAATACTACACGACGCTGCACAACGAGGCGCTGCGGCTTGGCCATTTGGTTGAGAACGTGCTGGCCTACGCGCGGCTTGAACGCACACGCAACGACGACCGGCTTGAAGCGCTGCCGGCGGGCAAGCTGCTTCAGCGCTGCCATGAGCGCCTGTCGCAGCGCGCCCGGCAAGCCGGAATGCAGCTTGATGTCGCGCCGTGCCCCGAGGTGATCGTTCGCGCTGACCCTGGCGCGGTTGAGCAGATCCTGTTCAACCTGGTGGACAACGCCTGCAAGTACGCCGCCAGTGGCAAGCGCATCGAAATCAAGTGCGAGCAGGATGCGCGCGCAGCAAGGCTGATCGTGCGCGACCACGGGCCTGGCATCGCGGCCTACGAAGCCGCGAACCTGTTCAAGCCCTTCCGCAAATCGGCCCAGCGCGCAGCCAACAGCGCGCCGGGTGTCGGGTTGGGCCTGGCACTCAGCCGCCGACTTGCCCGGGCAATGGGCGGCGAACTCAGCCTGGAGAGCGGCAAAGACGGCGGTTGCCGATTTTTGCTGACACTCCCCCTCGAATAATTTCGCTGTTCCTTAACGCACAAACCCGAGAATTGGCTACCATGGAGCCATCGGGGAGGTGGACCATGGGCATTGTCGCGGAAATCCAGGCCGTGCTGGAGCGCTTTCGCAATATCCCCTACCTGGGCGAAGGCGTCACACAGTATCAGCACGCGCTGCAAGCCGCGCGCGAAGCTGAAAAGGCGCGCGCCAGCGACGCGTTGATCACAGCCGCTTTGCTGCACGACATCGGCCACCTTGTGAACTCGATGCCGCCTGAAGACGAAAGCTACGTGGGCTTCTGGACACGCAACGACGGGCACGAGGTTGTCGGCGCCCAATGGCTGGCACGCGGCTTTCCGGAGGAAGTGTATGAGCCGGTGCGTTGGCACGTGCGCGCCAAGCGCTACCTTTGCGCCGCCGAGCCCGGCTACTTCGAGCATTTGACCGCCGGCGCGCAACACTCGCTGGAGCTGCAAGGCGGACCGCTGACAGTAGAGGAATGCCGGGAGTTCGAGGCACACCCCTGGCACGAAGAAGCCATCGCTGTGCGCCGCTGGGATGACAGCGCCAAGCAGGAAGGGCGCACGACGCCGCCGCTGAGCTATTATCTCGAAATCGTCGAGCGCTGCGCGCGCACACCGGCGACCTGAGGCGTCAACGCAACGACAGCTCAAGCGTGCGCCCGTTGCGGATCACGGTTGCGCGCAGCATGCCGGAGCGGCGCGAAGATTGCAGCGCGTTGGCAAGCTGGTTCAGGTCCTGCGCCGGATGGTCGTTGGCGCGCACAATCACGTCGCCACGCACCAACCCCAGACGCGAAGCCAAAGTGGGCTCAGGCGCGCCGTCAAAATCGCGCAGCAAAGACGGGATCGTCTCCGTCACCAGCAGACCGCGGCCGTTGACCAGACCCAGCTCGCGCGCCTGGGTAACGGGCAAAGACTCAAACACCGCCCCAAAGTCGTAAAACCCGCCGGGATCGCCGCCGAAAGACTCCAGCTTTGCCGCGCGCAACATTGGCCCGGTGGCGTCTTCCACGCCAAGCCGGTCGCCGCTGGCCAAACCCTCGCCCTTTACGCGCGCGTCAAAGATTCCCACAGCCACTACCTGGCATGCGCCGCGCGGGCCGATCAGCCGGTCGCCAACCCGCAGCCCATCCTTCAGGCCCGCGTCAATGCGCCAGCCATCGGCACTGGCACCGCGCACGACGGCTTCGAGTTGCGCGGACACGTGCCCGCGCGCAGCAGGGGTTGTGACCACCGCGTTGTCGCCGGGCGTGCCGGTTGACGGCGCAGACGGGTCGTGCAACAGCAGCAGCGCAATCGACACGCTGGCCGCGGCGGCTGCAGCCGCGCCCAGCCAGTGGATGTAGCGCACACGGCCGCCAGGCAGGCGCGCCAGCACGGCATCGCGGTTGCGCCCCACATCCGGCGCGGGTGGCGCGTGACGGCGCAGCAGCGCCACGGTCGCCTGGCCGGCGGCTGTGCGGTCAAAGCCTGTGTCGCCATCGGTGGTGTTCATCCCGCGGCCTCCATGATTTCGCGCAGGCGCTTCAGACCGCGGCACACGCGCTGGTACAGCGCCGTTGCGGTGACGCCGGTGCGGCGCGCCATTTCGTCGTAGTCGAGTTCTTCCCAGAACTTCATCAGCAGGGCTTGCCTCATTTCGTCTGGCAGACTTTGCAATGCTCCCAGCAGGTGCCGCTTTTCTTCGGCGTCCACCATCGGCTGATCCGGCGTGGCTGAGCTTCCGGCGTCCGGTACGGTCTCCATGGGCTTCATGCGGCCGTGTTTTCGAATGTGCTTCAGCGCTGTGTCGCGCGCGATTCTCCAGATCCATCCGGCCACGGCGCCCGGCTCACGCAGCTTGCCCACCTTCTGCCACGCCTGCACAAACGTTTCCTGTGCAATCTCCTCTGCGTCGCCGGCGTTGCCAAGCACTGCGTATGCGCTTGCGTACGCCGATCGAAAGTAACGCTCCACAATCTGGCCAAAGGCGTGCCGGTCGCCCCGCTGCGCCAAACGGATCAAGCTCGCGTCATCGGGAGCGTCAGCCACATTGTTTCCGTGTATAGGTTCCGGTCGGCGGCTGATTCTGACTGAATTATCGGGCGGGATGAACAGCATGGCGTGAACCTTACAAACGGCCGGTCCCCACCCCGGTTCATCGCGATTGCTCCGCAAAGAGCCCTTGCCCGGCTGGGGTAGTGTCTCAGTTTGCTTCAAGAACCGAGTCACAACTGCGCACCGCAGAGTCG
>CAZZBH010000097.1:0-12766 GCA_964652605.1 uncultured Planctomycetaceae bacterium
CGGTAGATTGCTGCTGTGAGAGTTTGGCGGGAGCACATGGGAATCGAACCCACCTCGTGACAGTCCAGTGGACTGTCACGAAAGCGAAGCAGGCCGCACCAAGCCCGCCCCAAGGCGGGCGACTGCGGCCGTAAGCGAAGCGTCGCGATCAGGCCCGCATAGTTCCTGCGAAAAGAGTTTGGCGGGAGCACATGGGAATCGAACCCACCTGACACTTGCGCGTCACTACGGTTTTGAAGACCGAGAGGCCCACCAGGCGCCTTTCTGCTCCCGTGCCGGAATTATAGCGGCATCGGCGCCTTCGGGAAGTTCACTTGCGTCGCAGCCGCCACAATTGCCGCAAAAACGCCGCGCCATAGGTGAACACCCGCGCCTTGCTGCGGCCCGCGCCGCGATGGCGGTAGCGGATTCCTACTTCTTTGACCCTTGCATTCTTCTTCCTGGCCCATGCCAGCAATGCCGGCTGTACCTCGAAGTACCGGGCTTCCACTTGCGCGTCGGCAAACAGTGCACGGCGATACAGGCGAAACCCGCTGCTGACGTCACGCGCGGGCAATCGAGCAAGCCGCGCAAACAGGCCGGCCAGCAGGCGCGACAAAAAGCGCCTGAAGCGCGCGGCGTCATTGCCCGCGCCGGGCGCGTAGCGCGAGCCGACCACCAGGTCGGCCGCTTCGCGCGCTTGCCACAGGCGCTGGGCGTCTTCGGCTGTGTGGCTGCCGTCCGCGTCCATCACCAGCACCCATTCCGTTGCGCTTGTGTGCAGTCCCTGAAGCAGGCTTGCGGCGTAGCCCTGCTTGTTGATCAGCACGCCGGCGCCTGCCTTCGTGGCTTCTTCGCGCGTGGTGTCGTTGCTGTCGCCGTCGATTACCAGCACATGGGCATGCGGCAGCGCGGCTTTGAGTTCGCGCACCAGCGGGCCGACGTTGCCGGCTTCGTTGATGGTGGGCAGCACGATGGTCAATTCATTCACTGTTGGGCTGCGACAATGGCTTCCACCAGCTCGGCATCCTGGCCGGGAAGAAGCGTGCGGGGGTCGAAGACCAGCGCGTCGTTTTCGATGCGGCAGAAAACGCTGGGCGTGCCCAGCCGCAGGCGCCGCGCGGCGATGTCAGGCGAGCCGCCCAGGCTGTCGATCACCAGCACCGTGGTCGGCAAGGCTTCACCGGGCGTAGATCCGCCGCCGATCTGGCTTGTGCTGTCGCGCGACTCGACCCTGACTTTACGCTTCCGCAGGCGTGTCGCGATGCTCTTTGCCAGCTTCTTGACTTCGTCAGCCGGGCGCGCGATGGCGGCCAGTGTCGGCACAGTCTGCGTGGCTGTTGACGGGTCAAGATACAGCTTGAGTGTGTGTTCAAGCAGCGCAAGAGTCACTTTGTCGCAGCGCATCATCCGGAACAGAGCGTTCTTCTTGATCTTCTTGATCAGCTCGCGTCGGCCCACGATGATGCCGGCTTGCGGCCCGCCAAACAGCTTGTCGCCGCTGAAGCAGACTACGTCCGCGCCGGTCTTGACCAGCTCCGGCACGCTGGGTTCTCGCGTGATGCCGAAGGGCTTCAGATCTACAATGCTGCCGGCGCCCAGGTCGTAAACCACGGGCAGGCTGCGGCGCTGGCCAAGCTCAACCAGCTCCTCAAGCGATGCTTCTTCGGTGAATCCGACTATCGCGTAGTTGCTGGTGTGCACTTTGAGCAGCAACGCTGTGCGCTCCGTGATCGCACCCTCATAGTCGCGCGTTCGCGTCTTGTTTGTCGTGCCGATCTCGACCAGGCGGCAACCGGCCTTGCGCATCACGTCCGGCATGCGGTAACTGCCGCCGATCTCAACCATGTGCGCGCGGGAGCAGATCACTTCGGCGCCGCCGGCCAGCGAGTTCAAGATAATCATGGTGGCGGCGGCGTTATTGTTGACGACGGTGGCGGCTTCAGCCCCGGTTACACGCTCAAGCAGGCGGTTGACCAGTTTGTCGCGGTCCGAGCGCTTGCCTGTGGCGCGGTCAAGCTCAAGGCAGGAGTACTGGGCGGCTTCGCGGATGGCCGCCTCAGCCACCTGTTGTGCCATCGGCGCGCGCCCCAGCGATGTGTGCAGGATGACGCCGGTGGCATTGATGACGCGGCACTGGATGGGCTGCAGCATCGTCGCCAGGCGCCGCTCGACCCGCAGTGCCAGTGCCTCATGGGAAAGCTCGGACAAAAAGACGTGGCTGCCTTCCAGGATTTCGCCGCGCAGCTCATCCAGCGCCGCCCGGGTTTCGGCGACGACAAGCGTTCGGCCGTGGCGCTCGATGATCGGCGCGAACGGCTCGCTGGCGGTCAGCGCGTCCAGCTTGGGCAGGTCGCGGGGCGTGGCTGTGCTGGCTGTGGCGGTCTTGTTCACGATGGCAGTCTAGCAGCGATCACGCCCGGGGCCAAATGTTGCTGCATAGTCCCGGTGGTGTCGGCAAGCCGCGCCGGAAATGAAACCGGGCCGGGTTTCCCCGGCCCGGTTCTGAATCGGATGCAGACTAGCTCAGCTTCTCAAGTGCCGCGTCGATTTCTTTCTCGACGTCGGTGCGCTTGAGCTCCCGGGCGAGTGCCTTGAGAGAGTCAGCGTCCTTCTTCTCCACCAGCTTGTTGATCTCTTCGCGTGCGTCGTCCATCAGTTCGCGGTACAGGGCCACTGTGGCTTCCTGGGCCGGCAAACCGTAGATGTCGTACTTGAAGTTGGTGAAGATGTGCCGCAGTGCCGCTTTGCGATCCTGCTTGTCGTGTGCTTCGCGGGCGCGGTCCAAGGTCTTCTGCAGCTTTTCATTGGTGCGCTTCACGCCTTCCGTGACCTTGGCAATGTACGACTCCAGCGTGCGGTGGCTTGGCGTGCTGCTGCTGCGGAAGTACTCGTTACCCCAACTGTCAGCAATCACCACCGTGCTTCGACCGACGGGAATGCCGTAGTCGCGCGAGGGATTTTCGCTGAGCAGCTTGTTCGTGGGCACCCGGCTTTCTTCAGCCCACGGTGACGGCTCACGGTCTGTGTTGCAGGGGATCTTGATGAAGACCGCCTTGGTGCGGCTGATCTCGGCGATCTCAAGTCCCGCAAACGCTGCATCGGGCTGGTCTTCTGACTGAAACCAGATCACCAGCGGCCGCTCCTCGGTTGCGGCTGATTCAAGCGTTGCCGCTGAGGGCAGGTTCCATGCGGGAATCGCGTCGGGGTTGAGTGTTGGCGCGGGGCGACGCTCACGCGTCTGTCCCGGTGCCGGTTGACCGCCGCGGATGGGCCCGCGGCTTCCGGCTTGTCCACCTGAAGAGGCACCGCCTCCTCCACCTCCACCTCATCACTGTGCGGCCATCGGCTGCGCGACGATACCGGACAGCGCAAAGGCGCCGATCGCCGCGAGCAGAGCAATGCTCAATCGCTTCATGGAATCTCCTCCTGAAGTAGGGTCCTGCCCAGCACCAGCCTCTATTTCGCCAAAAACCGGGCTCGTGCGCACCTGAAATCCGGAAGTTTCTGAGATTCCTGAAACGACCCACGGGGCGGGACCATGTCCCGCCCCGTGTTTTCGACTGCCCGCCTACCCGATGTCTCGAATCGTGTTGCTGATGTCTTGCTCCAGGTCCGTCCTCTTGAGCTCTTTGGCAAGGCTGCGCAGGGCGTCTGCGTCCTTGCGCTCTGCCAGCTTTTCCATCTCGGCGCGTGCTTCGTCCATGATGGCGCGGTAGAGGCGGATTGTCTCTTCCTGCGCTGCCATGCCGACGAAGCCTTCTTTGAAGTTGCGCATGATCTGCTTCAGCGCCTCTTTCCGGTCAGCTTGTTCGTGTGCAGCCTTGGCCTTCTCCAACGTCTTCTCCAGCTTTCCGTTGAGGTCATCCACCCGCTTTGAGACGAGCTCAACGTGCCGTGCAAGCACAGCCACCTTGACGCTGGTGCTAACGCGATTGTGCTCATTTCCGTACCAGTCAAGAATCAGCACAGCGGTCTTGCCGACCGGAACGTTGAAGTCCCTGGCCGGGTTGTCGCTGAGCAGCCGGTTGACCGGCACCGGGCTTGCCGATGCGTCCGGCGCGGGTGTGCGCTCAGCGCTATGCGGCACCTTGATGAAGATGGCGGAAGTCTTGCTCAGCTCCGCCATGTCTTCACCGACGAGGGCGACGATGCTGTCGGCCTCGTTGGCAAAGTAAACAACCAGCGGGCGCTTTTCCGCAGCCGCGGCTTCAAGCACTTCCATGCCGGGGCTCCGCCACTCGGGCATCGCCTCAGCCCGCACTACCGGGCCACCCGGTGTGGGGTTGCGCCGGGCCTGCCCGCCGGCGGCACTGCTGCCCGCACAGGGGCAGCCGCCCGCGGTGCTGGCAGCGCCACCCGCAGAACTGGCGCTTCCGCCGCATCCGCTGCACTGGCTATGCACGGGTGCCGCACTGATGCCCACAAGGGCAAGCAGCGCGAGCATCCAAAGAGAAGCGATCGTCTTCATGAGTCCTCCTTCGTGGATTCAGACGAGAGATCAAACCGCACCGGTTTGCTCGACATGGGCGAAAAGCGCGAACCGCACCCACAAGGAGGGGCGGAACCGAATACCCGTCGGAGGAGATTGATGTGCTGGGTCAAACCCTCAGGGAAGCGGCGCCGCCACTCCTTGCGAGGGCGGCTCAACGAAACGGCAGCTTGAAGGCGCTATGCATCGTTTTGGCTTCCGTGATCAGGTTTATGTGGCCTGGCCGTATGGAAGCTTACTCAAAAATTTGGAGATGCAAACAAAAAAGAGAGGCAAGCCCGCCTGGGCCTGCCTCTCCCTGATCTTGCGGAATGTCTATTCCTTTTCGGTCTGTGTAACCGGCTTCTTGAGCGCGTCTTCGGCTTCCTTCTTGAGTTCGGTGTCGCCGAACTCGCGGGCAAGGGCGCGGATGCCGTCGGTGTCGCCGGCTTCCACGAGCTTGTTGAGCTTGTCGCGGCCGATTTCCACGATCTCGCGATACAGCTTGACCGAGGCTTCCTGTGCGGGCAGGCCGTACACGCCGGTCTTGAAGTTGTCCATCAGCTTGCGGACCGTCTTGCGGTAGTCCTGTTTTTCGTAAAACCGGTTGGCATAGTCCAGCGTGCGCTGAAGGGCCTTGTCGGAGCGCTCAACCTCAACTGCGACGCGGTCAATGAAGCGCTTCAAGGCATCCGGCTTAACCGTTGCCGACTGCGTGAAGTACTCATTGCCGAACCAGTCGCAGATGATGATGGTCGCCTTGCCGACTGGCACGTTGTACTCGCGCGCCGGGTTGTCGCTGAGCAGGCGGTTGACCGGAATGATCGACTCTTCCGCCCAGGGCGACTTTTCGCGGTCTGCGTTGTGTGTGAACTTGATGAACACCGCGCTTTCGCGGCTCAAAGCCACCATTTCATCGCCGTACACCGTGAAGTCACTGTTCGCTTCGTCGGCAAAGTACAGGACGATGGGGCGCTGTTCTTTCGCTGCAGTCTCAAGGGCTGCTGCGTTTGCTTCTTGCCAGGCAGGAATCTTGGCCTGGTCAACCTGAACGGGGGCGCGTCGAACCGGGGCGGGCGCACGGCCCGCATTTCCGCTTCATCACTGGCCCGCGAGTGGCTGCGCGATCACGCCCATCAGCGCAATGGCGCCGCTTGCTAGAAGCAGCTTGCTCTTTAGGTTCATCATCCAATCTCCGTTGATTACCTTGTCCCGCCGCGCCACAACCACAGGCTGTGACGCGTTGACCCTCGCACCTTAACGTCTGACTGAACTGGGTGGCCGTGATAATGCAACACATCCAACCCAGCACAGGCAGGTTGGCTATATGTAACCATCGGCAACCGCAGCTTACACCTGAATTCCATGTTTTTTGGATGGTTGATTTCGAAAGCCGGGGCTTTATAAAGGACCCCGAACTGAAACGCTTGCGGGTCACACCGCCGCCAACTGACCGGGAGTACACCATGCCATTTGAGCTTCCCAAGCTGCCGTGGGAGAAGAACGCCCTCGCGCCACACATCAGCGAAGAGACGCTGGACTATCATTACGGCAAGCACCACAATGCCTACGTGACAAATCTCAACAAGCTTACCGAGGGCAAGCCCGAGGCCTCAAAGTCCCTGGACGACCTCGTCAAGACAAGCGAGGGCGGCATTTTCAACAACGCAGCCCAAGTCTGGAATCACACCTTCTACTGGCACAGCATGAAGCCGGGCGGCGGCGGCGCGCCAAGCGGTAAGCTGGCCGATGCCATCAACGCTGCCTTTGGCAGCTTTGACAAGTTCAAGGAAGAGTTCAGCAACGCAGCCGCCACTCAGTTCGGCAGCGGCTGGGCGTGGCTTGTGCAGGGTGCGGACGGCAAGCTGAAGATCGTCAAGACGGGCAACGCCGACAACCCGATGCGCAACGGCGACAAGCCGTTGCTGACGATCGACGTGTGGGAGCACGCGTACTACATCGACTACCGCAACGCGCGTCCCAAGTACATTGAGACGTTCCTGAGCAGCCTCGTGAACTGGGACTTCGCCGCGAAGAATCTGGGGTAGTTCCTGCTGGAAGCAGAAAGTGCCTCCGTTGCCGGAGGCACTTTTTCGTTTGTGTCCACTGATTGAGCGAGGGATAGGTCAACCAAAGAAAAAGCGGATACCGAACGTGAACCCGAACGTCGTCATGGTGACATTTTCAAGGTGCCCGGAATTACTACCGGCCCGAGCCTCGCCATTCAAGAACAGCCAGCTCAGGTGCGCGCCAAGCGTGAAGCGCGTTCTGGGGCCGCCCCATTCAATGCCAGCCGCCGTGCCCAGCCCGAAGCCATGAACGGCGTCGATCTGCGCGTCCACATGATCCTTGAATGCGTTTTCAAAGATCTCGGCGATCGTCAGCTCGCCGATGCCGAAGCGCCCAAAGCCTTCGAAAAAGACGCCAAAGCGATCGCTGGTTTCGATTCTACCGCGCACACCCAGGTCAAAGATGCCGCCGGTAAAGATCAGTCCGGTCATGCCCTCCACGCGCACCATCGGTGACAGCCAGCGCGTTACCGGAATGGCGACATCTACGCTCTGGCCGACCGCAAGCCAGACCGGGTAGAGGGATGTGTGCGACGAGACCTCAATGCCGCGCCAGGGCCAGTTGCCACGGCTCGCGCCCGCGGCAAGGCGTGCCGGTTGGCGAACCGCGTCAGGCGTCGCGGCGAAAAGCGACCGGGTGGTCTGGCGCGCAGGCAGCTCAAACTGCACTGGACCGGCGGTCAAGGCCGGCAGCAGCCAAGGCGCGACAAGCAACAAGGCAACCCGCACCAAGGATCCGAAGATCTGCATACGCGCCCCCTTCTGGACTGTGATCAGCCACAGGCAAGTAAGCAGCTGCCATCGGGTCAAGGGCTGACCCGGCCCGATCTATGTTTACCAAGGGGCTCTCCGCCGCTAGTGTCAGAAAACGGTGCTGCTGCAACAAACCGGAGGGGTCACCATGCGAGCGATTGGCTGTCTGCTGCTTTTGCTGTTTTCCGGTATCCATTTGGCGCAGGACGCTCCGCGCGCGCCGCACTTGCCGGATCATTCAAAGCAGTTGGAGGCGATCGCCTTCCTGGCGGGAACGTTTGAGGGCATCGGCAAGAACCCGCTGGGCGCGTACCACGAAGAGTTCACCGGTAACTGGGACGTCAACAAAACGGTCTTTACCGTGCGAAGCACCAGCACCATGGAAGGCATGATCGTGTTTGAAGACCTGCGGGTGTTCAGTTGGGACAACGTCAACAAGCGCATCCGTATGCGGCAGTGGGCGATGGGGGACCTGATCACCTATGATGTCACCACCGATGGCGACAAAGTCGTGTGCACCGAGGCTGAGCACGAGGGCAAAGCACGCGGCGAGTGGCGCTACACACTTGAGGCGAATGCAAACGGCTTTGCATACACGCTGGAAGAAAAGCAGCGCGGCAAGTTTGCGCACTACCTTGGTGCAACGCTGGTGCCCAGCCCGGGCGCCCGAGGGCCAGCCAGGTCGCATGAAAGCATTGAGCAGATCGATGCCGGTGAAGGACAGCAGCTTTCGGCATTTGTTTCAGTCCCCGAAGGTGAGGGGTCGTTCCCGGTAATCGTCTTTTCGCCGGGAGGCCAGGCGGCGACCTATCGCGGTTATGAAGACTTCACACGCTGGTTCAGCAGCTGGGGCTTCATATGCGTCACCGTCGCATTCAATACCGGCACAGCCGCTGAGCGGGCTGTGCTGTTCACCAAGGTCGCAGACTGGCTCAAGACCGAAAACGCTTCAGATGAAAGCCCATTAAAGGGCAAGGTTGATGATTCCCGACTTGTCGCGGCGGGGCATTCGCGAGGTGGCCATGCTGCCTTGGCGGTGTGTGCGAGCGACGCGAGGTTCACGGCGTGCCTGGCGTTCGCGCCGGCGGGGCCCGATGAATGCAAATCCGAACACAAGCCTGCCGTGTGCATCGTTGCGGGCGACGAGGATGAAGCCCTCGCCGGCAAGATCTACGGCGCACTTGCCGGCCCGCGACAGTTGGTAGTCGTGCGCGGCATGGATCACATGCTGTCACCCGCGTCGGCCATGATGAAGGGGCTGTCGCGAGCCCAGGCCTTTCTGAACTGGCGAGTAAAGGGCGAGCAAGCATACGCGGAACTTGCCAAGCACCCGGAGAAGGGCATTGAGATCAAGTCCGCCGACTGAAGCCTTGCACAATCGCGCATGCGCACCAGACTGCCGCCGTGAACGACGTTTCGCACGAGCAAGAGCATCAGCCACCTGAGGCCGACCGCGATCGTCCCTGGGGCAAGGGCACTGTCGATGCTGACGAGCGCCTGTTTCTGGAGGGGCCGCGAAGCCGTCTGGCCGAGCTTGCACGGGCAGCGCGGGTGTTTCGCGAGTTGATCCGCGGTTTTCGTGCGCTGCACTTTGTCGGGCCGTGTGTCAGCGTTTTCGGCAGTGCCCGGTTTCATGAGACGCACCCCTACTACGCCATGGCTCGCGAAGTCGGCCGCCAGCTTGGCCGCGCCGGGTTTACCGTGCTTACCGGCGGCGGCCCCGGCGTGATGGAAGCCGCCAACCGCGGCGCGCGTGACGTCGGTGCGCCCAGTGTCGGCTGCAACATCAAGCTGCCGCTGGAGCAGAGGCCCAACGAGTACCTGGACAAGTTTGTCGAGTTTCGCTACTTCTTCGTGCGCAAGATGATGCTGGTGAAGTACAGCTATGCATTCATTGCGCCGC
Organism: uncultured Planctomycetaceae bacterium; assembly: GCA_964652605.1. GTDB lineage: Bacteria > Planctomycetota > UBA8742 > UBA2392 > UBA2392 > JADJRK01. The sequence continues at coordinate 9,176 of CAZZBH010000097.1, forward strand.
CGGGCGGGTTCGGGACACTCGACGAGGTGTTCGAGACTGCCACACTGATCCAGACGGGCAAGATCGATTCGTTTCCGCTGGTGCTGCTGGGCCGGGAGTACTGGGCGCCGCTGATGGATTTCCTGCGTGAGACCATGGTGCGCGCCGGCACCATCGAAGAAGCCGACGTCAATCGAATCATGCTGACTGACTCAGTCGATGAAGCCGTCACGTTCGTGCGCGAGACCGCACTGCGCCAGTTCGGCATCAAGCGACACACGCGCAAGCTCAAGACCAAGCTGGAGCGCGGCAGGTGATCAGGCCTGCGCGTGTTTGAAAGCGCGGCGCACGTAGTCGAGCGCAGCCACGAATCCGATTGCGCCCGCCGCCAGCGCAAACGCGAACCAGCTTGACGCGTCCAGAACGAATGCCCAAACGGCGAGGAACTGCGCCACGGTTGCCAGCTTGCCCAGCGGCCCTGCGCGAAAATCAAAGCGCAGCCGGTTCGCAATTCCGGGCACCAGCTTGAAGCCCGCCACCAGCGGCAACTGCACGCACTCGCGCGCTGCGATCAGCGGCAGCCACCACCACGGAGGCGCGTAGAAAACCACCACAGCCGCCAGCGTGGACACCACGAACACCTTGTCCACCACAGGGTCAAGCCAAGCGCCGCGCCCGCCCTTCTCACCCAGCAGGCGCAACGGCTTGCCCTGCCTGCGGCGACGATCGCGCATTCGCCGCGCAAACCAGCCGTCCAGCACATCGCTGATGCCGGCAGCAACCATCACACCTATCAATGCCCAGGGCCAAGGCGCGACCAGCCAGGACAACAAAGCCAGAGGAACACGCACCAGCGTCAGCAGGTTGGGCAGCGAGAGCAGCGGTTCCTGGGCATCGTTGGCTGAATTAGCGCTCACCGGTTTTTGCGGCCGATGCTGGTTTGACATTGCGATTCCATAGTCAACGCGTTGAAGTGCAAATCCCTGGTTGCAACAATGCGCATCGCACTTGTGCTGAACCACAAAGTTACATGGCACGGGTACTGAAGTGCACACTCAAGCAGTGGAATCTTGATAGCGGGCGAGCCGCGAGTCGAAAGGCAGTTCTGATGCGAGAACACCGAATGCGATCACCAACCGTATTGGCCGTGTGCATGATGCTGATCGGAAGCGCCTCGTTGTTTGCAGAAGAGCACCCTTACTTTGAGCCGGATTCCTGGCGCAAGGCCTTCAACCAGCGCGGCGGGGCACCGTCTTTGATCGGCGCGAGTTCGATGGCGACCTTGGTCCAGCTCGATCAGGACGTTGAGGCGATTGACCTCAGGTTTGAGCCCACCGATGAGGTGTGGGCGCAGCTCAAGAAGTTCCCGAGGCTCGAAGAGTTGAGTGTTCTCTGGACGTATTCCCCGTCGCACATTGCCCACTTCAAGGAGATGGCGAGGTTGGAGCGCCTGTCCATCAGTCTCAGGGGCCCGGTTTCGGCAGATGACCTTGCAGGGCTGGGAACCTTGAGTCTGGCCGGGTTCCTGTACATTACCTGCACCGGGGAATCTGATCTCAACCGGGTTGGTGCCGCGCTGCCCGTGTGCGAGTTTCCTCTGCGCATGCTGGTTAGCGGCTCGGGCGATGACACCCCGCGAGTTCTGGCCGGTGAGGATGTGCTGTCGTTGGCGGGTCAACCAAAGCTCGAATGGTTGCATCTGAACCACCGGAGTCTTAGCCCTGACGCAGGCAAGTCCATCGCGCAATTGCCTGCGCTGCGATACCTGTTCGTCAGGGGTTGTGAGGGGTTTGACACGGCCTTCTGCGAGGCGATCTCGCAATCGTCGAGCCTGGAGGCGATTGGCGGGGAGGGGCAGGCCTTCGATAGTGACGGCTTGGCTGCGCTGCTCGCGGCGAAAGAGCTCTCGCACCTCATGCTGGACAACAAGCTGGAGTTGCCGCCGCAGAAAGTTGCCGAGGCACTTCGGAAGGCGCGCTCGCTTGAATCGCTCGTGCTCTACAACCGCAAGTCGGTTGATACATCCGTAGTCCATGCGATCGCAGGCATGAAACGGTTGAAGTGGCTGGAACTCGGTATTCCGAAGACGGTTCCTGACGCAACTATCAAACGGCTCTCAGGTTTGCGCGGGCTGACCGGCTTGGGATTGTCCAGTGAAGTCCGGCGCGATCCGGCGATGTTCGACATCCTTGCCGGAATGAAAAAGCTCGACATGCTGCGCTGGGGCCTTACTCAGGCACCACCCCCGGACGCCTTCCGCCAGCTACTGTCGCTGAAGGATCTCCGGCGCGTCGAGTTGTACGTGTATGCCCTGACAGGAGAGCATGTCAAAGTCCTGGCGGACCTTCCGCAGTTGGCGGCGTTGGACATCAGCAACGCGAAAGAGCTGACGGCCAATGACCTTGGCCCCCTGTTGGCTGCGAAGAAACTTCGACGCCTGAGGGCGCATTGGCCCGAAGGAGTGAAGGAGGTCTTTGCCGAAAGGCGGCCGGAAGTCGAACTCGTTGACGCGTAGAATTCAGGTGGTCGCCGCCTTGTGCCCTTCGACGATCTGGTCCACTACTGTGGGGTCGGCCAGCGTCGTTACGTCGCCAAGTTCGTCGTACTCGCCGGCGGCGATTTTGCGCAGGATGCGCCGCATGATCTTGCCGCTGCGCGTCTTGGGCAAGCCGGGCACGATCTGGATGCGGTCCGGCGTGGCGATTGGCCCTATCACTTCACGCACCTTTTCCTTCAGAGCACCGATCAGATCCTTCTGGTCGCCCTTGGCCTCCTCCGGATTGATGATGCAGTAGGCATAGATGCCCACACCCTTGATGTCGTGCGGAAACCCGACTACCGCGGCCTCGGCCACTGCTTCATGCTCCACCAATGCGCTTTCGATTTCGGCTGTGCCAAGCCGGTGGCCGCTGACGTTGAGCACGTCGTCCACGCGCCCGGTGATCCAGTAGTACCCATCCTCGTCGCGCCGGCAGCCGTCACCGGTGAAGTAGTATCCGGCAAAGCGCGAGAAGTAGGTTTCGCGAAAGCGTGCATGATCGCCGTAGATAGTGCGAGCCTGGCCGGGCCATGAACGCTTCATCACAAGGTTGCCGCGTACGCCATTGCCGCTGATCTCGTTGCCATCGTCGTCAACCAGCGCAGGCTCTACACCGAAGAAGGGCAGGGTGGCTGAGCCCGGCTTGCACGGCGTGGCGCCGGGCAGCGGCGCGATCAGGATGCCGCCGGTTTCAGTCTGCCACCATGTGTCCACCACGGCGCAGCGTTTGTCGCCGACCACGTCGTGGTACCAGCGCCAGACTTCGGGGTTGATCGGCTCGCCGACACTGCCCAGCACGCGCAGCGACTTGCGAGAGTGTTTCTTTACGTGCTCATCGCCGGCCGCAATCAGTGCGCGAATCGCGGTGGGGGCGGTGTAGAAGATGTTGATCTTCAGGTCGTCCACCATCTGCCAGTAGCGCCCGGCGTCGGGGTACAGCGGCGTGCTTTCAAACATCACCGTCGTCGCGCCGTTGGCCAGCGGGCCGTAGATGATGTAGCTGTGCCCCGTCACCCAGCCGATATCGGCTGCGCAGCAATAGACATCATCCTCGCGCAGGTCGAACACATACT
>CAZZBH010000097.1:12776-13744 GCA_964652605.1 uncultured Planctomycetaceae bacterium
TCGTGCGTCATGCTTGCGTACACCATGTAGCCGCCGGTGGTGTGCAGCACACCTTTGGGTTTGCCCGTGCTGCCACTGGTGTAAAGGATGAAGAGCGGGTCTTCCGCGTCCATCCACTCGGCGGGGCAGGTACTGCGCTGCTTCGCCGTCTCCTCGTGGAGCCAGTGGTCGCGGCCCTGCTGCATGTTGGTGTCGGCTTTGGTGCGCCGCGCCACGAGCACCGATTCAACCACGGACAATCCTTCGATAGCGCGGTCGGTGGTAGCTTTCAGCGGGATCTTGCGTCCGCCGCGCAGGCCCTCGTTGGCTGTGACGACGACTTTGCACCCGGCGTCGAGGATGCGGTCGCGCAGGCTGTCAGCACTGAAGCCGGCGAACACGATGCTGTGCACGGCGCCAATGCGGGCGCATGCAAGCATGGTGTATGCAAGCTCGGGGATCATCGGCAGGTAGATGCAGACACGGTCACCTTTCTTCACTCCGTGAGCCTTGAGCACGTTGGCAATGCGGCAGACCTCGTGGCGCAGATGGCGGTAGGTGATGTGCTCGTAGCGGCCGGGCTCGTCGGCGGCCCAGATGATGGCGGTTTTGTCGGCGCTCGTTTCAAGGTGCCGATCAACGCAATTGAAGCATGCGTTCAGCTTGCCGCCGGCGTACCACGAGATATCGACCCGCCGAAAGTCAAAGTCCATGACGTCGTCAGGCTCATGAAACCAGTCAAGGCGCTTGGCCTGTTCGCGCCAGAACTGGACCGGCTGATCCAGCGAAGCGCGATAGAGACGGTAGTACTCTTCCAGCGATTTGACCTTCGCGGCTTTGGAAATGTCTGGTTTCGGCGGTTCCATGTCGGCCTCCCGCCAGCAACATAGGGGCTAAGTCGAAATCGAGAAAGGGTAGAATTCTGCGCTACACAGCGTTGCGAGCGCCGCTCGGATGCAAAAGACCCCCGCGTGGCGGGGGTCTTTGCC
>CAZZBH010000098.1:0-13736 GCA_964652605.1 uncultured Planctomycetaceae bacterium
TCCGGCAGCGGGTATGTGCCCTCCTGTTCAATCGGGTTCTGCGTGGCCAGCACGAAAAACGGCTGTTCTAACTTGTGCAGCCTGCCGCCCGCGGTGACCTGGTGCTCCTGCATCGCCTCAAGCAGTGCGGCCTGCGTCTTGGGCGGCGTGCGGTTGATTTCGTCCGCCAGGATGATGTTGGCGAAAATCGGTCCCTGCAAAAACTTGAACTCGCGCTTGCCGGTCGCGCGGTCTTCCTGCAGCACTTCGGTGCCGGTGATGTCGCTGGGCATCAAGTCGTGCGTAAACTGGATGCGGCTGAATTTCAGCGACATCGTGTCACTCAGCGTGCGAATGAGCAGTGTCTTGGCCAAGCCGGGCACACCGACCAGCAGCGCATGGCCGCGCGCGAAGATGGCAATCAACAGCTGCTCGATCACCTCTTCCTGCCCGACCACGACGTTGTGCAACTGCTTGACGATATGGTCGTGCGCCTCGCGCAGCTCTGTGACTGCCTTGAGGTCATCGCCTTCGAGTTTCTGTTCCGACATGCATGCCTTTCTACGATGTGAAACACGGGGTTGCTGACTAACTATCCAACGCCTTGAACAGGTACGTCCAGCGCGCTGACGCAAGCAGCACAAACGTTTCCTTCTTCACCACTGCCTTCTTGCCCGACGAAAAAGTGAACTCCGCGCCGTTGGGCAGGTGCTCAACGTTGTACACGTTGCCGGTGTCCGGGTCGCGCACAGTCACCGGATGATAGCGCACCAGCCCCTGCTCGTCTTTGTACGACTCACCGCGGCAATACACCGTCAGTGTAAACGGCACCGCCTTTTCCAGCACCGCACCGGCAAGCGGCGCGCGCGTGAGCAGCTTGCCGTTGTGCAGGTCAAAGAACAGAATCTCGTTCTCCAGCGGCACCAGCACACGGTCGCCGGCGATCGTGCCACGGCCGACAGGCTCTTTCTTTCCAAAGTCGGCGCTCTGGTACATCAGCTTGCCGACGTCGGCTTGAAACACACCGCCTTTGCGGAAGTCCGTCAGGCCCACCGAATAGATGCGCGTGCGCCCCTGGATGATCATGCGGTTGTCCACCACACCCAGCACGTGCTCAAAATCTTCGCGCGGCCCCTTACCATACAGCGGATAACCAAGCCACATCGTGCCCCACACGGCATCCAGCACCAGCGCCAGCGTGTAGTCATAGGGAGCTGCGACCAGCATCCCTCCCGCAACAATCGGCGGGTTGCCGAACCAGCCGCCGGTGATGCTGCCGACGCGGCCGTACTTCGACACCCAGCACAACTCGCCGGTCACGCGATCCACCGCGGCGTTGGCGCCGGCGTGCGTGGAAACGTACACCATGCCGCCTTGCTCGCTGGGGCTGCTGATCTCGGGGACGGTGGTATCCGGATTGCGGTAATACATGCTGCCTTCCTGGCGCTTGCTGCACAGGTGTACGCGCCAGGCCAGCTTGCCCTCGCCCGCGGCGGCATCGCCCTTTGGCGTGACGTCAAAACAGAACAGCCAGAACTCAATGCTGTCCTTTTCAGTCACTGCTCCTGCTACGTAAAGGCGATTGTCGCGCACCAGCGGCGCACCGCGAAACACCACGTGCTTGAGAAAGGCAAGGTCAGACTCGCTTTCCACTTTACGGTTCGGCAGCGTCACGCGCAGGCTGCAGTCGTCGGACACGTTCCAGACCTGAATCTGGTTGCCCGTGGCCTCTGAGCCCTTTTCGCGGCTCGGGTTGCCGGCACCCATCACCGCGAACAGCAGGTCGCTTTCGCGCTGGTCGAGCTCCCAGCGCACGCGGGCGACAGTTGAGCCGAGCACGCGGAAGCGATCTCTCTCGGCCGTCTGGTTGTAGTAGAACCAACCGCCGCCCTGGTTGTTCTCGGCCCGGCGGCGGTAACGCTCAGCAGCCGGCACTTCCAGCATCACAGGGCTTGTTTCGCGACCGTGGCGGAACCACAGCAGCTTCTCGTCCTGCCCGCCCGTCTCGTCAATCTTGTGAATGAAAAAACCGGCTTCGTGCACGGCCGGGTAGGTCACGGGCACCGGCTTGCGCTCCTGCCGGCGGCTGTACGGATCATTCTGCCGCTGTTCTTCGACGCCGGGTACGTTGTCGGCGATCTTGACGCCCTGCACGCCTTCGGCGCCGTCCAGGTCCACCATTTCGCCGATGCCGGTCACGCGTGGCGCGAAGCCGTTGCGCGAGTCCGCCCCCTGCAGCGTCAGCCATCCGTTCGGCTTGAGGTCTTTGCGTTCCTGCGGCGCGTCGGCGGTGGTCAGCGCCTCGACGACCTGCTGCGCCGGCAGCATCGTGCCACCGACATCGACTTCGCCGCGGCTGCCCTCGGTCTCGCGGCGCCGCAGCTCGCGACCCAGGCGGTAGTTCATGCCCGCATCGCGGCAGGCGCGCACGTACAGCACCTGCAGCATCGGATCACGCCGGTAATGGTCAGGCCAGCTATCCTGCAGCTCTTCAAGCCAGCGCACCGCCAGCACGGCATCGGCACGTTCCAGGGCGATTTCGGCCATCAGGCGCAGTGCGCGGCGGCCGGACTCACTGAACTGGTAAAATCGCGCGCAGCGACGCAACAGTTTCTCGTCGCCTGAAGCCAGCGCGCGCCGCAGCAGGTCCGCGCCCGGTGCTTCCTGCCGCAGTGCCAACTGGTCGCGTAGTGGCCGCGGCCAGTCTGCAATGCGGTAGCGCGAGTTGATGTAGTCCGCCAGCGGCTGCCAGGTTTCGGAATGCACCATATCGCCGCCGACCCACTCGGCACGCACCAGCAGCTCGGAATTAACCGGCATCTCGGGGTCGAGGTGTTCGCGGCGCAGCGCCTCATAGCGGGCCATGGCGTCGCGCCACTTGTCCAGTGCGAGATCCTTCTTGCCTTCGCCGTCAAGCTGGATCGCCTCCTGCTCGCGGGCCCTGGCTTCGCGAAGTGAATACTGGACATTCGGGTTCACGCGGCCGGGCGGAAGTGTCAGGTCCGGGTTCTTGATCAGCGAGTCGTCGGCCTCCTGCGCCAGGGCCGGTGGCCCGATCCGGCCTGCTGACGCAAGAAGCAGCACGCCGGCAAGCAGTACTAGAATGGCTGATCTCACCGGATGTCTCCCTGCCTGGGCCTTATACTTCAATACGCAGCCGGCGGCGGTGCGCGCAGGTTTTTCCGTGCCGGCTAGCCGCGATCTTCCAGCGTCTGGATCGCGCGGTTGATGTGATCACGCGTAGCATTGGCTGCGGCGTCGGTGCGGTCACGCAGTGCCTTCAAATGGGCGACATCCTTGATTGTCCCGAAGGTTGAAATGAAGTCCACGCACTTGCGCCGCAGCGTGACGTCGGAAATCTCGGACAACTCCAGCACACGCTTGAAATAGCCTTCGTCCTTCAAAGCAATCAGCACATCCAGCAAGGGTGCGACGCGGCTGTGCTGGGCGGTCGATGAGGCGGTCATCTCGTCGATCAGCGAGCGCACTTCGCCGGTGATGTATGTGAAGTTTGTCGGGTCATTCTGGGCCTTCTTAAGCAGCTCGGCTGCGTTGTACACGTGCGCCGGCGACTTCAGCAGGTCAACCCCGAACTCCCAGACTTTGCGTGTCGATTCGGCATGGCCCCATGCGCTAAGCCTGCTCAGCGCCGTGGCTGCTTCAGACTTCATGCGCGTTGCTTCTTCCTTCAGGGCCGCATCGACGACCTTCTTCGGAGTGACGCCGGTAGCGACCGTCATCATCTGCTGGTAGCCCGCGCTGCGAACATCCTCGTGGATGTCGCCCAGCGCCTGCTCAACGGCTTCGACGGCGGCTTTGGTTTCGCCAAGCCGCTGCGCCGTGGTCACTGTGACGCGCACTGCTGCTGCCCGAACGCTGTGATCCGGGTCGCCAAGTCGTCCCTTGACCACCGGAAAGATCTCGTCATCGCGAATGCGCGCCGCGGCGCGGTAGCTGTCCAGCGCGGTCAACGCTGCGCTGCGCACTTCGGCTGACGGCTCTTTCTCGGGGCTTAGAGCATCGACGAACAGTGACAGCAACTCTTTGTCGTCGCTGCGCTGCAAGCCGCGCAGGGCGTTCACGCGGGCCTTGGAGAACTCCTCTCCCGGCGACTTGGCGGCTTCCGTCAGCAGCGGCTTGGAATCCTTGAGCGGAATGTAATTGCGACCCAGGTTATCGACCGCCTGAGCGCGAATCACTGGCTCGTCGCTGGCGGCCCAGCGTTTGAGGTCTTCAAAACTGTCCTTGCCCCGATTGTCCGCATAGACATTGATGCAGGTCGCGCGTCTCGGCGGCTCGAGGTTTTCGGCGTCGTCTGCCGCTTCGCGAAGCAGCGCGATGACCTCCGGTTGCAGGTTGTGGCGGTTTTGCAGCAGGTGCTCAATGATTTTGTCCCGCAGCTTTTTGCTTGTCTCCGACGCCGGCAACGTGCGGTATGCAGTCGCAAAAGCCGACAAGGCTTCTTCTGCGTTCAGGGACGGCAGAAAGCGGTCCACGCGGTCACGGTAGTGCGTTTCGGGCTTGCCTTCGGGTGGCGGGGCTTCGGCAACCCCCAGAAATGCGGTCACGCCGTCAGCGCCGAACTCGCCCAGCGTCTGCGCTGCGCGGTCATGCTGCACCGCGGTGGCGTCATCCTTGAGAACTTCGGTCAAGCGCTGAAGTGCCTGCGTCTTGAGCGACGGCAGCTGCATCAGGCGCACAGCTTCTTCGCGCAACGAGCGCAGCGCCGCGTACTCGGGCATGGTGGCGAAATCCACCAGACCGGACACTGCACGGCTGTCTTCCAGCAGTGCCAATCCGTGCAGCGCGGTCAGCCCCAGGGCGCTTGTGCGCATGGCGGCGTCGGGATTGCTGCGGTTGCCCTCTTCGTCGGCGCTGCCCAAGTGCTGGTCTTGCCAGATACCATGCAGGTCGTCCGCGCTTTGCTTGCGACCGGCGGCTACCACCGTGCGGATGGCGCCGACGCGCACCGGCAAAGCCATATCCACGTTGGTAACCAGCGGCGCGGCAACCTCGCCGCCCGCGCCCATGGCCTCAAGTCCGTGCAGCGCGCCCCAGCGGATGATCGGCGACAGCTTGTCATCGCCGGCGATACGCTCGAGTTCCGGGACAGCGGTTGCACGCTCGGTTTGCTTGTCCTTGCCACAGATGCGCCCCAGTGCGGATGCACAGGCGGCGGCAAAATCAGGATCGCTTGAATCCACTACGGCCAGGGTCTTGAGATAGTCCGACAGCGTCGCAACCGCATCGGTGGCACGCAGCGTGCCCAGCAGCCTGGCGCACTCGTGGCGGCGTAGCCGTCTTTCGGCCTTGACGGTGGCGCTCAGGTCGGCATCGGTCTCGTCGGGGTCCTGCTTCAAGCCGTCGAGCAAGTCTTCCAAGGCGTCATTGCCGGCTTTGGCCAGTGTCTCTACGGCGGCTGCGCGGCGGGCAGTGTCCCCAAGGTCTGCGACTGCCTGCTCAAACTCGCCTGCGGTGAGCGTCGCACAGCAAATCATCACACAAAACACGGAGATCCATCGGGTCATGCGTCAGCCCTGTCTTCAGACCTAACAAGATAACGAATCCACAGCCTTCCTGGCCGGGCCAATCTAAGGATTGAGCGTACCATCAGCCGTGCGCCCGACAATGGACGGCGGACCGCAGACACAGCTTCAGTTCGGGTTCGGATGTCCGTTTGTGCAGGTCACATCGGCCTGTCCTGCGCGCCCCGTCTGGACGTGCCGCCGCATGCCCTGTACCACACCAATATGAGAGATCGCCCGCGCGGACGACCGCGCCCCAATCCCACCCGGCCGGGACAGGCGGCCCACGATGACCCGCGCAGGCGCACCCACCCTCGCACGGTGCATGCCGCAGACCCACGGCAGGTTGCATTCGAAACCCTGCGCCGGCTTACGCCGGGCGAGTTAATTGAACCCGCCGTGATCGCCACGCTGCGCCACCAGGGCGCGGAATTTGCCCTGGCACAGCGTGTCGGGCCGATGGTGGAAGATGCCGTGCGCTTTGCGCTACTTTTTGATCACCTGATTGCCCACGTCGCGACGCGGCCGGTGTCGGAACTTGACAGTGACGTTCGCGCCGCCTTGCACCTGTTCCTGGCGTGGCTGGTGCACGACCCCAAATCTGCCTACGCCCACGGCAATGCGGCGGTCGATCTGCTGAGCACCCGCCACGCCGGGCGCGGGTTCGTCAATGCCTGCGTTCGCAAACTGTCCGGTTTTGTCAGCATTCAGCCGGCCGAAGAGTTCGACTATCGCGGCGCGGCTGAGCGCCATGAGCAGCTTCCGCTCTGGGTAAACCGTTGCCGGCTTGGCATGGGCCGTATGTTGGTCGCGGAGAGGCCGCTGTTCCCTGACCCCGCCGACGCGCTTGCCGCGCATCTGTCCATCGTGGGCGGATTGCCGCAACAGTTCGTGGAATTGCTGATCGAGCAGCACGGCCCGGCCGCGGCGGTGCAGGTCGCGACTGCGGCGATCGAGCGGCCGGCAACCTGGGTACGCCCCAACACCCTGTTTGCCGAGTCCTTTCACCTTCCGCAATGGTGGACCGCCCGCGGCATCAGCGTAGAAGCCGTGGACCGGCCCGACGGCGGTACGTGCTACGCCCTTCCGGCGAAGGCGCACGACGTCACCGAGCACCCGGACTTCTCGCGCGGCGGCTTCTATGTGCAGGATTACGCCGCACAGCTTGTGGCACCGATGCTCGGCGCTGAAGCCGGCGAGGCGCTGCTGGACCTGTGCTCCGCGCCCGGCGGCAAAGCCGGCCACCTGGCAGAGCTGACGGGCGATCGCGCGCGAATCCTCGCGTGCGATGTCACGGAAGCAAAGCAGGAACGGATTCGCGAGAACATTGAACGCATGGGCTACCGCAGCATCGCCACGGTAGTCGCCGACGCCGCAACCGTGCGCTTTCCCGAGAAGTTTGACCGCGTGCTGATTGACGCCCCATGCAGCAACAGCGGCGTGCTAGCGCGCCGCGTCGAGGCACGGCATCGCATCACGCCCGCCTCGTTGGCCGAGCTGGCGGCGCTGCAACGGCGCATCCTTGAAAACGCAGCCGCCAACCTGAAGCCAGGCGGCACAATCGTGTACAGCGTATGCAGTGTGCTGATGGAAGAATGCGTGGACATCGTGCACGCATTCATCGGCCCGCGGGAATCAGCTGGCTGGTCTGTAGAGGAAGAACGCTTCATTCTGCCCGTGCCTGGATGGCACGACGGAGGCTACATTTGCCGCCTCGGCAGTCCGTAGTTGACTGTGGGAATGCCGCAGCAAAGATACGGGCTGAGGGGCACCCATGTTCCAGGCCATGCTGCATGACACCCGGCGGAAGTTTGGCGGGCCGCCGCGGCGGCTTGACGGTGACGCGATTCGCGGCATCCGCACGTCTCCGCCTGACTTTCTGCACACGAACCCGAACGACGCACTATGGCTGCAGTACCGCCAGCGCCATGCCATCTTCACGCACGGCGAAGTGGTCTGGGGCCAGGTGGTGCAGGCCAACAACGTCCTGTACGACGACGCCCAGCCCCACGACGCCCCGGCGGCGTACATCTACAGCCTGGATGAGTTCTTTGAAGACGATGTGATGGCGCTTGCCGAAATCGCGGACACGCTGTACGCGATCAAGGGCGAGGCAACCGACAACCCGGCGACGCAGCGCTTCGCCGACATGCTGGGCAACGAGTACGAGCGCCAGCTTCTGTTGCAGGTGCCTTACGACCTGACGGACGGCCGGGATGTGTACTACACCTGCGGAGTCATTCCGCGAGGCTATCTTCCCGTGCCGCAGCTTGCCGCGCCGCTGTTCCCGCTGGTCATCGTGCCCGGCAAGACGGAGGCTACCTGGGTGCTGCCGTCGATGTGGTGGTCGCAGGAACTGATCGACATGTGGATTGACGCGGTCACCGATTGACCGCTAGGCCTTCGGGTCAGGGTCGCGGCCGCCCCAGTTCTGCACGGTGCTCAACTCCTGCCTGCCCAACTGCTTCAAGTACAGAAACAACTGCATGCGGTAGGCAGCGAGAAACTTCACGCTGCTGTTCATGATTGCCGCACCAAGGCTCATCGGCGGCCCGCCCCACGGCACCGTTGCGCGCTCGTTGGCCAGACGCGAGTTCGATACACTGCCCAGCGCACGGCGAATCTCGTCGGCCTGCATGTCCATGTGTTTGTCGAAGTTCAGCGGAGTCGTGGCGTCGCAGCGCGCCCGCAATGCCGGAAAGTGGTCACGATTGCCGTTAATCAGCGCAAGCAGCGTACCCAGCCCGGCCCGCGGCAGGTACTGCATCAGCTCAAGGACGCTGCGCTGGCCCGGGCTAGGCCGCCAGTTGTAGCAGCCGTTGGGAACCTTGCGGGCAAGGTACTTCGCGACCGCGATTTCATGCAGCATCGATTCAATAAGCTCTTCGCGCGTAATCATTGCTTCCTCCGTTGCGCGAAGAATTATAGCTCAGGCCTTTGCCGGTGGAACGCGCACGCGCATCAGAAACCCCAGGCCCAGCAGCAATGGCACAGCCTGCAGCATCAGCGCGGCCTTCCAACCCAGCAGGTCGTCGCCGCTGATCGACGTAACGCTGTCATAGATCACCGCAAACACCGTACTGCCCAGCACCGACAGCTTCAGCGTGATGCCGTACAAGCCGAAGTACTCACCCAGCTTCTCGCGCGGGCTTAGCTCAATCAGCAGCTTGCGCCCGGCCGTCCAGATACCAGCCAGGCCCAGCGCGCCGAAGCCGCAGATGCCGGCCATGTACAGCACCACATTGACGCCGCCCCCCAGCGCCGCACCGACCAGCCCCAGCGCCAGAAACAGCGCGGAGATTCGCAAGGTGCGCAGACTGCCCCATCGGTCTGTCATGAACCCGAGCAGGATGCCGAACACCAGCGCCAGAACGTTCAATGAAATCCCGGCGTACTTCAGCAACTCCGACGGTGTCTCGATCAGGTGCCCAAGCACAGTCAGGTCGCCGCGGGACTCCCAGATCGGGTTGGCAACCGTGCCCCGGTTCACGAAGAAGGTGCTGCGTGTGAAATCGCCGAAAAACAGGATGGCTGTGTTCAGCACGTCCACGCAAAAAAAGTTGCCAAGGAAAAACCACATCACCGCGCGGTCACGCGGCAAGCCCTTCACCGTCCGAACCACGGATCGAAACTGCCTGGCAGCAAGCGCAAGCGAGAATGGCTCACGCGCCAGTACCCGACGCTCTTTCACCAGCAGGAAACACGGCAACGCAAGCAGCAGAAAGATGCCAGCCGCGACCGCAAACGTGGCCGGGTAGCCGATCTGTGAAGGTAGATCCAGCAGCACCACGATGATCAGCGTGCCGATGTAGCCCAGGCCGATGCCGAATCCGCTGACCAAACCCTGATGGCGGTCGCTCGCGACACTGGCGAGCAGCGAGTTGTAAAATACCAGCGCAGCGTTGTAGCCCACGTTCGCGACAAAAAACGTCGCCAGAATCAGAAACCGGCTGTCCGTCGCGCCGAACAACGCCAGCCCGCCGATGCACGCCAGCGACGCAATCACCAGGTAAAGCCGCGCACGCCCCGTGCGATCTGCCGCCGACGCCAGCATCGGCACGCACAGGCCGGCCACGACCATGCTGAGGCTGTTAACGATGCCCTGCGGCGTGCGTGAGCCGAACATCTCGCCGATGTACGGCGCAAAGATGTACGTGAGCACCGCCGCGTACACCGTGTTGGCTGTGTCGTACAACACCCACGCGCCACTGGGGATCGGTAGAGTTCGTTCGAGCCGTGCAGCGCGCGGCAGCTCGGCGTGGTCAGTCGTCTCAAAGGGCGGCGGAGGTATTTGCACCGAGTCCGGCATGGCGCGAGAATGCAAGGCGCGCCATTAAAAGGAAAGCCCGCACCCTGCTGGGTACGGGCTTTCCCCGCGCCGGCTACGACGTGTAGGTCGTGTAAATCTGCCTGTGCCGGGCGGACTCGATGCGCAGTTGCTCAGTGAATTCTGAAATCTGCTGCTCGGTAAAAAATGAGCGATGCCGCTTGCGGTCTTGAAACCATCCGCCCTTGTGGCCGTCGGCCAACCCGGCCTCGACGAAGGTCAGTTCGCGCACGGCACAGAAGGTTGCGATTCGTTCGGCATCCATGACAGAATCTCGCGGGGCCTGATGGTGGTTACCGGATGATCTGCATCAAGTCAAAAAGGTTTACTGACACATCCTTCACACATCATCGCTACTACCGAAACGCACCGCGCTTAGGGACTTATCCCCGCTCTCCAATTTCTTTCCACAGCGGTCGATTGGCGAGCTTACCTGAGCTCCGACTGGAAGCGTTGAATTCTTTCCAGCGCATCGGTGATCTGCTGCGTTGACGCCGCATAACTGAAACGCACGAATCCCGGCGCCCCGAACTCACGCCCCGGCACCCCCGCCACGTGCACTCGCGCCAGCAGTGCTTCACAAATCGCGGTGCAGTCTTCAAGCACCGTCTCGCCGTGGCGGCGGCCGATCCAGGCCCGGAAGTCAGGGAACACATAAAACGCGCCGCCCGGCTTGGCGCATTGCACGCCGGGGATCGCGTTGAGACCGTTGACGATCAACTCGCGACGCTCGGCATACTGCGCCCGCCAAGCCGGCAGCTCGTCGGGGTCGCGCGCAAGCGCATCCAGGGCCGCGAACTGCGCGACAGTCGTAGGGTTGCTCGTGCTGTGGCTTTGCAGCGCACCCATGGCGTCGATGAGGTGACGGGCACCGGCGGCATAGCCAATGCGCCAGCCGGTCATCGCGTAGGCCTTGGCGAGGCCGTTGATTGTCACTGTGCGCGCGTATGCGTCATCCGACAGCGCGGCAAAGCTTGCGTGCTCGCCGTCGTACACCAGCTTTTCATAGATCTCGTCCGACAGCACCGCGATGTCGGTGCCGGCCAGCACATCCGCCAACGCACGCTGCGCCTCGACGGGCCACACAGCGCCGGTCGGGTTGCCGGGGCTGTTGACCACAACCAGCCTGGTGCGCGGCGAAATTGCCGCCTTCAGCGCCTCGGGCGTCATCACGAACCCGGTACTTGACGTGTCAACCACAACCGGATTGCCGCCAAAGAATCGCACCATCTCGGGGTAGCTGACCCAGTACGGCGCGGGCAGGATGACCTCGTCGCCCGGCTCTACCAGTGCCGCAATCAGGTTAAAGCAGCAGTGCTTGGCGCCGCACGAAAGCATTACTTCTTCCTTGGTGTACGACAGCCCGTTATCGCGCTTGAGTTTGTCCGCCACCGCCTGCCGCACGGCCGGCAAACCGGATGCGGCTGTATAGCGGCCGATCGCGCCACCGGCTCTCAACCGCTCTGCCGCCGCGTCGCGGATGCCTTGCGGCGTGTCAAAGTCCGGCTCGCCGGCTGTCAGCGCGATCACGTCATGGCCCTGCGCGCGAAGCTGGCTGGCGCGTGCGGTCAATGCCAGCGTAACGGATGGCTGGATACGGCCCATGCGCTGCGCGAGACGAATCTGGGGGATGCGGCTGCTCATGCGGACAAGACTTTGGGCTCGACCGAGTTAAAACTACCCAGCAACTGCAGGTAGGTCGTGTGCTCACGCAACCGGGCCAGGGCCGAGCGCACACGTTCGTCGTCGAAGCGGCCCGCGAACTCCACGTACGTGGCGTAGTCCCACTTGCTGGTGCGCGTCGGACGCGCGAGCACTGCGGTGATGTTGATGTCGTGCTGTTTGAAGCAGGCCAGTGCCTCCATCAGCGCGCCGGGCCGGTGCTTCAACTCGAACAGGATTGCCGTGGAAACATCCGCCACCTCGGGCGGGGGAGCTTCTTTCTGCGAAGCCAGCGCCACAAAGCGGGCCTTACCCTCAGGAGTATTCTCGACGCCAGTCTGCAAAACACGCATACCGAAAATGTCGGCTGCAAAGTCGCTGCAGACAATGCCGACGGAGCGATCCCCGCTGCGCACCATTTCAGCCAGGGTTTCCGCACTGTCGTAGCGCGCGATGATCTCCACCCCGCCCAGGCGGCTCATGTAGTTGCTGCACATGTGCAGGATGGCTGGATGCGCGTAGATGCGTCGGATGTTTTCGGGGTGCGTGGACGGCTGCCCCACCAGGTTGTAGCGCTCGTGAAAGCGAATGTCCCTGACGTAATACACGCGCGTCGCGCGCAGCAGGCCAAGCAAGTCGTAATTCGCCCCCCAGTCGCTGGTTTCAAGCCGGATCACACCGTACTGGCACGAGCCGTCCATGATGGCATCCACCACCGCCTGCGGGTTCTGTCCCGGCACGGTGGCGATGTCGCGATCGGCAAACATCCAGGCAGCCGCCGCCTCGGCGTACGAGCCCCGCTGCCCCTGAAATGCGATCTTCACTGCGGCCCTCCACACCGGCCCAACCCGGCAAGCGCGCCCCTGGCGATCACGCTTTCCCCTTTGCACCCTCCGCCGTGCCACTCTCGGGTGGACGGCTCGTGACACTGACCCAGGCGAATCGCAACTCCCCAAGCAGGCTTTCGATGGTTTTCTCTTCTTCTGCGCTGAGGTTGCCCTTGGCCTTGTCGCGCAGCATGGCAATGGTGTCGATCATGTGCCGCGCATAGGCAGGATCGTACTCGGATGCGCCGGTCATCGGATTCGGCACCGCCCCCAGCAGGATCATTGCGTGTGTAGCAAGCGACGCCAGGTGCTGCAGAAAATCCGGCGCGGGCAGTGGACCATCGGTGCTTTCGTGGCTGGTTGCGGCCTTGCCGGCGAGCTCTTCTTTCTCGCGCTCGGCTTGCTGCTTCCAGTCCGAATCCACGATAATTCTTGGCTTCTCATCGTCTGCCGTGTTGTCGCTCATGGTTGCTCTTCGGTCTGTGTTGTGTCAGTTGCCGCTGGCGCTTCGCAGCCGGTCTTCCTTCAACTTCATGCCCCGGTCAGTGGGCCCGCCCATGCCGCCGGACGCGGTACCCAGCGTGGACTCAAGCCTGCCCATCAGGGCCATCACCTCAAACCCGTCCGGCCCCTGGTAGATCCATTCCGACTCAAGCGGGCGCTTGAGATCGCTGCGCCGCTCTGACCGCACGGCGATGCTGATGCGTGTGGTTTCGATATCGGCTTTGCGCTTGATCTCTTCGTTCAGCTTGTCAAGCGCCTCGCCCTCCTCTTCGGTCAGCGGCTGGTACTCAACGGGCTTGCGGTCTGAGTAGCGAGTGGTGATCTTCACGTAGGCTTTGCGCCGCACATCGTTGCCCGGGTATGGGTTTCCGGTCTGGCGCATGTTCCAGGTCGTTTCAAGGTACGATTCGGGCAGGTCGTTGACCCAGTTCTCTTCGTACGTCACGACCTCATAGCCTTCGGTGTCCAGCACGTAGCGTACCGCGTCGTAGGCCTGCTCGCGCGAGACCATGAAGTCGCGGTAGCGGTACTCCTTGTACTCGGCGCATCCGGCAAGCAGGCCGGCCGACACGCACAGGATTGCCAACAATCGGTGATTCACGGCTGCTTCCTCACTCAGGGAATGCCGGGGAAAGGCAGAGTCTAGCGCTACGCTGTGCAGGGGACAATGGCGAGTGCCGAAGCGAACTTGAACTGCCGCGCGGTGGGTTGAACTGCTACACTCCCGCCGCATGAACGCTGTGATTGCCAAAAGCGAAATCGCGGACCTGGTCGAGAAGGCACAGGCGGGCCAGAGGCTTTCCGCTGACGACGGCCTGCGACTGTTGCGCACCGGCGACGTTGCCGCGCTAGGCTACGCCGCCAACCTGGTGCGTGAGCGCCTGCACGGAGACAACACCACCTACATTGTCA
>CAZZBH010000099.1:0-13171 GCA_964652605.1 uncultured Planctomycetaceae bacterium
GCTGAGTGTCGCCAACGGCCCCAACCAGCCCAGCCCGGCGACACATGCAGCGGGCAACACCGGCAGCCTGGTGGCTGCACAGTTCCGGCTGAACGCACTGAACGGCGCGACGGACGTCAGCGGCATCAACTTCACGACATCAGGCAGCGGCGACTGGAGCAGTGACGTAGCCAGCGTGTCAGTGCACGAAGACAACGGCGACGGCATCTTCAACGCAGCCGACGACACACAGCTCGACACACAAGCCGGCAGCGCACTGATCACCAGCAGCTTCACACTGAACATGGCAGTAGGCCAGGTGACCGACCTGTGGGTTGTCATCCACTTCACAGCCACAGCAGGCGACGGCGTAAGCGCAACGCCCGAGACATTCAGCCTGGAGATCGCCAACGTCACGGACGTGCAAGCCAGCGCACCGGTTGACTTCGGCTCGCCGGCACCACAGGGAATAGAGGTAGGCGCAATCGAGTTCCGCGTGGATACCTTTAACCCCGTAACCGGCTTGGCAGCCGGCGGCGAAGCCCTGAGCATCCAGGGCAGCGGGTTCATGCTGCCGTTCACGGTAACGATCGGCGGCACGCTGTGCACAGGCACAGCCAGCATCACGGGCGGGACAACCGCAGGCAACCTGACCATCCCAGCCGGATTCGGCGAGAACCTGCCAATCGTAGTGCAAAGCGGAACACTGCCGCCGCAGACGCTGACGCAAACCTTCACCTACACAGCCCCCAAAGACAGCGCACCCCCCAAGGCCGACGAAGGCGGAAGCTGCACTACCGGCAACAGCCCGGCCTGGCCCGCGGCGATCATGATTGCAGCGTTGCTCGTGCCGGCTGGACTTGGTTTGCGCAGGCGTTGGGCGCGTGCGTGATTGCCGACTGTGAATAGAACGGCCGCGCCAAGTGATGGCGCGGCCGTTGGCTTGAGTTGCGACTACTTGCTTTCGTAAACGTCGTGGCAAGCGCCGCAGGTTTCGTTGATCTTGTCGCGCGAGGTGCCGGCTTTGTCCCAATCGCCCTTGCGGACGTGCTTGGCGTAGTCTTCAGCGTGTTGCTTGAGGTCCGCGACCCACTGCTGGTAATCCTTCTGGTCGCGTGCCTTTTTGCCCTTGTTGTCGCCTTTCAAGACTTCGCCGTCGTAGCGCAGGATCTTGGGCGCGGCTTCGGCGATGCCGTCGGCGGAGGCTGCGGCTTGCTCAGCCATTTTCTTGCGGTGGTTGAACTTGAGCTTGTTCCAGTTGTCGCGGACGTCCTTTTCCATCAGGTCGTCGAACTCTTTCTGTGTGTAAGGCTTTTCTTTTTTCGGGGCATCCTTTGGGGCCTCGTCCTTCTTCTCGTCCTTTTTCTCGTCTTTCTTTCCGCCCTTTCCTGCATCCTGGCCCACAGCCAGCCCGATGGTCCCGCACAGCAGCCCCAGCGACAAAAGAACAAGCATTCCAAACCGATATGGCATCATTCACTCCGGCTTTCTGGCCCAGTAGCCACCCGTTGTGGCTTGGCTATAATACGCATCCCCCAGTAGCCGGGTAGCCTGATTTGCCGCGCACAATTCGGTAGATTTGTCGTAAGCTATAGGCTTTGGCGCTGGAGGTTCCATGGCGTCCGCACGGAAAGACCCGGGCACACCACACGACGGCGAGCCCTCGCCGGGCATGGTCACGCGCATCTTTGACCGTGTGCGGCAGATCAAGCGCTCGCACCCGGAGCTATCAAGGCGCGTGGACACGCTTGAGGCGGAGATTCGCGACCGCCTGATGTCGATCAAAGACTCCATCGACGACTTTCCTCGCATGGAACGCGAGCTGATCACAGTGCTGGTAATCAACGGGATCCACAAGATGTGCGATGAGATCCTGATCGACGACATTGAGGATGCCGCCCCCGATGGCGACTAAGCAGGAACTCATGCTCATGGCCCTGGCTGTAAAGCAAGGGCTGATCCAGAAGCAGCAGGTCCAGGAGTGCATGGACCTGCAGGCTGTGCTGCAGGAGCAGCGCGGGGTAAGCCTGCCGTTGATCCAGATCGCCCTGCGCAAGAAGTACCTCACCGACGAGCAAGCGGCCAACCTCGCCGGCGGCGCCACCGACGTGCCCGGCGTGGGCGAGCACGTCAGCGTGGAAATGGCCGCGCGCATCCCGCTGTACGAAGTGCACAAAGAGATCGGCCAGGGCGGCATGGCCACCGTGTTCCTGGCCACCAACCGAGAAGCCAAACGCCAGTGCGCGCTGAAGGTGCTGTTTCCGCGACACGTGACCAACGAGAAGTTTGTGCAGCGTTTTCTGCGCGAGGGCAGACTGCTCAAGGAGTTTGCGAGCGAGAACATCGCACGCGGATTCGAGTATGGCAAAGCCGGCAAGACTGACCCGCTGTACTTCATGGCCATGGAGTTCATTGACGGGCCGAGCATTCACGATCTGCTGGAGCGCGACGGTCCTTTCGACGAGCAGAAGGCGACCTACGTGATCACCGAAGTCGCCCGCGGCCTGGCATATATGCAGGAGCGCGGCATCGTTCACCGCGACGTCAAGCCCGACAACATCATGTGGGACAAGAACGGCCGCGTGAAGCTGGTTGACCTCGGCTTCGCGACTTCGATCAGGCCTGACCTGGCGGGCAAGTTCGAAGACGAAACCTGCGGCACGGTGCAGTACATCAGTCCCGAGCAGGCAAAGGGGCAGGCTGACCTGGATATCCGCGCCGACATCTACAGCCTGGGCGCCACGCTGTACCACATGGTGATCGGCGAGCTGCCCTTCAGCGGCAAGGACAGCATGGAGGTGATGAGCAAGCAGGTGCTGGAGGGCCTCGACGCAATCAAGCTGAAGGGCGGCAAGATCAGCGTGCACATGCATTACTTCATCGAGAAGATGATGAGCAAAGACCGCGACTTCCGCTACCAGAGCGCACGTGAAGTCGTGGACGACATCACCGAGGTCATTGAGGGCGCCGCCGACCTGCAGTACGACCCCAGCAAAGACGAGAACAACCCGTTTCACTTTCAGCTGGGCGGCCACGGCACCGGCAAGTTTTCAGCCGTTGGCCACGGCACCGGCAAGTTCAAACCCATCACCAACAACACCAGTCGGCGCCTGCGGCCCGACGGCCACAGCGTGCGGGTGCCCGGCCCGGACAGCAGCGGCGCGCGGCGGCCGATCCCTGGCAAGGGGACAGGCAGCATCCGCAAGCCGCCGATCAAGCCAAGCGGCAGCATTCGGAAGAACCCGACGACGCCGCCGACCAATCCCAGCGTGCGCAAGGGCGTGCCGAATAAAAGTGTGCGGCTGCCCAACCCGTCATCTTCCCCGCCTTTGGGGCCGAAAAAGCGCGACGACGAGAGCGAGTAGCGGCGCTCACACGCCCGCGCTTCGCCTCCGTCGCGTGCGCCACAGCACCAGCGCCAGCATGCCGGCAACCGGTGCGGCCGTGCCGGCATGCAGGCTGCAGCCGCCGCCACCGCCGCCTCCCGACTTGCTGCCCTGGCTTGGATTGCCACCCGTCGGAAGCAGGCCGTTCAGGCTCACCGTGCGCGTTGGCGCGCCGGGGCTGGTGTGGGTGACGGTTCCGGATGTCGCGCCGCCGCCGGCTGGATCAAAGCGCACGAACACCGTGGCACTGACGCTGCCCGCGACCGGCGCGAGGACTACTGAGGAGAGCCAGGGCCCCGACGCAGCTTCAGCGACTTCGAACGTGGCGCTGGCGGTCACGCTGACATCGCCAGTCAAGTTCGCGCCGGTTACGGTGTAGGTCTTTGGGTTGCTGGGCGTCGCAGCATCGGGCGCGATCAGGTTCAGCGATGTCGCGGACACATCCAGCGTCGGCGCGGGCGGTGGGGGAGGCGGCACCGTGCCGCCGCCTGTGCCGTGCACCTTCAGGCGCCAGCTGGTCAGTGAGCCGGTCATCTGCGGGTGCACGTCCACGACGTTGAGTGTCCAGGTTCCGCCCGCGGTCTCGCCCCAGCAGCGGGTGGTCATGAACTCCCAGCTTGTGGGGCCAAAGGGCGACGGAAACATGGGCGCGTCGGCCAGCACGCTGACGGTGCCGGACGGCGACGTCAGCGTCACGCGCAAGTCGTCCCAGAATGGGTGCGTGCATGCCAGCTCAATCACGACATGCTCGATCGTCACATTGTTCGGCACGTGGATCGTGCGCGTCACGCCCGCTGGGTTTGCATCAGGGATCGGCACCCCGGCATTGTCGGGCGGCGTAATCTCGGTGACGCGCGCGGCGACGCCGGCCCAGGTCTGCGCCAGTGCGGCTGCGGCTCCGGCGTCCACACAGCCGAAGCCAAGTGTGTCATGGATGCGCCGACCGGCACCGTTGGTCGTCCAGCCGGTGTTGCTGATGCCGTTGGTACTGTTTGCGGTTTCGACGAGAATGTGCTGCACATCGCGCCACGTAAGGTTGGGGTTTGCATGTAGCATGAGCGCGCACGTGCCCGCGACAATCGGGCAGCTCGCCGACGTGCCGCCAAAGGTGTTGGTGTAGTCCGCATCGGCCAGACCGCCGTAGCCGTCGGCGCCGGTGCGGTCTGTGGTGACGATGTTTCCGCCGGCTTGCTGCCCGCCGCTGCTAACGCCTGCAGGCGCCGCGACCAGGATGCTGGCGCCGCGCTCGCTGTGGTCCGCCACGACGCCGTCGATGGCGATGCTGCTGACCGAGATCGTCTCGGGCATGTTCTGGAATGGGTCGTTATTTGAGTTGTCGCCCCAGGGCCGCCCGTTGCCGCTTGCCCAGACGTAGATGCAGCCTTTGCCGCCGCGACCGTTATTGACGCCGTCCATGATGGCTTGACGCGTCAAGGGTCCCATCGCCTGCCACGGCATGGGGCCCCAGGAATTGCTGTAGATGTCGATTGCCGACTGGCTGTGGCTTAGCGCGCTGGCGATGCCGGCGTCAGAAAACGCGGCGTCCATGCGGATTGCCGCAAGCGTTGCCTGGTGCGCCACGCCGGCCACGCCAAGGCCGTTGTCGCCGCGTGCGGCAGCCAAGCCGGCAGTTGCCGTGCCGTGGGATTCCTGGGCGCTGTCGGGTGCGGGATTGGCGTCGTTGGAATTGTAGTCGTAGCTGTGAAGCGCGCTGTAGTTCGGTGCGATGTCAGGATGTGTGTGCTCAAGCGAGTCGTCGCAGATCATGATGGTGATGCCGCTGCCGTTGAACCCGGCGTTCCAGGCGCCTTCGGCGTTGATGTCCAGGCTGGCGCCGCCGGACTTCTTCAAGTGCCATTGCGATGGAAACAGCGGATCATTGACGCGAAACTCGAATCGCCCGCGCTTTTGCAACTGCGCGTCCTCAACACGTTCGTCGGTGGCAAGCGCCGCCATGGCGTCCGCGGCTTTGGTCGGGCTGGGAAACTCGAGCAGCCACCAGCGCTCCAGGCTGCCGACGCGATGCCGGACGGATGCGCTGTGGGCGAGCGCCACCGATTCAATCTTGGCATCCGGCGCCAGCCGCAAAGCGACAGTCGCCAGCGTGCCCTCGTCGGGCTCACTCTGTTGCGCGGCTGCGTCACGAAGCAGGATCCACGGCAACGACAGTGTCAGCGCAAGGACGGTGAAGAGAAGTGCAGGCTTCATAGTGACCCCTTTTTAGGCGTATCGACACATAGGCGCGAGACATTTGCTGGTTCGCAAAACACCGCGCCACAATCACTTCGCGTCTTCGCGATGCAAACCTTGTGCCACTGGCGATGAATGGTCGTCAAAGCCTGTATCTGGGCGCTCGCGCGGGATGGTGTCGATCTCGATTCGCCATACCGGTGTGTAAGCATTTCACGAGTATCGCGTCGCGACGCTAACTTGCATACCACTGCTTCACAAAGTCCTTGCGTATCCGCACATACCTGAAAACCCCGAGACAACGACTTGTCGCCGGGTTGTAATGAGACACAGTCTCAGTATCTTCCGCGCCATCGACAACCGGAGAACCAAAATGAAACGACTCGCCTTGTTCACTCTGACCACACTTATGCTCGCTGCGTGCGGAGAGCCCGAAACAGAAACTCGCACAATCAACCCCGGCAGCGTTCTCACCGTCTCTGCCGCTACCGCAACACCCGGCGCCGTCGCCCAGGGTGATACGGTGCTGATGCAGGTGGCTGTGGACGCCAAAAACCAGGTCAGCCACGTGCGCGTTGACCTGACACCTCTCGGCGGCAGTGCCGACACCGACATGCTTGATGACGGCATGTCCGGCGACGCCACAGCCGGCGACAGTACCTACAGCCTCGAGCACATCATCCCGGCGGGCCTGTCAGCCGGCACCAAGACGGTGCTGTTTCGCGTGCGCGACAACGAGGACTTCACTTACACCGGCGTCCTGTACGTCACAATCGCCAACGCCGCGCCGGTTTTCGACACCGTCGCAAGCGTTGTCGAAAACGCCGACGGCATCAGCGGCAGCGTGTTCGGCCCCGCCGAGACGATGCAGTTCAGGATCGCCCTGACTGACCCTGACGGCGACGACTCACAGCTCACCGTAACCGCCAGTCTTGCCGGCCCCTTCGGCGGCAGCGCAACCGAAGCACTGGCATGGAATGCGACCAGCGGCTTGTACGAGCTCGACTACACCGGCCCTCGCGCCATGACGCCGACCGGCGGCGCGGGCCAGGTGATTGTCACAGCCAGTGACGCCCTGGGAGCGACGACCACGCGCTCGTTCGCGCTTAACGCGCAGAACTGGGTCGGCTTGGCAGGCTCAGCGACTGCAACCGGCATCTCCACCAGCGCCGGATGGACATTGGGCTCAGCCACCACCGTCGATGCACAGGGCCGCGTGTATGTGGCGTATTCAAGCCGCGTTGATCTGAGCGGCAGCGACTGGATGTACGCGGTGTACGTGAAGCGCTTTGACCCGCAGACCGGCACTTGGTCAGGGCTGAACGGCTCCGACAGCGGGCTTGGGTTGAACCTGAACACACAGGGGCGCGTGATCAGCAGCGGCTACATGGGTGAAATCGTGTACTACGCCGAGAAGAACCAGGGCGCCGCCAATCAGGAGTTCGTGTACGTGCTTTTCCACGGCGACCCGGACCCTGACGACGGCAGCGGCCAGACGTTGTGGGACAGCTTTCTATATCGCTACAACATTACGCTTGGTGCATGGGAGGCGCTGGGCACGGGCAGCAATGCCTCGGACTGGGTGACCGACGTGTCCAACCCGACCGGCCCCGACGTCGGCGGATTCACGAGAAACGGCAACCGCGCCCAGGAGCCGCGCATCGCCTTCGACGAAGCCACCGACGACGTGTATGTGACCTACCATGCCGATGTGCCCGAGTACGCGGTGTTCGTGAAGCGCTGGGTGCGCGCCACCGGTTTGTGGGAAGATGTCACCGACGCCACGCCCGTCGATGGCATCAGTGAAGATGCACTGGAGGATTGCCAGTACCCGCAGATCGCCATCCATGGCGGATACGCCTACGTGGCGTGGGTGCGCGGCGGATCAGCCGGCGACATTCGCATGCGCCGCTACGACATCGTTGGCGGAACATGGTCGCCTGGCATCGTTACTATCCACGATTCCACTTCACAGCCGGGCGGCGGTTTTCCCGCGCTGGCAGTGGACAGCACCGGCAACCTGTACGCCGCATACAAGGTCACCTTCACCGGCCCCAGCGACCAGCAGGTGCACGTGCGCACCGCGCCGGCAGCCGGCTGGGATGGCGCGGCCAACTGGGTGGGCGCGGGGGGCAGTGTGCAGATCAACGTGCCCGACAACACGGTGACGAACGTGATCAAGGTGCGGCTTGAGGTGGACGCAAACGACAACGTGTACGCGGCCTGGAACCAGGTGCACCCGGGCAGCACGTTGAACAACAAGCGCGGCGTGTTCGCGGCGCGTTATGACGGCACGGCGTGGCGTGCGATTCGCGGCAGCCTGAGTGACGACGGGTTGTCGGATTACGGTGCGGAAGACCACTGGCTGCCAGATATCGCCATCGACCCCCAAGGCCGCCCGGTAGTCTGCTACGACACCTTCTGGGGCGCGGGCACCGGCAACGCCAGAAGAATGATCTACGTGAAAGCGCTGCGGTAAGCGGCCGCATTCGTAGCGTCGCACGGACACGGGCGCAAGCGCCGTGTCCGTGCGCGGTTGGTTTCGCCGGAACGTGCCTTGGCGCTCCAGACGAAATCTTTCCGTCTACCCCCGGGTGCTCCGCCATCCGACGGAAAAATACTTATCCACTCGCGCCCCTCCGGACGGTTAATGCTGGAGGGTGCTGCTTGCCGGATCCTTTGGCACATGCGTTTTCTTTGGTGGCTGACCGGGCTTGGCGGTTGGCTTTTGCGCTTACGTTTCATGCCGCCGACGCCGAGGACCTTTTGCAGCAGACCCTGCTGGTCGCTGCCCGCAAACGCTCGCGCATTCCTACTGACGACCCATGGCCCTGGTTCGCCGCGGTGATGCACCGCGAGGTCCGCAACCTGCGCCGCAAGAACCTTCGCCACATCACTTCGGCACTGCAGGAGGCAAGCATGGCAGACGCGCATCACGGCCCCGCCGATGCCGCCGCGCGCAACGAGCTCCGCCAACAGTTGCGCAACGCGTTGCAGCAGCTACCGGAGGCCGAGCGCGATGCGCTGGTCGCCGGCTACATAGCCGGGCTTACGCAAAAGCAGGCGGCAAAGGCGCTGGGCCTGCCGCTGGGCACTTACAAGAAGCGCGTGCGCGAGGGTTTGGCCTCTCTGCGCCTGCGCATGAACGTGCAGGGTGCGCAGGCCACGGCGCTGCTGCCACTGATCCCGATCCCCGCCCCGCCGCCGGGGTGGGAAGCCGCCCTGATCCAGTCCGTTTCGCACATCGCGCCCGCGGGCGCCATTGTCGGAGGTATCGCCATGAAAAAGATCGCCATTGCTGCCGCAGCCGTCGTTGCCGTTGCCATCCTCGGCACCTGGGGCGGCATGAGTGTGCTTGCGCCGCACGAGCCCGCGCCTCGCACGGGCCCGAACATTCAACCCACCGAAGAGATCGCGCAAGCGGATGACGTGCCCGCAACGCAACCCGGCGAAGACACGCCCGAAAACCAGACAGCGAATTCGCCGGCGGAAACGAAAAACAGGCCCACAGGCAATCAAGCCATAAACCCCGACCTCCAGCAGCCCGTGCCAAGCCAGCCGACAGGCGACACGTCGCAGGCGCCCACGCACACCGCCAGCATCAGCGGGCGCGTCGTCGATAGCAAAGGCAGCGGCATCGAGGGCGCGAGCGTCGGTGCCGGCGGCGTCGCCGCAAGCACGCAAGCCGGTGGCACCTTCCGGCTGCAATTTGAATGGCAGGGCGACAACGCGCAAATCGTGCGTGTCAAAGCCGCCGCCGACGGGCGCGCCACCGCCACCGGGCGCGAGCTGTCGCTGGTCAACGGCACGGCAATCCAGGGCCTCACGCTCGTGCTGCCCACGAGTGCAAGCGTCTTTGGCAAAGCAAAGTGGGAAGGCGGCGACATTGCGGCGGGGGTCCCGGTCGAGGCCTTCCACGGTGACCGCACAAGCCAGGAGGGCGACGTCGATCTCGCCATGGCGGCCCGATCCACGGTCACCAACGACGAGGGTGAGTACCGGTTCGATGGCATGCCACCGGGCAACTGGTTCATCCGCGGCAAGAACGCCGCCAGTGTCGCGCGCGTGAGTGACGAGGACCGCGATCGTCTGCCCCAGCACGCGCAGGCAGAGTTCATCAAAGTGGACGAGGGCGAAGAGAAGGGCCCGGTCAACTTGACCATCCCGCGCCAGATGCGCCTGCTGTGGACGCTGGCCGAGCCCGCGGGCGGCGTGGTGCAGGCCTCAGTGGTGCAAAGCGGCATGGACCGTCTGCCCACGTACGGCGGGTGGGGGCCCGGCATCACGCCGGACGAAAACGGCGTCTATATGCTGGACTGGCTTACGACCAAACACACACAGTTGCGCATCAAGGCAGAGGGATTTGCCGAGACGCGCTTTGCCATCAGGCCCCGGCTGGGAGAGGATCTCGACCTCGGAGAGCTGACGCTTGACCGCGGCGAGACGATTGCCGGGCGCGTCGAAGACAGCTCCGGTCGCGGCATCGCCGGCGCAGCGCTGTACATCAGGTCGAGTGTCGATATGCCGTTCGTGCGCGCCGACGGCAGCGACGGCAAGGCAAGACTGGCCCAGGCAATCAGCGACGCCAACGGCCACTTCGAGATGACCGGAATCGCCGCCGGCACATACGACCTGAGCGCAAAGCATCCGGAGTACGCCGACGCGACTCTAAGCGTCTCACGGCGCAAAGACGGCGACCACGCCCCCGTCATCGTGGTGATGAGCCCGGCGGGCGTAATCTTCGGCGTCGTCTCGGCACCGCGCGAGGCCGTTGAGCAGACGCGGCCGGAGCCCGACGGCGTGCGGGCAATCTCAATGACCGAGCCGCGCATCATTGACATGGTGGACGTCGCACCCGGCTATGCGGGGTTCCTCGGCAAAAAGGGCCCGCACTTCGCCGCGCTGGAAGACGGCGCGTACGAACTGACAGGAATGCCTCCCGGGCGCTGGATGGTCGTCGCCTACCGGAGCGGCAGTGTGGACTTCCGGATGGATATCGAGGTCGAGCCCGGCCGGCGCACGCGCGTTGACTTTGACTTCTCGCCGCGCACTGGCACGATTGCCGGCGTAGCCACGATCAATGGTTATCCGGCGCCGGATGTGGAACTGGTCGTGCCCGGCGCCAACGGCCGTATCACACGCGCCACTCCGCGCACGCGCACCGATTCGCGTGGCGCGTTTCGGTTCGAGAACATCCTGGCAGGGCAGTGGTACGTGCTGCGGCAGGTTGAGGCGGTGGGCATGGACCCCGAGGTCATCAAGACCCGCCGGGTCGAAGTGCCAGCCGGCGGCGAGGTGGTGCTCAATATCGACCTGACGGAAAAGGGAAAGACGCTGCAAGGGCTGGTCACGCTGGGCGGCGCACCTCATTACAAGCGGGTGCACCTCCTGCCCGCGTTCGCGGGCGCGAGTGAAAAACAGGCGGACATAGCCGAAAACGGTGAATTCACCTGCACCCTTGAACCGGGCACCTGGCACGCCTGGTTCCGCGGCGGCTCGCTGCTTCAATTGTCGGTCGCATGGGCGACTATCGAAGTATCCGAGGACACCACCGACACCTGGCGCCTGAATTTTTCACGCGCGCCCGTGACCATCACCAGCGGGCTGGAAACACTCACCGAGGGCACACGCTTCAGCGGCGAGCTGCTTGGGGGCGGGTCGGAAACCTCGGCCTCGCGATTTCTTCTTCCGCTCGCGGCGGGCGGCCCCACAGTGCTTTCCAACTTCGTGCCGGGGCATTACCGCTTTGTGCTTGAGGTGCCCGGCTACGCGCCCGTGATCAAGGAAGTACAGGTCACGCAAGCGACCGAGGTCGATCTCACGCCGTCGGCCGAAGGCGGAGTTGTGACAGTGAAGTTCGAGCCAGCCGCCGGGTTCAGCGCTGAAGAACTCAAGAACTGGCACTACGGGCGCGTATGGATTGAGCAGTCTGGGTATGACACGGACAAAAAGGTGGTTGCCGTACGAGAGAACTACCAGGCGCAGGTCAAGTTCGAAAGCCTGCAGATCGGCGCGGCGACACTGCACTTCGCGGGCGACGCGTTCGAGCCGCAGATTCTCCAACTGACTGTCGAAGCAGGTGCAGCCGCAGAAATCAGCCTGAAGCCACACAAGGGTGCCCGCGCAGTATTGAAGGCGAGCGCCGCCATCACTGTACCGGAAATAACTGTCACCGACGCAACCGGCCGAGAAGTAGCAATATCTGAGAGTCTGCTCAATGACGCGCGCGCTCTCGCCGAGGGCAAGTTGCAGATCGGCCCGCTAGCCGCCGGGACGTACCGCGCGACAATCAAAGGCGAAGGTGAGCCAATGCAGGTCGAGTTCTCGGTGACAAGAGGGCAGGAACTAGAAGTCCCCTGGCCGCACAACGGCGGCTGAGGACGCTCGACCGCAAAACGAGCAGCAACAGGCATTCACCAAGCCGAAGCCAAGAGAGGCACAGGCGTGGGGGAGGGACAACACCCTTCCCGGCAAGCTGCCGCCCAAGAAAACGCCTAGCGGAAACGGCACAAAGAGAGGCCGGCAAACGCCCACCAACCGCGCACTAGCTCGCCTGGCTGGCGGCACTGACCGCCGCCACCATCACCCTGCGCCACCGGGCGGCTTGAACAGAGAAGGCCCGCGTCAGCTGGCACACAAACAAATGTCCCGACCAGACCCAAAAACAAGAACCAAAAAAAGGAGCCTGACCCCTTTAACTGACCTAACTTCCCAGCGGCCGGAACGCACCTCGGCAAAGCCGCCCAGCTTGAACACGCTGAACAGGCCCATGCCGGCAGGGCGCTCGGCCCTGACGCCCTCGTTCCATTCGGACTTTCCGATGTTCAGCAGATCCTCAGGGTCAATGACCCCATGGCCGTTGTCGGTCACGGTGACCGCCCCGGCCCGAGTGTCGATTTCAACCCGCACTTCGGAGGCCTCAGCACGTCGTGCGTTCTGAAGCAACTCCTGGATGCAGGCAAAGTTGTCACTGAAGTAGTTCAGGATGTTGCGCAGGATGCTGGACGCATCAGCGCGAACACAAAGTGGTGTAGGCATGTTGTCTCCTCGGGACCATTGGGGCCGGTTAAGGAACTATGACTTCGTGGGCGACACAGAATCGTCGGGCAATACCTCACGTTTGAAGGCGCGGGCTGCGCCGAGACCGCCCCAGCACCACCACTTCTCCTGCTTTGCACAAGTTAGACGCTCAAATTGCACAATACCCACATTCGCGCACTCTTTTCGAAATTTTAACTTGCGCTGCTGTTTCGTGACGGCCATCATGCCGCGCACTCATCACTCGAAAAGGAGAGTCGCCATGAGAACGCTCACTCTTACAGACACTGTCTTTGCGGGTATTCTGTTGGTTGCTGTGGTTTCTGTGCTCGCAGCTCCGGCGTTTGCGCAAGGCGGGTTCAACCGCACAGCCGTCTCTTTCGGCGAGGGCGACCGTCTCTCCAGCGACATGGTTATCGCGGATGTCAACTTTGACGATAAAGTGGACGCCATCGTGGCCTGCAGCGACGGCGAGAACGACCACATCATTTACTGGTCGATCGCCAGCGAAGAGCCGGCTGAACCCACCGAGTTCGCAACCTCGCGCGGCCATTCGCTGCTGGTTGCCGACACCTATA
>CAZZBH010000100.1:0-13169 GCA_964652605.1 uncultured Planctomycetaceae bacterium
CAGCCAGTGCATCCACGGCTGCACCGTCCCAGGTGTCGTTGCCGGAGTCTTCGTAGAGGCCAAGTTCCAGATAGGCGGTGTTATGGCTGCCCGTGCCGCCTGCGTGGAAGGTCATTGAACTGACGACCCAGTCACCGCCGGGCAGCGCGTCCAAAGTAACGTCAGCGATCAGCACACCGTCGCCAGTGGGGCCCTGCGCGTTGCTGGATACGTTGACGGGTGCCAACGGCCCGTTCATTACGCCGAACAGGATAGCGGCACTGACTTCCAAGCCGGGCGTGCCGTTTGCGCTGGGCGAAGGCAACCCAGAACCCACACCGCCCAGCGGCGCCGCGGGCATGGATTCGATGTAGCAGCGGAATGTCTCAAGGTCGCCGGCATTGGCGTTGAGGTTATAGACCACAAAGAACCGCCGCGTGTCGCCTTCCTGAAAGTTCGGATGGCTGGCAAAGCTGAAGCTTACGGTGCCGTTGTCGGCTGTGAAAACCTGCGTGTCAACCAGAGTATCGGCCTGGTCGTCAAAGGCGCTGTTGTCGTCCTGGTCGTACCAGAGCTGAATGTTGTGCAGGTCGTCCACCTCGTGCGCTGAGCCAAGGCTGTTCAAGTTGATTGAGACGGGCTTGTCATCCGGCCCGCCGGGATAGCTGACAGTGAACACCTGGGCCACGCCGGAGAAAGTAAGGAAGACCGTGGTCGGCAACGAAGGGCTCGCGTCAACGAAAGAAAACTCCGGCGTCGCCACAAGCAGGCC
The DNA here is from genome assembly GCA_964652605.1 of uncultured Planctomycetaceae bacterium. Taxonomy (GTDB): domain Bacteria; phylum Planctomycetota; class UBA8742; order UBA2392; family UBA2392; genus JADJRK01. The sequence goes on from CAZZBH010000100.1 coordinate 752, forward strand.
CGACATGGTTGAGCCGGGCGGCACGGTCTTGATCGCACCCGGCGCCATGGTCAGGTCGCTTACCGTAAACGCCATGGTCTGGCCCGGCAAAGCCGTCCCTGCCAGCTTGACCACAACAAAGTACTGCCGCGTTGTATTGACAGGAAAGTCTTGTTCCGCCGTCACGACAGGAAAGTTAATCGAGCCGTCGTTTGTGCTGAACACGTCCGGCCCGCACACAAGAATGTCGCCGGGGTCGTAGTTGCCGGGGTTCGTCCCCGAAGTGTCGTCGCGGTAGATGCTGACTTCCGTGAATGCCGTGGAGTCGTCCGCAGTCCCCGACGCCGCCAGCTCAAGATGCGTGAACGCCGCACCCGCCATTGCATTCGACGAAATTTCGAAGGTGCCGGCCTGGATGCCCGATACGCCCGGGCCTTGCGAGTTTGAAAGGACAGACAGCGGTGTCCCGGTTGTTGCCGCGACAGTCAACTTGGGCCCGGGCGGGTCGAAGACCTCCCACTCGACAAACCACGGGTTGCTGGCCTGGCTTCCGACAACATCCCAGTTCACCAGTCGAATCTGCGTCGTAAGGCGCGTCTGCGCCAGCGGAATCGTGTAAATCACCGGGTACGGAACCGTGTGAAGCCAGCTTGAGTCCGTCTGCCAGCCGGAGCCGTCCCAATACTGGATGGTGGCGCCGCGCATGTAGCGGTTGCCGGTGTTGCTGTCGGTGGTGATCTTGATCGAGTCAACGTCAACCGGCGTCGGCCACGTCAACTGTACCCATGCATTGAGGCCCGATGAACTGCTGCCGGAAACCCAGTGGCGCGTGGAGAGGTTGCCGTCGTTGATCTTGTCGGCGCCGTATGTCGGAGGCGCACCGCCGCTCGTTGAAGTGCAGGTTGCGCTGAGCGCAAGGTTCGTTTGCGCAATCAGGGCAGATGCGGCGACGCACAATGCGGTCACCACGAACAGGTTGATCGTTTGGCGCATGCAGTAGCTCCAAGGTTCGGCGGATGCACCCTGCCCGCCTGGTACGCATCCCCACGTCCGGCGGTGGCGGGTGCCGCCATCCGCGCGGCAACCCACAGGTCAGCACAAGTACTGAAGTGCAAGCAAGTATAGACAGCCGCAAACTTCAGCAGAACACAATTTGGACTTTCCAATATGTCCTGTAGTTGGCGCCGACCTTTCGAAAATTCTTTCCTTCCCCGCCATAACATTCGGCCCGACGGCCGCCGCGATTGAAATGGCTCGGCCTCGCGCCTAAAGTACCCGCCATGGCTAAACTTGTGCTGATTACGGGCGCCAGCCGCGGCATCGGGCGTGTCATTGCCGCCCGGCTTGCGAGTGAAGGCTATTCGCTGGTCCTGACAGCGCGGACGGCACAAGCGCTGGATCAGGCTGTCGCCGAGCTTCGCCAAGCCGGAGCAGACGCACGCGGGATGGCCGTCGATCTGACCAAGCCCAACGCGCCAGACCAGTTGCGGGGTGCCGTGGACGGCACACCCTGGGCCTTGATCAACAACGCCGGAATGGCCGAAAGCGCACCGCTTGCCAGAACGGACGATTCACTGATCGAGCGGCACCTGCAACTCAACTTTATGGCACCCATGCGCCTGATGCGCGCCTTTGCCCCGCACATCGCCGACAACGGCGGGGGGCGGATCGTCAACGTGCTGAGCACCGCGGCGCTGGCAGGCTACCCCTATGTCAGCGCCTACGCCGCCAGCAAGCACGCGCTGCTTGGCGCCACACGCAGCCTTGCGCGCGAATTCGGGGCGCGGAAAGTCACGTTCAACGCGGTTTGCCCCGGCTACGTGCGAACCGAGATGTTCGCGAAAACCGTGGCAAACATCGCGCAGAAGACCGGGTCGGACGCCGACGCCGCTGAGCAAAAGCTGATGGCACTTTCACCCCAGCAACGGGTGTTTGAGCCCGAAGAAGTCGCAAACACCGTGGCGTTTCTGCTGCGCGAAGACAGCGGCGGCATCAACGGCCAGGCCTTGAGCATAGACGGCGGGGAGATTCTGCACTGATGAATGAGCTGCAATCTATTCTGCCCGAAGGATGGAAGCGCCCCAGCGGCTATGCCAACGCGGTCGCCATGCCGCGTGGCCGCGCGCTACTGGTGGCAGGGCAGATAGGCTGGGACGCCAACCAGCAGTTTGTAAGCGACGACTTCAGCAGCCAGTTCAGGCAGGCGCTTCTCAACGTGCGCGCGTGCATTGAAGCCGGCGGCAGCGAGGTTCGATACATTGGCCGCATGACCGTGTACGTGACAAGCAAACAGGAGTACGTTGACAGCCTCAAGTCAGTAGGCCAGGCATGGCGTGAGGTGATCGGCAGGCACTTTCCCGCCATGGCGCTGATCGAGGTAAAGGGCCTGCTTGAGGCCCGGGCGAAAGTCGAGATCACTGCCGATGCCGTGATCCCGGACCCGGCTTGACGTCAAGTTGGGTACCACGCAGGAGAGCCATGCAGCCCAAGTCGTTTTTGTATGAGGAATCCGCGGGCGTCGGAACGATTACGCTTAACCGGCCGGAGCGGCTGAACGCGCTGACATTTGAGGTGTACGAAGAGCTGGCAGCGTTCTTTCGGCACCTGGAGGGCCGCGAGTCCTGCCGCGTCGTGATCATCACCGGCGCCGGCAAGGCATTCTGCAGCGGCGGCGATGTTGAAGACATCATCGGCGAGCTGTTCAGCCGCGACATGAACGGCCTGCTGGCGTTCACCCGCATGACCTGCGAGCTGATTCGCAGCATGCGCCAGTTGCGCAAGCCGGTGATCGGCGCGCTCAACGGCACGGTCTGCGGCGCCGGCGCCGCGATTGCGGTGGCCTGCGACTTGCGGATTGCAAGCACCTTTGCCAAGTGCGCATTCCTGTTCACCAGGGTCGGCTTAAGCGGCGCGGACATGGGCGCCTGCTTTCTCCTGCCGCGAATAGTCGGATTGACCAAAGCAACCGAGCTGCTGATGGGTGGCGAGTTCATCTCTGCCGAAGAAGCGCACCGGATCGGACTGTATAATGAGGTCGTCGCAGCCGATCAGCTCATGCCCCGCGCGGCAGAGTGGGCCGGAAAGCTGTCCAGCGGCCCGGCGTTCGGCTTGATGATGACCAAGGACATGCTGAACCGCGCCATGAGCTTCGATCTCGAGACCGCCCTGGAGGCGGAAGCCCAGACACAAGCCATCTGCATGCAGCACCCGGACTTCCGGGAAAGCTATGATGCATGGAAAGAGAAGCGCGAACCCAGGTTCTTGTGACAGGCATGTGGCAAGCCAAACAAAACAGTACTCGAGTAACGTACCCGGCAGCAAGCCTGGTGTACGCCCTGGGCGCCTTGCTGATCGGCGGGTTGCTGTGCCTCATCGACATCAATATTGCTCACGGCACGATGATGATCGACGTCGTCCCCGACGTGATCGGCTACGCGCTGATCGTAGGAGCGCTTGCCGTCCTCGCCCGCGTGCGCCTTGGAGCAACCTATTCTGCTCCGTTGGCGTTTGCTCAGATGATTGCCTGCCTTAGCCTGGTCCACGGTGTCGCGGCTATCTGGGTCGTCACCCCCAGTTCGTTTTGGTATGTGGTGACAGGTGGACTTGGTGTGGCGCGGGAGTTCGCCGGTGTGGCATTTTGCGGCGCCATGATGGTTCTCGCCCGATCGGCCGGTGCAACACGCTCATACACCTTGTTCCGCTCGGCGCGGACTCTGATCGGGCTTTTCATTGCAGGCCCGCTTCTCGTAATCTTTCTTTGGGCGCTTGTCACCGGAAACTACCGATCGCACTACCAGTTGCATAGCAGCGTCGGGTGGTTTGTTGTCCTCGTGATCGCGGTTGGCTTGCTGACCATTCTTCAGCTCTTCGTTGCTGTGCGTCGGCTTCAGCATGAGTTGGCCACCATTGCGCGACCGATTGGATAAGATGAACGACTTGCTGGACCTGCCCTTCTTCAACGACGAGCAGCGCAACCTGGCGCGCGAACTGGATGTCAACGCGCGCAACCACATCTGGCCCGACCCTGACAGCATGGGCGAAGAGGCCGCTGTCACCACCGCACTGCGCACACTGGGCACAGCCGACATCCTCAAGTGCGCCGTTTCGTCCGCGTGGTCACTTCGTATCAACGTGCTGATTCGCGAAGTGCTTGCCTACTACTCGGGCATCGCGGATATCGCCTACGTCATGCAGGGGCTGGGAGGCGTGCCCATCCTGCTGGCCGGCACGCAAGAGCAGCAGGATGCCGTGCTCCCCGGGGCCGCCACCGGCGAGCATTGCCTGGCATTTGCAATCACCGAGCCTGACGCGGGCAGCGATCTTTCGCGCGTGGCCCTTAGCGCGACGCGCGACGGCGACCACTACATCCTTAACGGTACCAAGCACCTCGTGAGCAACGTGGGCATTGCCACTCACTTTTCGCTGTTTGCGCGCACTTCAGAAGGGCGCAAGGGGGTCAGCGCGTTCATCGTGCCCGCCGACTTGCCCGGCTTGACCTTCGAGAAGCAACCCGCCATGGCGCCGCACCCCATCGGCCGCCTGATCTTCGAAGACGCGCGACTGCCCGTGTCAGCGCGGCTTGGCGAAGAGGGCGCGGGCATGAAGATTGCGCTTGCCACGCTGGGCCGCATGCGCGCGACGGTGGCCGCCGCCGCCAACGGATTTGCGCGCCGCGCGCTGGACGAGGCACTGCTGTATTCGCGCGGGCGCGAGATGTTTGATTCCACGCTGGCGGAGCAGCCGATCGCGCAGGGCATTCTCGCCGAGATGCGAGCCAGGCTTGACGCGTCAAGGCTGCTGACCTACCGCGCCGCGTGGCAGTTTGATAACGGGCAAGACCGCATCCCGCTGGAAGCCGCCATTGCCAAGTGGCAAAGCACCGAAAACGCGCAGTGGATCATCGACAAGGCGCTGCAACTCGCGGGCGGGCTGGGCGCGCTGAAGGGCAGCATTTTTGAGCGCCTGTACCGCGAGATTCGGCCGCTGCGCATCTACGAAGGCGCCAGCGAAGTGCAGCAGATTCTGATTGCGAGGGCCATGCTTGAGTAACGCGCCGGCAACCGACACCCAGCCCACACGACGATACCCGCCGTATGAACGCCACGTGTTCATCTGCCTGAACCAGCGCGAGCCGGGGCACCCGCGCGGCGACTGCACATCCAAGGGGTCGCCAGCGGTGCTGGAACGGTTCAAGCAGCTTGTCGCTGAGCTCAAGCTCAAGCCGCGCATTCGTGCGCAGAAATCCGGATGCCTGGATACCTGCGAATCAGGCACAAGCGTGGTCGTCTATCCGGAAGCCGTCTGGTACAAAGGGGTCACGGTCGCGGACGTGGACGAGATCGTGGAGAGTCACCTGGTAAACGGCGTGCCCGTTGAGCGACTGCGCCTGCACCCGAAGACGGGCGGCGCCTCCGGGCCTGTGCAAGCGATCGGCAATGCCTGACGCGAAGAAAACAGATCACTGGTACGCCGTCTATCTTGAAAAGGACGGCAAAGCCACCCATGCGGGGCACCTGCACGTACAGTCGCACCGCCAGGGAGATCTGCGTGTCCTTGAGCAGGACATCTCGATCCAGGGCGAGGTAAACCACAATGCGCGCTGCGTGCTTACTCTTACACGAAGCGGCGGACGGCTGTTGCCGGTTGAGTTGAAGTACCGCGACGCCCGAACCAGCACGCAACTCGATTTTCACGAGGGCCGCCTGAAGGCCAGCGGCGGCGGGCGTGACAACGACGGCGACGCGTGCCCCAACGACGTGATGCCGACCTATGGTGTGGCATCGCTTGCCAAATCCATCTTCAACCAGCCTGACGCCAGTGTCAGCTTCACGCCCATGACTGACAGCAACGGCGACATCGGCGCCAGTGGCTCGAGGCTTGTCGCGCGCGGGCATACCCGCAAGGCGCCCTTCCCGCTGGATGAGGATTGCTGGCAGGTGGATTGGTTGAGCCCCGAAGGCTCAGTCGTGCAGAGCTTTTTCTTCAACGATGACGGCGTCGTCGTGCAGGCCGACTGGGGCGGATCGCTGGGCGTGCTGGTGGAGTCGCAGCAGGCCGCAGCATCGCCGCCGCAGGCCGTCGCGAACCTGGCTGAAAAGAGGCCCCGGCGATGAAGTTGTTTTCGCCGCTTGCCATCCGCTCCATGACCCTGCCCAACCGGATTGTCGTGCCCGCCATGGTGACGCGTTTGTCCGGCGAAGACGGCTACGTCAACGACGAAATCCGGCAGCGCTACCTGCGCTTTGCACAGGGCGGCGCGGGGCTGGTGGTGCTTGAAGCAATGGCGGTGCACCGCAGCAAGTCAGGGCCGCTGCTGCGCATCTGCGGCGACGAATTCATGCCCGGCCTGCGCGACCTTGCGTTGCAAATGCATGACTCCGGCCCGGGGTGCGTGGTGCCGCAGATCATTCACTTTCTCAAGATCTCCCGCAGCGGGTGGCGCCAGAAGGTGGAAGACCTCACCGTGGATGACATCCACGCAATCCGCGACGCGTACGCATCGGCCGCAGAACGCGCAGTGCGTTGCGGGTTCGATGGCGTTGAGCTGCACATGGCGCACGCCTACACGCTTTCCAGCCTTCTCAGCCGCCTGAACAAGCGCCGCGACGACTACGGCGGGTCGCTTGAGCGGCGCCTGCGCCTGCCGGTCGAAGTGGTGGGGGCCGTGCGCAAGGCGGTGGGGGACGAGTTTCCGATCGGCGTGCGCTTCGACGGCGAGGAATGCATCAAGGGCGGCTACACGGTCGCGGAGTCGCAGCTGATCGCCTGGCGGCTTGTGCAGGCGGGCGTCGATTACGTCAGCATCAGCGCAGGCGGCAAGTTTGAGGACGCCATCAAGCGCGAAGGCGAGCCGCTGTACCCCTACACCGGTTATTCCGGCGATCGCTGCATGCCCGGAAAGACCTGGCCCGACGCGGCCAACCGCTACCTACCCGCGGGTATCAAGTCGTTCTTGCGGCTTCGGGGCAGCGACGCCCCCGTCGTCGCTACCGGCAAGATCAACACGCCCGAGCTGGCAGAGGAGATTCTGGCGGCTGGCGACGCTGACCTGATCGGCATGGCCCGGCCGCTGCTGGCTGACCCGGACTGGCCGCGAAAGGTGCAGGCCGGGCGCTTCGACAAGGTAATCCGCTGCTGCTACGCCAACGTCTGCAAGGCCAAAGATGAGCGTTTTCAGACGGTCTCGTGTTTTCTTTGGCCGAAAGGTCAAACCCAGGCCCCGTCTAGTGCCGATAATCTAGCGCCGGTTTGGCCGAACGGCGCCGCATTAACCGCCTCAACCCAGCAGGGCCGCGTGAGCCTGAAGTGGCACGCAGCCACTGACAACGAACAGGTGTACGGATACGACATCTGGCGATCGGTCGAGGAAGGTCAGTACGAGCGCATTGACGCAATCCCGGCGCCGGTAACGGCGTATCACGACACCACCGCGGTGGGGGGCCTCAAGTACCGCTACTACGTGAAGGCCTACGACCTGGGTGGCAACCGTTCCCCGGCTTCGAACGTGGTTCAAGCCACGCTCGAAATCTGACGATTGGACGATAGAGCGGTCCGCAAGCGGTCTTGCGCCGCTTGGGGACGGGACGTTGCCGAAAGTGACCTCAAAACTCGTTGTCGGTCAGAACGTCGTCTGCCGCCGGACTCGCCGTATCGGCCAGTTGCTGAGCATTACCAACGCGCGCGACATCTGCACCATCCGCTACTCGGATACCGGCGAGGTAACAACCACGCACGCCGTCAATCTGCGCGTAGCCAAGTGGTCCGAGATGCGCGGCAACAAGCCCCCCACGGGCAAAGTCCCGCCCGTCAGCAGCGAGGCGCCCACACGAATCGTGCGCCGCTTGCGCACCGACATCCCCGATCAATAGCCGCATCTAAAGCACTTCGACCGCGGCGGGCAGGATCACCAGCACGACGCAACCCGTCCTGCTGGCCGGCCTGTGCACGCTGCCCGGCGGGTGCCAGATGTAGCTGCCGGCTGGCCAGGACTTTCCCAGGTCTTCCAGTGTTCCTTCAAGCACGAAGTACTCTTCGCCGCCGGGGTGTTTGTGGGTGTGGTAGCGGGCACCGGCTTCAAACCGCAACAGCAGCGTCAACCCGCCCGACGGGTGCTTGCGCAGGGTCTTGAAGTGCACGCCGGGCGCGTCCTTGAACTCGCGCCATGAAAGGGCGTCTGCCGCAATCTGGATTGCTCCGTCCATGCCGCTAATCTATCCCTTCATACCTGTTCGTCCAACGTCCCAATCGGGCAAGCACCGGAGGTTTCAGACGTGGCACGCAAGAAGCAGAAATCCTACGCAGGCATCGTAATTGTCCTGATGATCCTGACTGCGGGCATCGCAATGGCAGTCGTGAACAAGACTGGCGATCCCATACCGTTTGAAGAGCCGCCGACTGAATTCGACGACGATTGGGGCAAGCTCGACACACCTGTCGCAAAGGCCACCATCACACACACGCTGATCAGTTGGGCCGGTAAGAGCCCCGGCCGCGTCACGCCCAAAGACCCCAAGCGCACCGAAAAACAGGCACGCGAACTGGTAGAGAAACTGTGGCTTGACTATTTGAATGATCCCACCGACGAAAACTGGAAGAGCATCCAGGCCGAGCACAACGAGGACACACAGCCCCACAACGTGTACGAGGTGCCTGACACCGGCCTTGTGCAGCCATTCAATGACTGCGGTCTTTCGACCAAGGTAAACCATGCGCGCATCACGGAATCTGACTTCGGCTATCACCTGATCAGGCGCGAGAAGTAGGGGACACATGCAATTTGCCGACAAGACAGCGCTCATCTCCGGTGGCGGCACGGGCATCGGTTTGGGCGCCGCGCGGCGCCTTGCACAGGCAGGCGCGCACGTCGTGATCAGCGGCCGCCGCGAAGAAAAGCTGAAAACCGCCTGCGCCGAAATCGAACGCGCAACCTACGTGATCGGCGACGTAACCAGCCGGCGCGACTGCGCTGCGATGGTGGAAACGACGCTCAAGCGCCACGGGCGGCTTGACGTGCTGGTCAACAGCGCGGGCGTACTCGGCAATGGCGGTGTGCAGGACACTTCGGCCGACGAGTTTGACCGCATCATGCAGGTCAACGTGTATGGCCTCTTTCATCTCAGTCAGGCCGCAGTGGAAGCGCTCAAGCAATCCAGGGGCTGCATCGTCAACGTCAGCAGCGTGACCGGCACCCGCCCCTACGCAAGCCTGCTGGCATACTGCGCGTCGAAAGCCGCCGTCAGCATGATGACCATGACCATGGCGCTTGAGCTGGCACCCTTTGGCGTGCGCGTCAATGCCGTCGAGCCAGGGGTGGTGCGCAGTGAACTGCACACAGCCACCGGCGCCGTGGCCGATTACGAAGCATTCCTTCAGCGCGCCAAGCAAACCCACCCGCTGGGAAGACCGGGCGAGCCCGAGGACGTGGCGGCTGCGATCGCGTTTCTGGCTGCGCCGGAATCCGGATGGGTGACCGGCGAATGCCTGAAGGTCGATGGCGGACGTCACATGACCAGCCTGCGATAGCCTCATGACGTAAGTATCTGTCGATGCAGGCCACTTGTAGTGAGGCAACGTTTTTTGCGGCAGGCGGCCAGAAGGTGTCGTATTCTGGAACGTGGCGGCACTCAAATTTTCGGCAGGGAGTTCAGATGATCAGATGGTGCATGTGGTCGGTGTGTGCGACCGCGTTGGTGTTTGCTTCGGCCCAGCACTCGGGCGCGCAGGCAAAGGACGACGACGCGGACAAGAAGCGCGAAGACATTTTCGGCAAACCGTTTGCCGAGCAGGTTGAGGATGCCGTCGATGCCGGCTGCGACTGGCTGAAAAAGCAGCAGGGGATCGAGAAGGGTGAAGACCCCGCCATCTTCGGCAAGTTTCCGCCCAATCCACCGCTGTACGGCAAGGGCGAGCCGCACAAGTACCGCGTCGCGCGCACCGCATTCCCGATTCAGGCGCTTTGCAAGTCAGGCGTGTTTCACGACGAGCCTGAAATCGAGAAGGCAATGAACTGGCTGCGGAAGCACTATGTTGAACAAGGCGCCGTCGATTACATGCAGGGCTTCGAAAACAGCAAGACGTACGAAGACGCCACGGTGCTGAACGCCATCGAGGCCTATTACATCAGCGCGTGGGAAGCCAAGGCACGCGGCTTGAGCAACCCTGCCAGCCGCTTCCAAAAGGACAAGGACGGCAAGCGCGTGCCGATCAAGCGCTGGGGAACAGAAGAAAAGGGAGCGAAAAAGAAGAAGAAGGCGCGCGACTTCAGGCTTGATCGCAAAGACATGAAGATGTGCGAGATCGCCATCAAGGGCCTCGAGAAACGTTTTCGCAAGGGCGACGGCGGTTGGCGCTACGATCCCAAGGGCATGGGCGAGTCGGACCCGCAGGTGGATGTCTCCGCCACCCAGTACGCGATCCTTGGCTTGAAAGCCGCTACCCGGCTTGGCGTGCGTTATGACAAGAAGATGCTGCTCGAGGCCTATCGCTACCTGAAGGCGCAGCAGGACAAAGACGGCCCCGAGGTCAAGGCGCGCTGGAAGAAAAGCAAAGAAGACGAAGAGGATGGCGACAGCAGGAAAAAGCCCGATCGCCGCACCTCATCGGGGGAACCGCCGGCAGAGCCCGAGACGCTCAAGGCCCGCGGTTGGGGCTACAGCCGCGAAAGCAAGCACGGCACACCCGAGCAACAGGCGCGCGACCGCAGCACCTACGGCAGCATGACCGCGGCAGCAGTGAATGCGCTGATCCTGATCCGCGACGAGCTTGTGGACGACCCCGCCCACCAGAAGAACTGGGCCGGCCTGGAATCAGAATGCAATACGATGATCGGCGACGGGCTTGCGTGGCTGATTCACAACTGGGACATGACCAGCAACCCGCGCGCAGGCATGTATCGCTTCTATTACTACCTCTACACCGTTGAGCGCATGGGCATGCTCGGGGGCATTGACGAGATCGGCGGCCACGACTGGTATCGCGAAGGCGCCGAGGTCATGCTGAAGCAGCAGGAAGACAACGGCATGTGGGACCCACAGAACGAAGTGGACCCCTCGGATATTTACAACACCTGCTACGCGCTGCTGTTCCTGAAGCGCGCTACCGAAGGCACGGACAGGCCCATCCCGGTAATCACCGGCGGAGACTATTCGGAAGACTAGCGACGCTTCTTCGTTTGCGAGCCTGCATGCAACCTCAGATTGAACGAGTGCCCCGCCGCAAAGTCGGGGCACTCGCATATCACCAGACCCGACTGCTGCAAGATCGGCTGTCCAGGAGGGCCCACTAACGACCACGAGGAGATCGAGCCTATAGGGCAGGTCTCGTGGCCCTTCGCGCCGCGTTCTGGTGCCCGGTGGACGAATTTTCAAAAAAAATGCTCGCTGCAAGTTCAATCAGCCCCATGTGTTGCGGGTTTGCGCCGCGCCGGCGAGTGAGAAACTCTGCCCGCGCTGTATCCGCCGGTTCCTGTGGTTGGACAAAGACGGAGCCGGCACATGCAACTCAATCTGGACACTCTCCCGCCTGAACACCGCGCGCGCTGCGAAATGCTCGCCGAATTCTATGAGCTGGAGCCGCTTGACCTGTTGCGCGAACAGTCGATGGCTGTCTTGCGCGCATCACTGGAAGAGCTGCGCGCATTCGAAAAGGCGACCAAAGAAGGCATCGAGCCCAAGCCGTTTCGCATCTCACTGACTGTCTCTGAGCGCGCGTCGCGCAACCTGGTTAATTTGATCCCAGAGCGCCGCAACGCGCACCTGTGCTTCCTTAACGACTGCAACAAGGAGCTGGTCGAGCAGTCGCCCTTCAAGGACGACGTCGTCGCGCGCCGGCACGGACACCTGGCAAACTACGAAGCCATCGAGGTCAAGCCGTCGCGGCGCAAGGCCCGCAAGCCAAAAGCATCGGCAGCCAACGATCAGCAACCGGCAACCGGCGCGCATGCTGAACCTCGCGCCCAGGCCGAAGACAGCCCGCCGGAAGTAACGGGCGTCGAGCCGTCAGAAGAGGTGCGCCGGCTGTACAGCGCATGGGCGGACGCTTATGAGGAGTGGGAGAAGCAGGGCGACAAGTTCGCGCCCCTGCCGGAGTACCCGCCCAAACTGCTGGAGGGCTTGAAGCACCTGGCAGAGAAAGACCCAAGCTATGCAGACCTGTACGACAAAGGCCTGCGCTATGTCAGCAACCGCAAAGAACTGATGAAGCGCGTAAAGCAGCAGCAACGCAACCGCCAAGCGCACGGAGGCGCAGGCCCAGCCACCACCTAACCAGCCCCGGGCGCAAAGCCCGGGGCTGCAAGGCAAACATCAGAGGGCGACATAAATGTCGCCCGTACGGGCGATGCTTGCATCGCCCTCGTATCCACCCCAAGCAGAGGGCGACGTAAACGTCGCCCGTACGGGCGATGCTTGCATCGCCCTCGTATCCACCCCAAGCAGAGGGC
>CAZZBH010000101.1:0-12752 GCA_964652605.1 uncultured Planctomycetaceae bacterium
GCCTTCTTCTTTTGCGGCGCGGACGCTGTGCAGCGAGTCTTCTACACGTGCCTTGAGCTCTTTCATCTCGGGCTCAGTGGGCGCGCCGACCTTCACCACCGCGATGCCGCCCGACAGCTTGGCCAGGCGCTCCTGCAGCTTCTCGCGGTCGTAGTCGCTGGTGGTGGTTTCAATCTCGCGGCGGATCTGCTCGATGCGGGCCTTGATCTCGGCGGTTTTGCCTGCGCCTTCAATGACAGTCGTGTTCTCGGCGTCGATGAAGATCTTCTTGGCTGTGCCGAGGTCCTTGATCGTCACCTCTTCGAGTTTCTGCCCAAGGTCCTTCATTACCGGCTTGCCTCCGGTCAGGATGGCGATGTCTTCCAGCATGGCCTTGCGCCGGTCACCGTAGCCGGGCGCCTTGACTGCTGCAACGTTAAGCACGCCGCGCAGCTTGTTCACCACCAGCGTGGAAAGTGCTTCACTTTCAACGTTCTCGGCAATGATCAGCAGCGGGCGGTTGGCTTTGCTGACGGCCTCAAGCAACGGCACCAGCGGCTGTGCGCTGGTGATCTTGTCTTCATAGACGAGAATGAGCGGCTTCTCGAACTCGATCGCCATGCGCTCGGGGTTGTTGATGAAGTGCTGCGACAGGTAGCCGCGGTCGAACTGCATGCCCTCAACCCACTCCACCTGCGTTTCGGATGTCTTGCTTTCGTCCACGGTGATGACGCCGTCTTTGCCTACCTTTTCCTGGGCGTCGGCAATGATCTTGCCTACCCGCGGGTCGTTGTTGGCGGCGATGGTGGCAACGTAGGCGACTTCTTTCTTGCCTTCTACCGGCCGTGCAAGCTTCTTGATATGCGCCACGGCTGCTTCCACGCCCATGCCGATGCCGCGCTGCACGCCGGAAACGTTGGCGCCGCTGATCACGTGCTTGATGCCCTCTGAGAAGATAGCCTGCGCCAGCAGGGTGGCGGTGGTTGTGCCATCGCCGGCGACGTCGCTGGTCTTGCTGGCGACCTGCTTCACCATCTGCGCGGCGCAGTTTTCGTACGGGTCCTGCAGGTCAATTTCTTCGGCGACGGTTACGCCGTCTTTTGTGATCGTCGGCGCGCCCCAGCCCTTGTCCAGCACCGCGGTGCAGCCCTTGGGGCCAAGCGTTGAAACAACCGCAGCGGCAAGCTTTTCGATGCCGCTGGCAAGTTTCTCGCGCGCTTCGCTGTCAAACACAATCTGCTTTGCAGCCATGGCTTTCGTCCTCTCGGTTCACCCTGTCGTCAACGCCGTAACGCCGTTGCGTATGCAAACGCAATGCCAACATCCAGGGCATGACCAGCGTCAGAAGTCGTGTACGCAGAACGAGATGCATTGGCGCTCAACGTGAGCAATCTCGCTTGCCGCCAAACTGACAGATGGGCATCGCCCGACTCAATTCGCCTGCCCGATTGGCAGACGCGCGCTCTCGACCAGGCTTGACCCGTCACGACCTACGGCGGGCGCTCGACTTCTGCCGCTTCGTTTTGTGTTTTGCGCGTTGCACCACGCTATGCATGCGTATCATGAAGGACGCTTATGATTTCGGAGCCGCTGATGATTCGCATTCTTGTTTGCCTGCTCGCGCTAGCACCCGCCATGGCTGCGCAAGCCACGGTGACCAGCATCTTCCAGCAACCGGTGACGGGAAAAATCTCGAAGCTTGACGTTCAGGGCCGCCTTGAGGTGCAGGTCGAAGGCACTGAGGTTCCGGCCCGTGTGCCGCTGGACGAAGTCGAGGAAATTACCTTCGGCCACAAGGGCGACGAGCGCAAACCGACTGAAGCGCCGCTTCGCGTGTACCTGGTGAACGGCGACGTGCTGCACGGCATGCCGGACAACGGCCCGCCCGACGACGAGGAGATCTTCACACTGCGCGCGGCCCGCTACGGCGAGCTGCATCTGCACGTTGAGATGATCGAGCGCCTTGAGCACGTGCCCAGCGTGGCACCAAACGTCCTGCCCGGGCTGGCCCCGGATGCGCGCAACGATGTCGTCTATTTTGCTGCGCACGGCTCGTCGCCGGCGCAGACTGACCCGGAATCTTCGCTGGTGCGCGTGGTCAAGGACGGCGTGTACCTCTACAACCCCATCCTCGACGACGATAACTACGCCGGTGAACGCTACGCGTGGGATCGTATTCGCGGCGTGGTCTGCAAGCGCTCGACTTTTGCCGGTGGCACCGGGCTGATGGGCATCTTCACTTTGCGCGATGGCAGCATGTTGCGCGGGCCGATCCAGGGCTGGGGCGACGGCAAGATCGTAATCGAGCACCGCGTGCTCAAGCGCAGTATCACGCTGGAAGAAAGCAACCTGATCAGCGTGACCATGAAGAACGGCCGCTATGTGTACCTCAGCGACCTCGAGTTTGCCGATACGCCCGACGAGCGGCCCTACTACCTGCCTGCCGACTTCAAGTACGAAGAATACATGTTCAAGGTCCGCCGCGATCAGGCACAGGGCTCCGGCGCGATCAGCCTGCGCGGCAAGGTGTACGCCAAGGGCCTGGGCGTACACGCCATCAGCCGCCTGACGTTTGACTTGAACCGCGGCTATACGCGCTTCATCGCCGACGTCGGCGTAGATGACAGCGCCGGCGACCTGGCCAGCGTCGAGTTCAAGGTATATGCCGACGACAAGCTGGTCTATGAATCCGGCGTGCTGCGGCGTTCTACGGCGGCGCGCACAATCGACCTGGAGGTATTGAACGTGCGCCGCATCCGGCTGGAAGTTACGGCGGCGGACAACGCCGACATCCAGGACCGCGCCAACTGGGCCAACGCCAAGCTTGTGCGCTGAACGATTTGGGCGCGAGGCAACACAATATTGCCGGACCACAATCAGGACACGAATCGCCGGACGACTGAAGACGCTGGACAACCGTATGCAGAACAGACGCGCAGCCGTCGCACTGGGCATGCTGGCCCTGCTTGTGATCGCCCTTGGCATCGGATGGATGCTGCTTGACCCGCCGAAGCGACACCAGCCAAAAACCCTGCCCGCTGCACCGGACTGGACCGAGCCCGACGACGACCCCGACGACAAAGCAGCGCCGGCAACCACTACACAAGGTGGCATGACCGCAGTGGCGGACAACGCTTCCGGTAGTTCGCACAGCAAGGTCGAAGCGCCGATTGTCGCCGAAGCTGTCTCCGTGCGGGTTTCGGGCGTGGCGCTGGACTACTTTGACGATGCGGCCCCGGGCATCACGCTGACACTTCTACCCGAGGCGGGCGACAGCATCAGCGGCCCCGCCGCAATCACCGACGCGCAGGGGGCATTTCTGTTTGAGGCGCAACTGACGCCGGGCGCCGGTTACTTCGTTGCATGCCTGCAGGAAGGCAAGGCTTTGACAGCCACCGAGACCTTCCGCGTCAACGGGCAGGAGGATGTCAGCGACCTTGTCATTCGCATATACGCCGCCGCGCGCGTGTGGGGCGTGGTGTTGAACGGCGCAGACGACTCGCCGCTTCCGGATGTCAACATTCGCATGGACACACGCAGCGATGCGCGCCTTGCCCGCCTGGCGGCTATTCTGGGTCGCTGCAAACCCGCCCGCAGCGACGAGCAAGGTCGCTTCAGCGTCGAGGGCATCGCGCCCGGCGCCTACCTGGTGCTGGCGGAAAAGCGCGGGTGGACCGCCAATGAACTTGACCCCGTCGCGCGAAGCCGCCAGGAAGTTGAGCTGGACGAGTACTCCAACGTTGAGCTGCTGCCGTTCGTGCTGAAGCAGGCGGGAGTAATTGAGGGCTTTGTGCTGCACCGCTCGGATCGCTCGCCGGTGGTTGGCGCGGCCGTCGATCTTGGCACAGCCTTCGGCGGCTCATTCGACGCGACAACAACCGACGACAAGGGCTTCTATCGCTTTGAAACCGTTCCACCACCGGTGCCGGGCCCGGGCGACGGCGGGCCGATCGGCACGATCACGGTGCGCGCGGTTGCGCCCGGCTTGGCAATTGGGTCCCGCAACGTGCGCGTGCAGGGCGGCGAAAAACGCGAGAACGTGAACCTGCTGCTGGAAGATGGCGCGACAGTCAAGGGCCGCGTCGTCACCGCAACCGGCGAGGGTATAGGCGGCGCGTCGGTGTACTTCAACTACAATGACTTTCTGCGCAACGCCGAGCTGGTTTCGGGCGTCAACACCCCCGACCGGGCAATCTCCACGACCGCCGATGCACAGGGCAACTTCGAGCTATCTAACCTGCCGGTAGGCCAGGCAGAAATCACCGCCCGCGCGAAGGGCTACAGCCACGGCACCGCCACGGCAACGACCGCCGTCGATGCGGTCGCCGAAGTGACCGTCGTGCTGGCTGCGGAAGGATGGATTGAGGGCGTGGTGACCAGCGCGCAAGGCAACCCCGTCAGCGGCGTCGCCGTAGCGGCATTCGAGACCGGCGCGCCGGGCGAAGTCAGCTTCGTAATGAAGAGCCTGTTTGGCGAGGTTCTGCCCGACCGCGGCGAAAGCCCGATGTTTTCGTCGCCGGTGCGCAGTGCTGAGGATGGCAGCTATCGCATCCCTGCATTGCGCGCAGGAAGGTTTATCGTGGTCGCCGCTACCCGCTCATGGCAGAGGCACATCAGCGACGAGCTGGATGTGCGCGCCGGCGCGGGTACGGTGCATAACATCGCACTGGCCGCCGGTGCCACCATCTTTGGCCGCGTGTACGACAGCGCGGGCAAGCCGATCGTTGGCGCAGCCATTACCGGGGCAAGCCTGTTCGGGCAGGATTCCGCCCGCATACGCACAGACTACACCGATTCAAGCGGCAACTATGAACTCACGGGCTTGTCACCGGGCACCTACACAGTGATTCGCAATGACGGCAACGCGGCGGCGTTGTTCATGCCCAGTGCCCGCAACCAGGTCAAAGTGGAAAGCGGCCAGCGCGTGCAGTACGACATTCTTGAGCAGCGCCCCGGCACCGCCAGATTGTACGGCCGTGTAACCGCAGACGGCGAGCCCTATGCAGAGCAGCCGATTGTTCTGATCGGCGGCAGCCGAGCGGGCATCACCACCGAAACCACCCGCACCGACGCGCAGGGCAACTACGAGTTTCGCGGCGTGCCGCTGGGCATGTACCAGGTTGCGCAGGCGCGCGGGCCGTTCCCGTCACTGGTGCGCCGACGCGTCAGTGTCACGCGCCAGGGCGACGTGGAGTTCGACGTTGAGTTCATCACCGTCAAGATCACGGGCAAAGTCGCGCTGCCCGGCGGCGGAATCGCCGAGGGCCGCGTGCGCGTGATTGCCAGCCCCGTAAGCCCCGAAGCCGCTGATCGCGGCAACGCCGAGGAGCAGGTCAACGACCTCGAAATGCAGGTAGCCACTGAAGCCGTCGCCGACCCCGAAACCGGCTTGTACGAACTGACCGGCTTGTCGCCCGGCTTTTACCGCGTGACTGCGCGCAGCGACAACCACGGGATGGTCATGCGGCCCTACGTCAACGTGCGCGTCGCCGTAACGGGTTTGTTGCTCACCCTTCCCGGCGAAGGCGCGACGCTGAAGGGCACCGTGGTCGGCGTGGACGGAATTCCGAATAACACGCCATTTGGCTTGATCGCGGCGCTGACAGTTGAGGACGAACGCGGACAGCCGGTGGCACTGGGCGGTTTTGATAACGGCGTCAACCTGACCGAGACGCGCGAATTTGAAGTCCGAAACCTGGCCGAAGGCAGGTTCACGGTAACGCTATCGCTGACGGGCTACACGCCTGCCACGCACGCCAACGTCGTGTTCAAGGCGGGTGAAACCGTGGCACTTGCTTTCCAGTTTGCCGCCAGCGGCAACCTGCGCATTTCGCTGCTGAATGACGACATCGGCATTGAAACCGCGCTGGGGCTGGAGTACGAGATTCGCGACAGCCGGGGCGAGCTGTTCAAGAAGCGCTTCACCTTTCTGGATTTCTTTCAGCAGGACGGCACAGCCACCCAGAGCGCCGACGACAACAGCTTTACCATCAAGGACCTGCCCCCGGGCGACTACACGATCAGCCTGACACTGCCCGACTACGCGCCAGTCAAGCGCGACTTCACGATCATCGCTGGCGAGACCGCCACCACAACCGTAGAATTCAGGGCAGAGTGAACGCGCAGTGAAACGCGCTGTGCCCGACAGGCGGCCCATGATGACCAGTCCATCCGCCACGAGTTCTTATCCCGGACATCGCACACGCGGCGTTGGCGCTGTTGTTCGGGCGATTGCGGCTGTCTGCTGTGCGGCGGTGCTCGCTGGCTGCGCCACGCAGTCGCGCCCGCCGGAGGTTCACGGCCCGTCGCCCTACGTCCCGCCGCCGGTGCAGAACTCCGGCCCCCCGGCTGCCACGCTGGAAGAGATGCTGAAAGAAGTGGACTTTGACCTTCCACGCGCGCTGCTGCTGTTCAGCGAAAAGTACTACCCCGAGGTTTCCGGCCAGCAGCATGACCTCGGAGTCGAAGCCAAAATAACACGCTATGAAAGCTACGCCGAAGAGCTGCGGCGCGAGGTGGCCAGGGCGCGCACGCCGGCGTTGCGGGCCCGCGCGCTGAGCGACTTCGTGCATATGCGCCTTGGGCTGCGCTTCGACCCCACCGACCAGGGCGGTACCAATCCCGAAAACCTGTTCTTTGACCGCGTACTGCAGAACCGCTACGGTTACTGCGTTACACTTTCAATGGCTTACCTCGTGTTCGGGCAAGCTGCCGGTTTGGATGTTACCGGCATTCGCATCCCCGGCCACTTTGTCGTGCGGTTTCGCGACCATCCGCCCGAGGGCACGCCCTTTGAAACCATTTTTGAAACCACCGACTTCGGGGCGATGCGCGAAGATCTGTACTACTATGCCGAGTACCGTTTTTCTTCGACCAGCGTTTCCGAAGGCGTGTACCTGACACCGCTGACTGACCGGCAGATTTTCGGCACGCTGTACAACAACCTGGCAGGGCTGACGTTTCTTCGCGGCGACCACGAGCTGGCGATGCGTCGCTACTCGCGTGCTCTTGAGCTGGCACCGAAGAACGCCGAGGCCATGTACAACCGCGCCGTCGCGCTGCGCCGTCTTAAGCGTCCACAGGAAGGCCTGCGCGACCTGAACGAGGCATTGCGGCTTGACCCGAACTTTGCCCTGGCACTGATGCTGCGCGCGGGCCTGTACTGGGAAAACGGCGAGAAAGAAGCAGGCCGTGCCGACCTGGCTGAAGCGATGCGCAAGCGCCCGGACTGGGTCGAGCCGCTGATGCTGGACGGCCAGTTTCTGCTTGAGGACAAGCAATTCGATGAGGCACGGCGCGTCTTTAACCGCGTGCTGGAAATGCGCCCGGGGCACAAGTCGGCCTATCTCGCGCTGGCTGAGCTTGAGCACGCCGCAGGCAACCCGACAGAAGCGCGCAAGCACCTGCGATCTGCCGAGGAAAGCGGTTGAACATTCAGGACACCAGCAATCAGACCGGTTACCAAGTACTGCTGGCGACGCTGGCAGATGCCGGTGCCGACGTCATCGAAGTCAACCTATTTGACGCGCCGGGGATGTCGCGCGAACTGTTTAAGCGCGCGCAGGCGCTGCACGGTACGGTCGTCGTCGTGCACGTTGCCGATGCGGCATCGCTGGATGTGATGGCACTTCGCTGGATCTACCCGGGCGGGTTGACGCCGCTGGTGCTGTGCCCATCCAACGCGCTGGAATGCGCAGAGCTTGCACAGGTGGCGGCACAAGCCGCCAATCTGATCCAGGCGCCGGTATTCATTCTGCTTGAAGAGTCTGTCGCCAACGACTCGTGGGAGGCAGACGAGATCGACGCTGCCGACATTTCGTTCGAGGACCCTGCACCGATTGACTCACTTGAGGTGGGCGAAGACGCAGCTGAGTTGCTCACGCTCAACGCAAAGTTGGCTCGCCCGCCTCGCGGATTCACGACCCACGTGAGACAACGCCAACCCGCCGATGGCGCGCGCGCGGAATGGCTGGTGATCGCCTACGGCGCGACTGCAAACCCGGCAGCGCAAGCCGTCGAATCGGCGCGCGCAGAGGGCCAGCGCGTTGACCTTCTGCGCCTGAAGCTATTGTGGCCAGTGCCCGAGCAGCAGTTGCTCAAGGAAACCATGGGCATCAAGCACATTGTCGTCGCAGAGCGAAACCTGGGGCAATACGCATTTGAGCTGCGGCGCGTGCTGCCTGAGGTGCCGGTGATTCCAGCCGGGCTGCCACGCGCGCCGGTGCCAGCGGAGATCATCCTGCGCAGGTTGCAGCGCTCGCCCCGGTGCTGCTGATGCCGCACTTTTACAACATTACCCTGATGCTGAACCGCGCGTCTGAAACGCGGCGCCTGCACACCAACACGCACGGCCAGGCGGTGCGCGAGGTGATGCAGACGCTTTCGCGCAAGCACGCCAAGGTGTACGCATGGGTGGTGATGCCGGATCACATCCACCTGCTGTTTTCGCGGGAACGCCCGCTTGCCAGCGTGGAAGGATTTGCCGGGCGAATCAAGCGCTGGATCAACAAGGCGCTGGTCATGCGCGGCTTGCACAAAATGAACTGGCGCGACGGCGCGGTTACCTACCCCGTGGACGCATCCACGCTGGCGCATGCGCGCGACCACATTCTTGCCAACCCGGTGCGCGCGGGGCTTTCGAAAACCCCACAGGAATACGCGCTGGCACAGGCGCCTGAGCCGCTGCCCGCTACGCCCCAAGATACGGCTTGAACACGAGCATGTAGCTCAGTGCGGCAATCGTCTTGCCATCCTTGATGTTGTTCGCCTTGAGCTGCACTCGCAGGTCGCGAAAGGTGAACGCCTTGGTGCGGATCTCTTCGTCCTCGTCCAGGGCCTGCTCGCCGCGGGTCAATCCAGTTGCGACGAAGATGTGCATCTTTTCGTCCAGGATGCCGGGGCTCGGGAACATCGTGAACAGGTGCTCAATGTTTTCCGCGCGGCAGCCTGTTTCTTCAGCCAGTTCGCGCGCGGCGCACGTCAGCGGGTCTTCGCCCGGGTCCAGTGTCCCAGCCGGGATCTCCCACAGCGGCCGCTTCGCGCCGATGCGCCACTGCTCAACCAGCAGCACGGTGTCGTTGTCGAGCATCGGCACAATGCAGGCCGCACCGGGGTGTTCAATCACTTCGCGCTGCAGCTCGCTGCCTTGCTCATTCCGCAGGGTCACGCGGGCGATGTTGAACGCCTTGCCGCTGTACACACGCTCACGGTTCAACTGGTTCATCGCGCCGCAGACACTTCCTGGTGGGCAAGATGCACCACAGCGCTTCCCAGTTCAACCCGGCCGGCTGTGAATCCGTCCGCAGCCGGGGGCTCACCTGCAATAAAAACATCAAGCTGGTACTCGCCACCCGGCGGAAGCGTGACGCCCGAAGCTGCCTGCGACAAGCGCAGCCTGCCCATCGCGCTCGCCTTCTCGGCGTCGGCCACGCTGCCGATCCACTGCGCGCTCCAGGTTGTGCCGTCTTTGCCGGTCAGTGAAAACCCTCCCAGTGACACCTCGACCGGCGCGTCCCTGCCGTTGCGCAGTGCAAGGCGGTACAGGCGGCCGGACTGCCCGATGCCAAGATCGGCAGCAAGCCGGGCAGACAACTCCCCGCTGTAGCCGGGCGCGGGGTCAAGATCCCGCAGCTCAGCGCGCAGGCCCCCGGTATCGCCCTCAACGATCGACATCGTGCCGCTGCTCTGGCTTGTCGGGATCTGCACAGGCTCTGGTACTCTTTCGCCGAACGGTTTGATCGTGAAAAGCACGAAGCCAAAAAAGGCGGCGCCGGCAATCGCGCTCAATATGACGAGCGCGTTCATTGCCAACTGTGCACGCCGCGCGTCGCGCCGTGCCTGTTCAAAGCTTTCGTCGGGCTGATCCGCCATGCCGCGAGCTTATCCAGCCGCGAGCGGTTTGTCTCCGGCGCGCCAGAACGGAAAAGGCCGCCCGCAGGCGGCCATGTAGAGATTCCGATGCCCTACTTGGCAGCGCGAAGCTGCTCAAGAAATTGCCGCACGGTCTTGTGAATGTCGCGTGGCGCGGTGACCACGAGCTGGCCCTTCACGACCTTGAGGCGGGCGGTGCCGCCCCAGTCTGCGTCGATGGTGTCCTCAATCAGGTCCACAATGTCGTCGGTGTCCACACTCGTGTCTTCAGGCGGAATGTAGATCACGCCGCCCGCTTTGTCGTCGTTGCCACGCAGGCGCAACTCCGGCGCGGGGAAGTCGGTGATCACCTTGGTGATGTCGCGGACGTCGTAGATGCGTGTCAGCGTCGCGGCTTGCGCCTTTTCCTTTGAGCCGATGTACAGCACGCCGTTCTTGTACGACTTGTGCAAGCCGGCCATGTCCAACACAAGGTTCAGCGCGTTGGCCGCCTTGATGTCCGCCAGTTCAATGGTGACCTTGCGGTCGCCCTCGGGCAGTGCATCGAGCGCCTTCCGGTCCACCAGCACTACAATGTTCGCGCGACGGGCGATGTCGCGCACGACCTCGCCGACGTCGGCATCCTCATACGCCAGCACGTCAAGCTTCGTACTTTCCAGCGAAGCTTCAATCTTGCGGTGCGCGGTTTCATCCGCGTTGGCCTTGGCTTGTGCAGCCAGGGGCAACGCAACCAGTGCCGCCAGCATAACGATTGCAAACCGTACCATTGACGATCCCCCAAGGGTGGGTGAGCGGGGTTACACACCTATCGTACCCGCACAAGGCATCCGGTGCAAACAATCGGCCACGCACAATCGCGTGCGGGCGATTGTGACGTCGCGGTTCGCGAATCGGGGAAGGGCAGCCTAGCCCTCGCCCAGATAGGCGGCTTTGACTCGAGGATCCATGCGCAGTTCGCTGGACGGGCCTTCGATTTCAACGCTGCCGCTTTCGATTACGTAGGCCCGGTGGCTGTGCTTCAGCGCAATGTTGGCGTTCTGTTCGACCAGCAGGATGGTGACGCCCTGGCGGTTGATGCGGTCGATTGTCTCGAAAATGGTCTGCACCACCAGCGGCGCCAGACCAAGACTGGGTTCGTCGAGCAGCAGCAGCTTCGGCTGTGCCATCAGCGCGCGCGCGATTGAAAGCATCTGCTGCTCACCGCCGGATAGCGTACCGCCCTTCTGCCGCTTGCGCTCCGCCAACCGAGGGAACACCTCATAGGCGCTGGCAAGGTCGCTGGCGATACCCGGCTTGTCGCGGCGGGTGTATGCACCGAGCTTGAGGTTCTCCTCAACCGAGAGGTTCGGAAATATTCCGCGGCCCTCGGGCGCCATCACCAAGCCGCGGCTGACAAGCTCATAGGTGTAGGTAGAAGCAATGGATTCACCGCAATAGCGGACGTCGCCGCCGCGCGAGCGCATCAACCCGCAGATGGTGGCAAGCGTAGTCGTTTTGCCCGCGCCATTGGCGCCGATCAGAGTAACCACCTCACCGGCGTTGACATACAGCGACACATCCCGCAGCGCATGAATCGCGCCGTAGAAAACGTTGATGTCAGTCAGCTCAAGAATCCGCTCAGTCATGCTGAACTGCTTTTTCCCACCAAGACACACGAATAAACACGAAGAACTGCAAAAGAGAGAGGGTGATAGTTCAGAAGCGAGTAGGTCTCGTTGCCATGCTTTTTTGCAGTCGCCATTGCCGGTGCCCTAGTACCTGCCTTCGCAGTTGCCGTTCTTCGTGTTTCTTCGTGTGCCTTCGTGGGCCAAACCCTTTCAAACCACAAACCGCTTCCACTCTAGTTTCCCGACGCTTCCGAAGTTGATCAGCAAACCGACTCGCTTGCCTGTCGCGTGGAGGTAGTTCAGCAACTGGGCCTCGTCGCGGGACGTCAGCTTCTCCTGTGCCTTGATTTCAACGATGATTTCCCCAAGCACCACGAAGTCCGCTACATACAACTTCTTCAGAGGCACACCTTTGTACCGGACAATAAGCTGCTTCTCCGGCTCAAATGGAATCTCGCGCCAACCCATCTCCATGCCAAACGCCTCGTGATAGACGGCTTCCAGGAATCCGCTACCAAGGCCAGAATGAACATCCATCGCTGCCCCGACGATTCGGTAAACCTCATCCTTGAACAGGAGTTCGTCATCAGTTGGCATTCGTCGTGTCCCTTCGTGTAACTTCGTGGGCCAACTCACTCTCCCCCCAGATAGGCTTCGATTACCTTGGGGTCGTTCTGGATCTGCTGCGGCGTGCCTAACGCTATGGTCTTGCCGTAGTCGAGCACCTGGATCTTTTCGCAGATGTCCATCACCAGCTTCATGTCGTGCTCAATCAGCAGCACGGTAATCTTCAACTCGTCACGAATACGCCTGATCAGCTCACTCAACTCGTGCTTTTCGCCGGTGTTCATGCCGGCGGCTGGCTCGTCGAGGCAGATCAGCCTGGGCTCGGTGGCAAGCGCCCGCGCGATCTCAAGCTTGCGGCGGTGGCCGTAGGGCAGTTGCTTTGCGGTCAATCCCGCACGGTCGTCCAGGCCCATGAAGCGCAGCAGCTCGTAGGCGCGGTCGCGTTGCCGCTGCTCTTCACGAAAATGGCGCGGCGTGCGCAGCAGGCTGTCGAACAGGTTGAGCTTGGAGTGCTGGTGCGCGCCGGTCATCGCGTTTTCCAGCACGCTCAGCTCATCAAACAGCCGGATGTTCTGGAATGTTCGCGAGATGCCCAAGCTGGCAACCGCCGGCGGCGACTTGCCGTTGATCAGGTGGCCGTCAAAGTGCACGGTGCCCTCGGACGGCAGGTACACACCGGTCAGCATGTTGAAAACGGTGGTCTTGCCCGCGCCGTTGGGGCCGATCAGC
>CAZZBH010000102.1:0-12723 GCA_964652605.1 uncultured Planctomycetaceae bacterium
CTTGAGCGGTGCCCAGTTTTCGCCGTCCTTGTAGCGGCCGACATCGTGTACATCCATGCCGAGCCAGTGGCCGGTGTTGTGCATGTAGAACTCGCGAAACGTCCGGGGTGCTTCGTCTTTGCGAGGATCCTTGACCTTGTTCTTGATGTCTTCGTCCCACTGTTTCTGCGTGGCGATGATCTGTTCCGGATCGCCGTGCAACAGGCCCATGGCCACCATGCCTTCGGTGAGCACCCTGACTGCTGCTTCGTGCGGATCACGAAAAGTGTGGCCGACACGGCACGCGTCAATCGCGGCCTGCTGGGCCTTCAGCACCCAGTTGTACACTTCGGCCTGTGCAAGACTGAACTTGCCATTGATGGGCCATGTGCGGGTGATGTCGGCGCTGTACATGCCGTATTCGCATCCGGCGTCCACCAGCAGCAGCTCACCGTCGTTCAGCACCATGTTGTTTTCGTGGTAGTGCAGAATGTTGGCGTTGTCGCCGCCGGCCACGATGCTGCCGTAGCCGTTGCGGCGCGAGCCGTGCTTGCGGAAGACATACTCGATTTCAGCCTGCACCTCATACTCGTACATGCCGGGCCGGGTTGCGCGCATGCCGGCTTTGTGGCCTTCGGCGGCAATCTCGCATGCCTTGCGCAGGTACTTCAGGTCATCCTTGTTCTTGTACAGGCGCATTTCGTGCACGATTTCGCTGGGGTCGTGCAACTCGGTGGGCGCGTTGTAACCCTGCCGTTTCATGGCGCGCACGCGGTTCAGCCAGCCGGTGACGCGCTCGTCAAAGTGCACGTCGTCGCCCAGGTGCACGTACATGCGCTGCACGTCGCGCAGCAGACTGGGGACCTTTTCGTCGATCTCTTCCAGCGTGAAGGCCTGGTCGGCACCGTAGGTTTTGACGGCACCCTCCGGGCCGGCGCGGCGGCCGTTCCAGATCTCCATCGTCTTGTCGCGCCTGGGCACAAACAGGACAAAGCTGTGCTCGCCCTGCCCCTTGATGATCAGTGCAAGGCTGCCCGGCTCGTCAAATCCGGTCAGGTAGTAAAAGTCGCTGTGCTGGCGGTAGTCGTGGTGCACGTCGCCGTTGCGGATGTACTCAGGCGCGGCTGGGAAGATGGCCACGCCGGGCAGCATGCGCTTGATCAGCGCCTCGCGGCGGCGCTTGAAGATTGCGGCATCAAAGTCGTGGCTCATGGCGATTCTCCGGATTCCCGCCCTGAGTGTAACGCGCCGTGGTTGCGCCCGCGATAGGCCGAAAAGAAAGGAGGCCCGTGATCGGGCCTCCTTGTACATGCCTGGTCTGCGGTTGCTTAGTCGATAACGACGTTGGTCGCCGACTGATCGGTGCCGTCGCCGTCATTGGTCTGCAGCGTTGCCGTGCCGACCGTGACGTTGCCCGGCGAGCCGATGCCGTCGAGGATGATGTCGCCGGCTGTGCCGCCGGTTGCGGCGCCATTCGCACGGATCACTGTGCTGTTGGTCAGCACAACGATGACCGCCAGATTGTCGCCGATCTCGATCAAACCGCCGTTTCCGGCTGCCGCGGGGGCTGCGCCACCGTTACTGATGAACGAGCCATTGATGTTGATGTTGTTGTCGGTGGCAAGGTAAACCGGCCCGCCGTCAGCGCCCGAAGTGTTGCCCGCGCCGCCGTTGACCGTGGCCGCGGCGTTGTAATTGATGTTGCCGCGTACGTCGATCAGCACGCCGTACTGGTTGATGCCACCGTTCATCGTGCCGCTTGCGCCACCCGAAAGTGCCCAGGTACCGCTGACAGTCGTCGTGCCACCGGATGTCGAGACGTTGTCCTCGACCCAGAACCAGCCGCCTTCACCGCCGTCGCCGGCGCCGATTGCCTGGCCGCCGCGAGCGTTGACGTTGCCGCTCCAGTCAAAATTTGCTGCTGCGTTGTCCCCGTCCTGGTCCAGCTGGGTGTACACACCCTCGGCCCCGCCGCCATTGCCCGTGCCGCGACCGCTGCCGCCGTCCGCCGTCACGTTCATGCTGACAGTCAGGGTACCGCTGTCTGCATAAAAGCCGACATAGCCGGAGTCGCCGCCGGACCCGTTGCCACTGGTCGTAGAGCCGCTTCCGCCGCGGATATCCACCGTTGAGCCCGTAATTGTGGCTGTGGTATCGAGGAAGAACTCAAAGTCTCCGCCGCTGTTGCCGTTGCCGGTCTGGCTTGACCCGCCCGGCGCGGTGACATCAAAGTTGGTGATGACCGACGGTCCGCCGGCCCCGGCCTCAAGCCCTGTATAGCCACCGAAACCACCGACGCCGTCAACGGCAGCGCCGCCGCGGGAATTGATCACGATGTCGCCGCCTGACCACATGCCGTTCGCACCGCTGGCGTCCATATAGGCCGTGCCGCCCCCGCCGCCCATGCCACCAGCCAACGCGTCAGCGCCGCTCAGGTTGCCGCGGATCAACAGGTCGGCATCTACCCCGGATGCATTCACAATCAAGTCGCCACCGTTGCCGCCGTGCGTGGCAGTCGCCGCGCCGCCATTGGCGTCGAAGCGGTACTCACCCTGGATGCTGCGCGCCCCGGTACCATCGGCTTCCAAGGTGGCAAAGCCGCCATTGCCGCCGCTGACACCAGAACCGCCGTTGGCATCGAAGTTGATCAGCAAGCTGGTAAACGTGATCGGAACAGCGCCCGATGCGCCGAAGAGCATCTGCCCGCCGTTGCCGCCGTTACCGGTCCCGCCGTTGCCGCCGTTGGCGCTGCCGGTCAGACGGACGCCATCCCACGTGAACGCAGGAACGGTTGCGCCGGTGGGCGAGATGTCCGCCGCGCCGCCGTTACCACCCTGCACCACGCCGTCGCCGCCGTTGTGGCTGGCTTCGTGCCTGACGTTAGTCAGTACATCACCGCGTAGAGTTGAAGCGCCGCCAAAGCCGCCATTCTGCCCGTTGCCACCGTTGGCCTGGTAGATCAGGCGGTAATCAGTCGCGTTGCTGGCGACCGAGCCGCCCAATGTGAATGAGCCGTTTCCGCCGTTGCCGTTCACGGAATCGCCGCCACCGGACTGCACGTAGAACACACCCGTGATGTCCGAAGTCGGGTCATTGCTACCGACGACCGCGGCTCCGCCGTCTCCGCCATTGCCACCGGTGCTGTCGCCGCCCATGATGATCGCGCGGGAAAACACGGTAATGGTAGGCGCGACGTCGCAAACGATCTGCAGAATGCCGCCGTCGCCGCCATTGCCGGTGCCGCCGGTGCCGCCGCGCATGTCGCCACCCCAGCGGAATGCCGCCGTAATCTCGTTGTCTGCAATTACTCCAAACTGACCGCCGAACCCGCCGGCAGCTGAACCGTCGCCACCGCGTGCCTCAACGCCGAAGATCCGCAGGATCATATCGCCGTTGGAATCCACGATAAGTGCGCCGCCGTCGCCGGCGTCGGTCGCTGCATCTCCGGCACCACCCGACATGTCGGCGCTACCGAGAAAAATGATCCCCGAGTTCGCGCCGGTCGTAGCGATCACAACCTGGGCACCGTCGCGGGTCGCCGAGCCGCGGCCATCAATTGTGCCGGTGACCAACACCGGTGTGGTGAAGATACTGCTGGTCTCGATCAACAGGTTGACAGAATCCGCCGTGGCGCGAGTCAACCGGATCGTGCCCGCGATGATCACGTTCGAGTCCGTGAAGATCTCGACACTGTCAACCGAGCCGCCAGGAGCATCACTGAAGTCAAGCGTCGTGCCCGAAGGCAGGTTGAAGCCGGTCCCGCCCGCAAAGTTGAAGGTGGCCACACCACCGGCGATCGCCGGTGCCGAAATGCCGATCATGTCCGCCCAGGTAACGGTCCCGTCGCCGAGTTCGCTGTCCAGGAAATTCGTGCCGACCGTTGGCCGCGTGCGACCGTCGTCCAGCAGAATGTCATTCGCAGCCTGAAAGATCGCTCCACCGGCATGGCCGCCGTTCGTGGCCGCACCGGTCAAGGCGTTGCCACCGTTCGCGCGAACGCGGATGGTCGGAACGCTGGGCAGGTTACCCCCGCCGCCGCCGCCGCCGCCACCACCATCATCACTTGGGCAGCCTGCCAGCAGCAGGGCACCCACTCCAAGAATCGTTAACCACGCCGCTTGATAGCGCCTCATAGTCTCTGCTCCCCTAAGCCTACATTGAAGTCATAAGTTACTTGCCGTGAGCGCGACCACGTTAAGACAGTGTGTCCGATTGTCCAGAGACTATTGTCGGGAAGTTGTAAGTCGAGCAGAGGCAATGGCTTAGGTGATTCGCCAGCTCGCGCGACAAAACCGGTGCTGCAACCATAAGCCCGCAATCGGGTTACACCGCGAGCACCGGATGCGGCGCGCGGTTCCGACCGCTACCCATCCAAGCCGGCACTTGCCAATCGGCTAAGCGACTTGCGTACCTCTTGCAGTTTCGCATTCCCTTCGCCGTGTGCCTGCGCCAGCAAACTCTCGGCGCACCGGTACCAGCCGGCGGCTTGCCTTCGCTGCCCGCGCGTCTGGGTGCCCAACTCGTTTGCCATGTCGGCACAAAGCTCGGCAAACGCCACGCGCAACGCAACACCGGGCAAACCAAGTACATAGCCCTCGCGCAGCAGCTTCAGGGCCTGAAGGCGGTCGGTGCGCGCAGCCGCCAGCGCGTGCAGGGCAAGTGCATCGCCCTCGCTGGGGTCGTCTTCCGCGCGCTCGGCGTAGCGGCGCTGCAATTCAGCAAGTTTGTCGTTGGGCCATGTCGCGATCAGCATGCGGTGCAGGTCAAACACGTCGTATTCGGTCAAAGCCTTCTCGAGCACCTGCACGGGGTCATCCGCAGACTCAAGGGCAGCAGCAACTTCCGCCGGAATCTCGGCTTGGCTGGTTGCCGTGTTGGGGTCGCTGCCACGCTCCAGCATCAGCGGGCGCAAGTGAAACCACATGGCATCACCGCGCCGCTCGTTGGCAAACCACAGATCCAGGTATTCGCGCCAGAGAATCTCATCCAGGCCGTTGCGAAGCATCAGGTCCTGGTAGCGGGTGTTGGCTTCAACGTGCCAGCGATCGCGCAGGAATGCCTGCTGATAGTCCACGCGGGCCTTGTCGTCGCGCCCGTCATGCTCTGCCTGTTGCGCCTGACGCACAAGCGCCGGGGCGTCGCGCCGGTTGGGCGGCACATAACTGCGGTCGTAGGTATCCAACTGCGGCTGGTGGTTTGCCCAGCGGTCGTCGTCAACGTAGTCCGGACGTTGCTGGGTCGCACAACCTGCCAGCAGCACAATCAGCAAGGGCAAGTGCAAACGCATTTCGGCACCGAGGGGAGCGGTGAGGGGCCCACATTCATCATACGAACGCGCTGCGCACCAAGGGCGGCAATTCGCGATCAGTCCCGCAGCGGATGTGCGCCCGTCCACGCGCGCCAGCCGCCGGGAAAGAGCTGAACATTGGAATAGCCACGCTCAATCGCCATCTCAGCGGCGCGTTCCGGCCTTGTGTCCAGCGGCCCGTCACCGGTGAACAGGATCGGCACGTCGCGATCAGGCGGAAGCGCAGACTCGCGCACGATGTCATCCAGTGTGATGCGCCGCGCGCCCGGTATGTGGCCCTGCATCCAAGCCGTGTAATCGCGCAGGTCGTACACGATCGCGCCTTCCCACATCGCCAGCTTTACCGCGCCCGGATCATGCAGCAACTCGACTTCTGCGTCTGAGCCGCCACCCCAGCCCTGGCGCACATTGCGAGCGCACCCAGCCAGCAGCAGCACCACGCACATCATCAGCAACAGTCGTGTCACAGCTCTCCTTCGCGCCGAAAGCATATCACGCGAAAGCCGGTTGACCGCAAGCCCGGGGAACACTGCGGCTGCCAAAAACGCCTGATGTGAACGAGGTCAATAGCTGTGCTCGTCGCCGGGGTAAGTCTTTCCCTCTACCTCTTCGCGGTACTGCTTCAGCGCCGCCAGCCCGGATTCCCAGAGGTTGGCGTAGCGCTTCAAGAACTTCGGGGCAAAGTCCGGGTTGAAACCCAGCAGGTCGTGAAACACCAATACCTGGCCGCTGGTGTCCGGTCCTGCACCGATGCCGATCGTCGGCAACTTCAGTGTCTCGGTGACTTCACGGGCTATCTCGCGCGGCACCAGCTCAAGCACCAGCGCGAACACGCCGGCATCGCGCAGGCTTTCGGCGTCTTCCATCAGCTCGTCGCGGTTCTTCTTGACCTTGGGCCCGCTGGTTACGTTCACGCTCTGCGGCGTGTAGCCAAGGTGCCCCATCACGGGGATGCCCGCGTCGCGAAGCCTCTCAATCAGCGGCATCACGCTTGCGCCACCTTCAAGCTTTACCGCGTGCGCGCCGGCTTTCAAAAAGGCCACGGCATTCTGCACCGCCTCGTCTTCGTTGACCTGGTAGCTGCCAAACGGCATGTCGCCGACCACCAGCAGCCTCTCGCTGCAACGCGCCACGATCTCGATGTGATAGAGCAAATCCTCCATCTCGACGGCAAGCGTGTCCGGGCGGCCCTGCAGTGTGGTGCCGACGCTGTCGCCGACCAGGGCGATATCGATGCCGGCGGCTTCCACCAGCCTTGCGCTGTAGGCGTCGTAGGCTGTGACCATGGTGATTTTCTGGCCGGCGTCGGCCTTCTTCTGGATGTCGCGGATGGTGACGCGCTTGCCCATACTGATACGTCCCGAGTCAGGTCGGCCCTGCGAGCGCCGCGTTGTATTGCGTTTGTTCATGGCGCCCCCTCGGCATGGTAACGTTTCCTGGCGGTTTCGTTATGCCGCGAGATGCAAGATTCAGGCAAGGTATGTTGCATCGCAACGCTAAAGGGTACATTTAACCGACACACCAGATTGTGGACAAGCGCTTGCAGGAACCGAACGAAGAGGCGATCTCCGAACTCGTTGACCAGAGCGGACGCTACGCAATGGTAGGCGATGTCGTGCAAGCCGAGCAATCGCTCGCGCGCGCACGCGACATGGATCCCGTCACCTTCGAGATCGAGCTCGCCCGCCGCGCATGGGCCAACCAGACCGGCGGCGAAGAAGAGATCTTCCGCCGCCGCGAAAATGTTCTCAAGCGCCTGGGCGGTGTCGCAGTCGCCGCGCCCGACAGAATCGAATGCTGGAAGCAACTGGCGGAGTATCTTCGACAGGTCGGCAACCACGAAGGCGTACTTCACGCAACAGCCGGCGGCCTTAAACGCGACCCGGTAAACCTGGACCTGTGGGTGCGCCGCGTGCGCGCCCAGATTGAGCTCGGCCAGCTTGAAAGCGCAGCCAGAAGCCTGCGGCATGCCTGCCAGATCGGCCCGACCAACGACGCGGTTGAAGCGCTGGTGCGCGTCCACCCGCTGTGCGCGGCATGCGAGGCGCTGTTTCCGACCGCGGGCGCCGACGAGTGCAGCAACTGCGGCGCAGACGGGCCCGGCCGCGGGTCACTGGTGCGAAGCGTGCGGCAGCGCCACCAGAGCAAGTTCGACATTTACTTTCCGCGTGTGCGCGACGTGCTGGCTGAAGCGTTGGACATGCCCGAGCACATCAAGAAGCGGCTCACACTCGACACACTGCTCAAGCGGCACCTCAAGCGCACCAACCAGCAATGCGCGAGGGTGCTGCGTGCCATGAGCGACGAGTTCGGCATGGCGTTCGACCACGAACTCTTCAAGTCAGCCGTGATCGGGTACCTGGACCTGCTGATCAGCGACCTGATTCGCGCCATCAACCCGCGCGACGACAAGACCATAGACACCCACATCCGCCGCCACGCCCTTTACGGCACCGGCACCTGACCGCCCACAGCCCGGTGGCGCAGGGCAATGGTGGCGGCGGTCAGGGCCGCCAGCCAGGCCAGCCATAGCACCGCCGTTGACGTCCCTTGCCCGCCCGGGCCGGCTTGGCTGGGTGCGGCTGTGCAGCTTGCTCCGCCACCTGCGTTATTGGTTGGTAACTCCAGCTCGGGGGGCGGGTTGACGGTGAGTGTGAACGACTTCTCAGCCCAGTCGCCGGTGGCCTGGTCTTCGACTCGAATGGTAAACGTGCGGTCGCGGACCTGGATCGGCGTGCCGGTGATTGTCACTGTGGCAGTGTCGGTGGCGTGCAGTGTCAAGCCGTGTGGCAACACACCCACGCTGATGGACCAGGCGTACGGGCCGTCGCCTTCGAAGGCTTCAAAGGTTGCGGAGTAAGGTGTGTCCACCAGACACTCCGTCGCGGCGTCGGTATGAACATGGAGGCCGTAGGACCATACGTCGTTGTAGCGCGCCACGTTGCTGGCACCGCCGAACACCCACAGGCGGTTCTTGAAAACGGCGGACCCATGGTGCGATCGCGCAGGCAGCGACGAGTCTGGTGATTCATGCTTCCAGTTGACGCCGTCAAAAGAAGACCACGAATCGTTAAAAAACGGAAATCCGTCATCTCCCAGCCCCCCGAATATCCAGAGCCTTCCTCGATAACTTTCGAACGTGTGATTTGACCGTCCCACCCATGACGCCACCGGCGCCTCTTGAGTCCAGTTGACGCCTTCAGTTGACGACCACACGTCGGTATGCGCCAATTGACTGCCAACACTGCCGCCGCCGGATATCCACATGCGATTGTCAAACACTGCTGCGCAATGTCCGGACCGATGCATCCACGCGGCGGCTGCCACTTCTTGCTTCCATGTCACACCATCCGATGAGGACCACACATCATTTAACGTGTACTTCACATTGGCGACTATTGAATAACCGCCCATGATCCAGATGCGTCCGTTGTACACGACGGACGCGAAAAACCCCCGGCCATGCCAGGGCGCGATCGCCTCTAATGTCCAATTCACGCCGTCAGGCGAAGACCAGACATCGTGCCGATACTGCGGGTACGTCGGGTCATATCCAGGACTATTAGTCGAATTGATTCCGCCCAGTACCCATAAGCGATTGTTAAATACGACTGTGCAGTGTCCGCTCCGTCGAATCCATGGAACAACAGTAAGTTCTTCCACCCAATTGATGCCATCCGCAGACGACCAGATGTTGTCGCCGGCGGTTGGTTGAGTATTTCCACTCCAACCATTAATCACCCACAGTTTGCCGTTGAACTCCGTAACCGTGTGGGCAGTCCTCGGCGCCCACTGAGCAGATGATTGCTCCTCGCGCCATCCATCCTGCGCGGCCAAGCAAGGTGTCAGAATTGCAACCGCTAGCAGCATTGCAAGTCGCATCAGTAAACTCCAACATTTGCCGTCCCCAAGCCTCCACGCGAATCGGTCCGGTGCACTACGGATAGGTATCAAGATCGTTGGACTTGCCGGTTGGCGGGCTTGTGTACTCACCACCTACCCAGAAAATGTCCCCGGTCGAATCAATCAGCACCGAACGTACCTCCTCGCTCGAAGACGGAGTAAGCACGTCCCAGGAAGCCGAGACAGCGCCGGCCCATGAATAGATTACCACGCCACGCCGCGTTTGGAACGGCCCACTGATGTCCTCCACCGAATGGAAATCGCCGCCCAGGATGATTGCGGGGGAAGTCGCACCGGGCCTTACATCAATGGTGAGGGCAGTCGCGTCGCCCGAGCCGGTGCTGCTGATTGTAAGGTCCCCGCGAAGCAAACATGTCCCGAGAAATTGTTTCGCATCGCGTTCACCACGTTGCCGGACTCGAACCCGGGGTCATAGCCGGTTTGCAGACTCGCCGCAGGGCAATGGTGGCGGCGGTCAGCGCCGCCAACCAGGCCAGCCACAGCACAGGCGTTGACGCCCCTTGCCCGCCCGTGCCGGCTTGGCCTGGCGCGGCTTGGCAGCTTGCCACGCCGCCTGGGCTGTGGTTTGGGAGCTTCGGTTCGGGGGGTGGGTGGACGGTGAGTGTGAACGACTTCTCAGCCCAGTCGCCGTTGGCTTGGTCTTCGACGCGGACGGTGAAGGTCCATTCGCCGACTTCGGTGGGCGTGCCGGAAAGCGTGATTGTGTCAGTGGTCGAAGAGCCCAAAGTCAGGCCCGTAGGAAGGCTTCCCGAAACAAGAGACCAGCCATAAGGCCCAACTCCTTCACGCGCCGTGAAGGTCGCGGTATAGGGCTTGCCAATCGTCCATTCTGGCGCGGGGTTCGCTTGGATATAGAGGCCGTGGGACCATACGTCATTGTAGCGCGCGACAGGGCTGGCGCCACCGAACACCCACAGGCGATTCTTGAAGACGACGGAAGCGTGCCCGGACCGGGCGGGCAACGAGCCGCTTGGTGCCTCTGTTGTCCAGTTGATGCCATCCGAAGAAGACCACGCATCCTTGAAGTAATGGTGCTGGACGTCGTCGTAACCACAAGCCAGCCACATACGGCCTCGATAAACCTCAAGAGTGGGATAGGTGCGCCCGGGCCAGGCGGCCGATGCCGTTTCTTGCGCCCAGTTCACGCCATCCACGGATGACCACACATCAGAAGGTAGAAATCCCGTGGCCAAGCCGCCTCCACCCATGACCCACATCTTGTTGTCAAAGACAACCGCCCGATGGGTCATACGGTGGCTCCATGCTGCTGCGGCGACTTCCTGAGTCCAGTTCACTCCGTCGGGGGACGACCAAACGTCGTTGAGCGAGTACTTCACGGCAGAAATCTGCGAGAATCCGCCCATGACCCAGATGCGTCCGTTGTATACGACTGCTGCAAAGGACGACCGCCCCGTCCACGGCGCAATGGTCTCCAACGTCCAGTTGACGCCATCCGGAGACGACCACACGTCATGCCGGTACTGGGGGTATGCAGGGTCATATCCCGGGGCGCTGGATGCGTTGATTCCACCGAGGATCCAGAGCCGGCCATTGAAAACGACGGTGCAGTGATGACTCCTTTCGAACCATGGCACTGTACTGACCTCTTGGGTCCAGATTACACCGTCGGTTGATGACCAGATGTCCCTCGCCCTGCCGGAGCTTGCACCCAACACACCATTGATCAGCCACAACTTGCCGTTGAACTCCGTGACGGTGTGGTCGGTCCTGGGTGTCCAGGCGGCGGCGGATTGCTCCAACCGCCACCCGTCTTGCGCCAGCAGGCAGGGTGCAACCGCTAGGCCAATCAGAAACACCGCAATTCGCATCGGCTAACTCCGGGTTCAGCCGGCCCCCTAACCGCCGCCCCGTTCGCCTTCTGCTATGGCGCGTCGTACCAATCCAGGTCGTTCGACTTGCCCGTCTGCTGCGGGCTGGTGTACTCCCCGCCTACCCAGAAGATGTCCCCGGTAGAGTCAATCAGCACCGAACGTACCTCCTCGCTCGAAGACGGAGTAAGCACGTCCCAGGAAGCCGAGACAGCGCCGGCCCATGAATAGATTACCACGCCACGCCGCGTTTGGAACGGCCCACTGATGTCTTCCACGGAGTGGAAATCGCCGCCCAGGATGATTGCGTAGGAAGTCGCACCGGGCGTCACATCAATGGTGTAGGCCGTCGCGTCGCCCGAGCCGTGCTGCTGATTGTAAGATCCCCCGCGAAGCAAACATGACCGGAGAAATTGTTTCGCATCGCGTTCACCACGTTGCCGGACTCGAACCCGGGGTCATAGCCGGTTTGCAGACTCGCCGCAGGGCAATGGTGGCGGCGGTCAGCGCCGCCAACCAGGCCAGCCACAGCACAGGCGTTGACGCCCCTTGCCCGCCCGTGCCGGCTTGGCCTGGCGCGGCTTGGCAGCTTGCCACGCCGCCTGGGCTGTGGTTTGGGAGCTTCGGTTCGGGGGGTGGGTGGACGGTGAGTGTGAACGACTTTTCGGCCCAGTCGCCGGTGGCTTGGTCTTCAACGCGGACGGTAAAGGTCCATTCGCCGGCTTCAATGGGCGTGCCTGAAAGTGTGATTGTTGCAGTGCTGGAAGAAGTGTCGAGAAACAACCCCGTGGGAAGACTTCCGGCGGCGAGCGACCAGCTATACGGCCCGTCGCCCTCGCGCGCCGCGAACGTTGCGACGTAAGGAGTGTTTACCAGGCAGCCGGTAATGGCATCGGTATGAATGTGCAGACCGTAAGACCACACGTCGTTGTACCGCGCGATGCTGCTGCCTCCGCCGAGCACCCAGAGCCGATTGTTAAAAACGGCGGAAGCATGATTTGAACGCACAGGTAGTGAAGCGTCAGGGCATTCCCGCTGCCAGTTCGCGCCGTCAACGGAAGACCACACATCGTTGAGGAACTCGTAGCCGTTGTCGGCCAAACCGCACCCAATCCACATCCTTCCGCGATACGCAACGAGGGTTGGCGTGGTCCGCCCGACCCATGGAGCAGACGAAGTCTCCTGAGTCCAGTTCACGCCGTCGGTGGAAGACCATACGTCGCTGGGCAGGCTGCCGGGGCCGCCAAGCCCGCCGCCCATGACCCACATTCGATTGTCATGGACGCATGCCCCGAGCGTTGAGCGGGGACTCCACGCGGCAGCCGCGACCTCCTGTGTCCAGTTCACACCGTCCGGTGAGGACCATACGTCGTTGAGGCCGTAGTATACGTTTGAAATGCGTGTGATGCCGCCCATGACCCAAATGCGTCCGTCATACACGACGGACGCAAACCACCCCCGGCCATGCCAGGGGGCGATCGCCTCTAATGTCCAATTCACGCCGTCGGGCGAGGACCAGACATCGTGTCGATACTGCGGGTACGCCGGGTCATATCCAGGACTATTAGTCGAATTGAATCCGCCCAGTACCCATAAGCGATTGTTAAATACGACTGTGCAGTGTCCGATCCGTCGAATCCATGGAACAACAGTAAGTTCTTCCACCCAATTGATGCCATCCGC
>CAZZBH010000103.1:0-12689 GCA_964652605.1 uncultured Planctomycetaceae bacterium
AGCGCCTGTACGCCGACTTCACCGGCGTGCCCGTCGAGAAGGGCTGGCACCTGTTTGACCTGTACAGCCCCAGCCTTTACGCCGCGCAGAAGGAGTTAATCGTCGCCCGCGAAGCCGCCGCCAAGGCGGGCTCAGATGGCGCGCGGACCGAGGCCGAGCGCCTGCTTGCGACATCACGCGAGAAGCTGCGCCTGCTGGGTTTGTCGAGCGAGCAGGTGGCGTACATCGAGACGCTGGATGAGCCGAACCTCACGCTCACCATCCCGTCGCCCGACAGCGGCGTGGTCACCGAGAAGATGGCCCACGTCGGCATGTACGTTAAACAGGGCCAGCCGGTGTTCCGGGTAACCGACCTGTCGCGTCTGTGGCTGATCGTGGAGGTGCACGAGCGCGACCTCGGATTCGTGGCGTTAGGCCAGGAAGTCGGCATCGAGGTCAACGCCTACCCCGGCCGCCAGTTCAACGGCCGCGTCGGGTTTATCGATCCTGAGCTGGACCTGCGGACACGCACGGTGCGAGTGCGCGTGGACGTGCCCAACGACGACGGCGACCTGAAGCCCGGCATGTTCGGCACGGCGAGCATTTTTGCCGAGCTGGGACGCGACGCCACGCTGGCGCGGCCGGAGCTGCGCGGCGATTACGCCTGCCCCATGCACCCCTTGCAGCGCAGCAGCGATCCCGGCGACACCTGCGACATCTGCGGCATGGACCTTGTGAAGACACAGCACGAACACGGCAGCGACCCGGCAAAGCTGTGGGCGATCCCGCGCGAGGCGGTGCTGTCCACGGGCGAGCGCCAGATGATCTACGTCGAGTGGTGGGTGCGCGAGCTGGACCATGAGCCGCACGACGCAGCCGATGACCCGCCTTACCAAATGCTGCACGAGCCGGAGTACCAGGGGTTCGAAGTCACGCTCGGGCCGCTGTCGGCGGAGTACCACGTGATGGAAGACGGCACCCGCCACAAGCTGCGCGAGTACTACCCGCTGGTGGGCGGGCTTCCCACGGGCATCCGCATGCCCGACGGCGAAATGGGTTGGCGCGTCGTCACCAACGGCCAGTTCCTGATCGACAGCCAGATGGAGCTCACCGGCAAGCCGTCGCTGCTGCGCCCGGGTGGCGGCACCACTTCAGACCCACACGCAGGGCACGGAGGGTAGGCATGGTGTTCGCGGAGAACAGTTGTGCGACACGGGAAGCACGGAGTGAACTCCAGGTTGTTGGTTGGTCCACAAGGAGAGGCAAATGACCCAACACGACCACCACAACCATTCTCAGACTGAACAGGCGAAGCCGCAGGGGCACGATCACTCGCACTGCAACCACGGCAAACAGGGAGGACACGATCACTCCCACGAAAAGGCCGGCGCGGCGAGCGCTGATCCGGCGAACGACTACACCTGCCCGATGCACCCGGAGGTGTCCCATGACGGCCCCGGTGACTGCCCCAAGTGCGGCATGGCGCTGGAGCCTCGTAACCCGCAGGCAAAGAAGGCGCATAGCGGCGTGAAGTGGACCTGCCCGATGCACCCGCAGATTGTCCGCGACGGCCCCGGCGATTGCCCGATCTGCGGCATGGCGCTGGAGCCGATGCAGCCGTCAGTAGAAGAAGAGAATCCAGAGCTCAAGAGCATGACGCGCCGCTTCTGGGTCAGCACAGTGCTGTCTGCGCCACTGCTGGCGATTGTCATGCTGGACATGCTGCCGGGTGAGCCGGTGTCGAGCTTGCTCAGTGCAGATGCACGCATCTGGATTGAGTTCGCGCTCGCGCTGCCGGTCTGTACCTGGGGCGCGTGGCCGTTCTACGTGCGCGGTGTGAAGTCGCTGCGCGGTTTCAACCTTAACATGTTCACGCTGATCGGGTTGGGCGTCTCCGTAGCGTTCGCCTACAGCATTGTGGCGACGCTGGTGCCCGGCATCTTCCCGCACTCTTTCCGCGGTCATGGCGGTCAGGTGGCTGTCTATTACGAAGCCGCCGCGGTCATCACCACGCTGGTGCTGCTTGGCCAGGTGCTGGAGCTGCGGGCGCGCTCGCGCACCGGCGCTGCGATCCGCGCGCTGTTGGGCCTGGCAGCCAAGTCCGCGCGCAGAATCAAGAAGGACGGCAGCGAAGAAGACGTGCCGCTTGAGCACGTACACGTCGGCGACAAGCTGCGCGTGCGCCCCGGCGAGAAAGTGCCGGTGGACGGCGAAGTGCTGGAAGGCCGCAGCAGTGTGGACGAATCCATGGTGACCGGCGAGCCAATCCCTGTGGAGAAGCAGCAGGGCGACCAGGTGATCGGCTCCACGATCAACGGCACGGGCGGGCTGGTAATCGAGGCCAAGAAGGTCGGAAGCGACACCCTGCTGTCGCGCATCGTCGAGATGGTTGCACAGGCGCAGCGCTCCCGCGCACCGATCCAGAAGCTGGCGGACACGGTTTCAGGCTGGTTCGTGCCTGCTGTCGTGCTGGTTGCTGTCGTTACGTTTGCGGTCTGGGCGCTGGTGGGCCCGGAGCCTGCCATGACCTACGCGCTTGTGAACGCGGTGGCTGTGCTGATCATTGCCTGCCCCTGCGCGCTGGGCCTTGCCACGCCGATCTCGATCATGGTGGCCACAGGCCGCGGCGCCAACGTCGGCGTGTTGTTCCGCAACGCTGAAGCCATTGAGCGCATGCGCCAGGTGGACACGCTGATCGTGGACAAGACCGGCACACTGACCGAAGGCAGGCCAAAGCTGGTTACTGTAGAGCCCGCGGCGGGGTTCGATGAAAAGGAGTTCCTGTCGCTGGTGGCATCGCTGGAAAACGCCAGCGAGCACCCGCTGGCCGCCGCCATCGTGCAGGGCGCCGCCAAGCGCGGCGTGAAAGCAGGCAAAGCCGACGAATTCGACTCCCACACCGGCAAGGGCGTCACCGGCACGGTCAACGGGCGCAAGGTCGCGCTGGGCAACAACGCGCTGATGAGGCAGGTTGGCGGCGACGTTGGCTCGATGGAAGACAGGGCCAACGAGCTGCGCTCCGATGGCCAGACGGTCATGTTCGTGGCCATCGACGGCAGGTCGGCGGGCCTCGTAGGGGTGGCGGACCCGATAAAAGAAACCACGGCGCACGCGATCGAGGCGCTGCGGAACGACGGCGTGCATATCGTCGTGGTAACCGGCGACAACGAGCGCACGGCGCGCGCGGTGGCGGGCAAGCTCGGCATCGACGATGTGATCGCAGGCGTTCTACCCGACCAGAAAGCCGAAAAGGTCAAGACGCTGCAGGGCGAGGGCAAAGTCGTCGCGATGGCGGGCGACGGTGTCAACGACGCGCCGGCGCTGGCGCAGGCCGACGTCGGCATCGCCATGGGCACGGGCACCGACGTTGCCATGGAAAGCGCCCACGTCACGCTGGTGAAGGGCGACCTGCGCGGCATCGTACGCGCCCGCGAGCTGAGCAACGCCACGCTGCGCAACATCAAGCAGAACCTGTTTTTCGCGTTCGTGTACAACGCGCTCGGCGTGCCGATTGCCGCCGGCGTGCTGTACCCCGCTTTCGGATTGCTGCTGTCGCCGATGATTGCGGCCGCCGCAATGAGTTTCAGCTCGGTCTCGGTTATCGCCAACGCGCTGCACCTGCGGCGTGCAGACCTTGCCGGCGGAGCCACCCATGGTTGACCGCATCCTCAAGTTGTGCCTGCAGACGCCGCTGCTTGTGCTGATCCTGGCGGCTGTCGCGGCTGTGTACGGTTTCAAGTCGTTGCAGGACAACCCCAAGGACGCGATCCCCGACATCAGCGAAAACCAGGTGATCGTCTCCGCCGAGTGGATGGGCCGCAGCCCCCAGGATGTCGAAGACCAGATCACCTACCCGCTGGCGCAGCAGATGCAGGGCATCCCGCAGGTGGTGGACGTGCGCACCATCAGCGGGTTCGGTTTCTCGCGCATTTACGTGGTGTTTCAGGATGGCGTGGACGAGTACTGGGGCCGCTCCCGCGTGCTGGAGCGTCTGGCGGTCGCCGCGTCCGCGCTGCCGGACGGCGTCAACCCGGCGCTGGGGCCCGACGCGACCTCGCTGGGCCAGATCTACTGGTACACCGTGGAGGGGCCATACGACCTGGCCACCTTGCGCAGCATCCAGGATTACACCGTGCGCTACGCCCTACAGAACGCCGACGGCGTCGCCGAAGTCGCCAGCGTCGGCGGGTACGTGCGCGAATACCAGGTGGACGTGAACCCTGATTCGCTGCGCGCCCACGGCGTCACCCTCGAGCACATCGTGATGGCGGTGCGCAGCAGCAACCTCGACGTCGGCGCAAAGACCGTCGAGCAGGGCGGCTTGGAGTACCTGATCCGCGGCGTGGGGTTCATCAAGACGATCCACGACCTCGAGCAGATTGTGATCAAGAACGACGGCCACGTGCCGCTGCTGCTGGGCGACGTGGCGACAATCCAGCTCGGCCCGGAGTTCCGCCGCGGCGCGCTGGCCGACCAGCACGGCGAGCGCGTCGGCGGCGTCGTCACCATGCGATACGGCGCCAACCCGCAGGACGTGATCACCAACGTCAAGGAGGAGATCCGCAAGCTGCAGCCGGCGCTGCCCGAGGGCGTCACCATCAACGCCTTCTACGACCGCACGCAGCTGATCGACGAAACGCTGGATACGCTCAACGCCACCATCATGGCGGAAATCCTGATCACGATGCTGGTGGTGGTGCTGTTCCTGCTGCACCTGCGCAGCGGGCTGATCATCAGCGCGACGATTCCGCTGTCGGTATTGCTGGCGTTTATCGGCATGGAGGCCTTCGGCGTCGGCAGCAACATCATGAGCCTGGGCGGCATCATCATCGCCGTGGGCACGGTCGTGGACATGGGCATCATCATGACCGAGACGATTTACCGCGCGCTGCAGGAGGACGGCGGCAAGTCCAACCGCTTCAAGGTCGTCTATGGCGCCGCGCGCGAGGTTGGCGGGGCGGTGTTCACGGCGGTGCTGACCACGGTCATCAGCTTTATCCCGATCTTCGCGCTGACCGGGCAGAGCTACAAACTGTTCGCGCCGCTGGCTTGGACCAAGACGTTCACGCTCCTGGCGGCGGCGATCCTCGCGATCACGCTGATCCCCGTGTTGTGCTACCTGCTGCTGGGCGGGCGTCGCGAGCCCGAGACGCCACGGGCGATCCGCACGCGACTTGTGCTGCGCTGGGCCAGTGCGCTCGGCGTCGCTGCACTGATGGCCTGGGTGGCGTTGCGCTTTGACGCGTGGTTTGAAGCGCATGTCGG
Source organism: uncultured Planctomycetaceae bacterium (assembly GCA_964652605.1). Lineage (GTDB taxonomy): Bacteria > Planctomycetota > UBA8742 > UBA2392 > UBA2392 > JADJRK01. The sequence goes on from CAZZBH010000103.1 coordinate 5,245, forward strand.
CATCCGCGCGTGGTACCTCGCGGCTGGATTGTTCGTGCTGTCAGCGGTGGTGGTGCTGCGGATGTGGAGCGAGAAGCTCACGCCCATCGACGAAAGCCCCGTTGCGCGGTTCATCGTCAACACCTACCGGCCGGTGCTGCGATTCTTTTTGCAGCACAAGTGGGTGCTTGGCTGCGCCTACCTGTTCATTCTGGTGTGGGGGGCGGTCGCGGCCCTCGGCGCGCGCAGCGTTTTGGCACCGGTCTATTCAGTGTTCGACAGACCGGAAAGCGTGCGCCCCCTCGCCGTGCTGGATGAGCATTACCCCGGGTTCGGCAGCGAGTTCATGCCGCCCCTGGACGAGGGCAGCCTTCTGTTCATGCCCTCCCTGCTGAGCCAAGCCGGGCTAAGCAAAACGCTGGATGCCATGGAGTGGCAGAACCGCCAGATCGCCAGCGTGCCAGAAGTGCAGAGCGTCGTCGGCAAGCTGGGCCGCGCCGAGACCAGCCTCGACCCCGCGCCCATCGGCATGATCGAAACCATCGTCATGCTCAAGCCGAAGTCCGAGTGGCGCCCCGGCTTGACGAAGAAGAAGCTGATTGAGGAGCTGCGCCAGAAGACCCACCAGCCGGGCGTGGCGCCGTCGTGGCTGCAACCGATTGAAACGCGCATCGTGATGCTGAGCAGCGGCATCCGCGCCCGCATTGGCCTTGAGCTGGTGGGCGACAACGCCAACGACCTGGCGGAGCTTGCGCTGCTGCTGGAGCCGATCGTGAAATCCGTGGACGGCACCAGCGACGTCACCGCCCTGCGCACCGGCGGCAAGCCGTACGTCGAGTTCGAGTTGCGACGCGACCGCATGGCGCACTACGGCGTCAGCATCCAGCAGGTCAACAACATCATCGAGGTGGCCCTGGGCGGCAAGCGCCTCACCACCACGGTGGAAGGGCGCGAGCGCTACCCCGTGCGCGTGCGCTACGAGCGCGACCTGCGCGACAACCTGGAGAAGCTGGGCGACGTGCTGGTGACCACGCCGAAGAGTGCGCAGATCCCGATCACCGAAGTCGCCGACATCCGCCACGTCGTCGGCCCCAGCGCCATCCGCGGCATCAACGGCAAGCTGGTCGGGTACGTGATGTTCAACCCCGTCGACATCGACGAGACCACGCTGATCCAGCGTGTTGAGCAGCGCGTGCAGCAGGCCATCGACAGCGGCGAGGTGAACTGGCCGCAGGGGTACAGCTTCCGCTGGGTAGGCCAGTACAAGGAAGCGCAAAAGGCCAGCCAGCGTCTGAGCTGGATCATACCGATCGCTCTGGCGCTGATCCTGCTGCTGGTGTTCCTGCACTTCAAACGGCTTAGCACCACGCTGTTCGTGTTCGCCGGCGTGCCACTTGGCGCTGCCGGCGGCGCGCTGATGGTGCGTTACTGGCCGTGGTTACAGCATCTGATCACGGGCGAGCCCCAGGGCCCGCCGATCTACATGACCGTGGCGGTGGTGGTGGGGTTCATCGCGCTGCTGGGCGTGCTGGTTGACGACGGTGTCGTGATCGGCACCTACATTCAGCAGCGCTACGACCGCGACAAGCCAACGACCAGGGCCGAGATCCGTCGCGTGATCCAGGAAGCCGGGTCAAGGCGCATCCGCCCCACGCTGATGACGACCATGACCACCATTATCGCGCTCGTCCCCGTGCTGCTGACCACAGGCCGAGGCAGCGACGTAATGCAACCCATGGCGCTGCCGGTAATCGGCGGCATGACGATCGAGCTGCTGACCCTTTTCGTAGTCCCCACAGCCATGTCCGCCTGGCTTGAACTCAAGGGCAAGCTAACCCAAAGCAGCAGAACCTAACCCAAAAGCGCCCGGCGGTTGCCGGGCGCTTAGCTGTTGGTAGCGGGGGCCCGATCCGCATTTGAGTACAGAGTTGAGCTGAGATGGACTGCGGGCGTGCGGCTGTCGGCGTAAGTTCTTGTTAAGGAATGCTTTCCGGGCATCGCGAAGCCTGACGGACAGCGTCGCTTACCAGTCAGAGTCGTCGGTCAAAACTGCCAAATCAGGGTTTCGATAGCGACACCCGGCCCAGATCGGCGTAGCGCACAAAACGAACAAGCGAGTTGAACCTCATGTGAAGAATATCTAGCCTTTTCCCTGCCGCAACTTGCTGATGCTCCAACGCTGCGCCGCAAGTGCTCAGGTTGAAGGGTTTTCGCGAGGTGTGCCATGAAGAACGGTCTAGCGAATCTCCTGCTCTTCCTGGCTGTCGTTTCGGCTTCAGGCCTTGTGTACATGACTACGACGAACTTCATCTCCGTTGCGGAAGCAACGAGTGAGACTGCAGTTGTCAAAGACGTTCAAGTTACCCGAGAATCCGATCCGCCAATAGAAATGCCGCAAGGGCTGTTCACTAGAGTGGAACAGGCGTTCGGTGCTGACGCTGCAGAGTTCGTAGCTTCGCTGACCCCGCGTGAGCGAGTAAGCGTCTGGTCTCTAGTCGATAACTCGCAAAGGTCACTAGCTGTTCGCAGGCTTTCGGCTCGTTTTGGTGTTGAGCGGGCGATTCCCTTCCTCCTCAACCTCGAACCTGGTTTTGCCGCACGAAACCTGCAGGACATTGAGGAAGAAGACGCTCTAGACGTCATTGTCGAGCATGCCTTGAAGCTAGATCCATATGAGCTCGAATTCCTGACGGTTTATCCAGAGTTCACCAGAATCTACATGACGGTGCCTATAGCGTGCAGGACGTATCTCGAATCAACGCCTCAAGCCGACAACCTTCTAGCTGCCTGGGCACTCTGTTCGGCGGCGGAAACGAGTGAAGATATCGAGTCTGCGCTCGTCTGGGCGCAGGAGCGGGGTTCACGTATGCAACTGATAGAGCAAATGTGTGCTGAGCCTGTAGATGACGATCAGTTCTCGGTGCTTGTGGCTCTCTTGCGTCGCGTTCGAGATGACGAAGTCGCGGATCTTCTTCAACAAGAGCCTTACGCGCGATGCATTATCATGCTGTGCGCGGCAAGCGTCGCGGTGACGAGCTTCGGTCTGGAGGAGGACGACAGGCTCTGGGTTGCGCGGCAGGTGCTATTGAGACCTGACGAGGGCATGTTGCTAACTGTCCTTCTGAATCACTACGCTGAGTGCGACAGGATGAATCGCTCAGTAGGAGTGGCATCTCAACTCGCAGACAAAGCTCTGGTCGCATATCGGTCAATGGGACCGCTGGCTCTGTGGTCGTGCTGGTACTACCGCCATAATGGCGATTTCCAGACGATTCTTGAGCGGGATAACCCCATCGCCACGGCCATGGTAACGACGCAGCTAGGAGTGTCTGAAGATGGTGATGTGGTGTCATATGATGACGCTGATGCCGAATTGGCGAAGATACTAGATCGCGGCGACCTGTACTTAAGCGATTTCGAATTAAACGAAGATGGACTTCCAGCGGAAAAACTGAGCGTTACGGTTCGTGAGCTTGTGCCGGGCGGCGACGCTTACCAGCTGGTGAAGATAGTGGTCAATGGGAAATCTCCAGACTGGTACGAGATAGGCTTCGGAGTTCTCGACGGCGCATTTTTGGTGATTGATGCAGTGGTGATCGTTGGGACTCTTGGGCTCGCCACCCCCGGCGCGGTGGCAACTCACGCAGCGGTCAGGGGAGCGATAAAGGGAGTTGTCAGATGGGTCGCCAAGAGGATCCCAAGCATTGTTAGAGGTTTGGCGAAGCTTGGGAAGAATGCTGCGAAACTGCTGAGATTAGTTTCCAGCCGCTGGCGGGCCATCGGCAAAGTCATTGCACCGCCGGGAAGTTTGGCCCGCAAAGCGCTCGACACGAAAACAGTCGTACTGAACTGGGTCCGATCGTCGCCAAGCCGGCAGCTCGTAGCGACCCTTGCTAGCGACGTTGCAGTCAATGTGGCGTTGAGGGAGGGGCTGAGCCAGTACAACTCTTTCCGCAATCGCGGGAGGCCCTCCAGTCCGCTCAGCTGGGCTCTGGAACGTGAAGTACCGGTTAACCGTGAAATCGTCCGATCTGAGCTACATCGATACCTTGCCAGCCACCTGAGTGGCAGAGGAGACGACAAATGAGTGGAGTCACGGTTCGGTTTGTTTTGGTGGGCATCTTGGCCCTTTGGATGTTCATAGGCCTGACGTCCACGGATATCAGGGCTAGTGGGCGAACTAAGGCCCTGAAGGATCTGAATGACGATGCTGTGGACGCATGGCGCAAGTTCGTGCGGTCTAAGGGTGACGAACTCGCTAAAGCCGGCGAGGATGCCAAGCGAATCGCCAAGTTCGACGCGGCCGCCAAGCTGGATCCATCTGACGCAAAGATCCTGGATCGATTCCGTCCTAACTCGGGGAGTTCGTCGATCCGCCAGTTAGACGATGCTGCATTGGCGGTGGCAAAGCAGGACCCCAAGACCGCTGTCCGGATCCTAGATGGCGCACCGGATGATGGTCCGCGCATACTTAGAGAACTCGATGGCGATGGTCTAGCCGGCCTGAAGTCGCTGGACTCGGCCGATGAGTACTCAAGCACAATGGTTGTCGTGTTCCGCGGAATCGATGACGTGAAAACAGCGCGCAATGTTGATCCGAGCGTGTCGAAACAACTGGATGAGGTCAACCACTCTCGAGGTGTGCTTAACTTTGCATTCGAGTATGGCAAGGAAGGGCTCAAGTGGATTGCCCGGAACTGGAAGATTCTGGCGATCGCGGGGGGAGTGGCGCTGATATGGGCACGTCCCGACTTGCTGGAGGAGTTTATTGACAAACTCGTTGATACGGCTGCTCACGTAATCGACAAGGGTACTGAGACAGGGGGCGAAGCCGTAGGACGAGGAGTCGGCGCATTTTTCAAAGGCATCTTTGTCGGCCCAAACGGAAGTCTTAACTGGGCTTCTATCGCACTTGTTGCCGCGATAGTGCTTTCCTCAATTGCTCTGCTCTTGCACCGAGTGCTGAAACGACGGCCTGATCGAGTCAAGGTCGAGGTAGTAACTGCTTCCAGTGAGGCAAAGGTCGAGGCTCAGGCAACGTCCGACTCTCCCTCAATTCCGGAATCCCCGAACGTGAAGGAGCCGGCGTGAGCAGCACTAAGATGCGAAGTAGAGTGCTGGACTTGGCAGCCGGCGCAGCGATGCTGGCGACGGCAACTGCAGTCCTGTATCTCGGGCAGGTTCGCGTCAACACGGTCCAGACATCACTGGACCGGCAAACCGACGAAATTGCCGCAGAAGAGCTCGCCCTAGAATTTGAAAGAACGCGATTGGTTGGGAGGACGGCCGAGCGCGAGCGTCTACGGGCGCGACTAGAGGCGCTGAAGGCGGACATTGCGCAGAAGCGAGCATCGATGGCAAGATTCGGCGCTGGCGTCTTGGCGAAAGATGAACTCCGCGACAGAGCTTCAAGACTTCAGAGTGACTCTCGACGCCTTCAAGCAGAGATTGAGGGGTTTCAGGGAAGTGTCAACGAACTCGAAGGTGAACTGGAAGCGGCCGGCAAAGCTAGCGCTGAACTTGCGGCTCACCAGGGTAAGGCAGAGATCACCGACGAAGCTACCAAGGAGCTTACGAGCCAATACGAGGACATCACCGCCGAGCACAAACGGCTTCAGGCGCGGTGTGACGAAGTAACAGAAGAACGGCGCAAACAATCGGATGCTCAACTTGCAGCGATGCGAGCCCAGGCTGAGGAGCACAAACGGCGCGCTCAGGAGCCAACACCTTGAGATTCTTTCAGATCTGTTGTGGTGTTTCCTTGCTCGCTCTCTTGCTAGGCGGCGGATACCAGGCGTACCGAGCTTTTGAGATGACCGGTGAGGCAGCGGCGGCAGTCGACCAAGCGCAGCGAATTGAAACTGAGAAGCAGGCGATCGAATCCGCGCGCAGGGAGGAGGATGCGCGCATTGACAAGCTTCGGCGCGAGAGTGTCCCTTTTGCCGAGGCGGAACTCGGGATTCTGGAACAAGACCTCAAGGACACGGAAGTGCTGGAATCGGAGTATCAGCGTGCCTATGAGGATGACAAAAAATGGACATCAAGGCATGAGCGGTTGAGCGCACAGCATGCCGAGCTTCTGAAAACCAAGACTGAGCTGGAGCGGCAGATATCATCCATCGAGACCTTCCTACGCCAGAGCTATAAATCGGCAGACGTTGAGCATCGTCTGCGATTTGAGCGCGAGCGGATTAACATCCGGCGCATGAAACAACGGATTGAGCAGCTGAATGAACGGATCGAGAAACTCGAAAAGGCAATTGGAACGACTAGTCCGAGCGGAGACGGTAGTGGCGACTAGTCGAACCACGGATGTTGTTGCGATTCGAGTGGTGGCAACGCTTGCCATGCTTGCGGTTGCCTTGTTCACGTCTGGCTGTCCTTCGGACAACGCGGCTAAGCCTGCGAAAGGCAACTCGAGGCAGGGGAGCAGCCAGGAGGAACAACGGCGCAACGAGAAGAACCTGGAGCAGATAGATGAGGCTCGCCGTAAGGCTGAAGAAGCAGAGCGGCAATCCAAAGCAGCGGTAACTTCCGTCAATAAAGGGGACTAGGTCAATGCATAGGCGCTTGATGGAGACTGTCGGAACCTTGTGCTGTTGCATTCTACTGATGTTGGCTGGAGTTAGTTGCGGCGATGGAAGCGCAGTCACCAACGATGAGTCAACACCGACGAAGGACTCCGACAAGCCCGGGAGTAATCTGGCCGAACAAAGGAGCAATGAGAAGAACTTGGAACAGATCGAAGAAGCACGCCGTAAAGCTGAGGAAGAGGAGCGGGAGACCAAGAGGGCGTTGGTTCGAGCTGAAGATGCGCTGGCCGGAGCTCGCACAGTGGGAAATCGCCACAGTGAAGGCGCGGCGATGTGCGACGTAGCAATTTATAAGCTGCGCTTGGGGTCCGAGTCCACTGCACGCGAGTTGTGGCTCAAAGGAGCAGCAATCCTCAAGGAGTTGGGCGACACGATTGCGCTGGAGCATCTCACGTCAGCAATGCATGCAGCGTGCAAGGAAGCCGGCGTGTCCCCTTTCATCGAATAGACCCTAGAGAGGGGTGGGTGAATCCATGACCGACTACTCATTCCTTAGCCTAGAGCACATGCGCAAGATCGACCAACGCTACGCCCTCAAGCAGCGGCGCATCGTCGAGGACATCGCCGAAGCGTGTGAGATCGTGGCGCAGTATCGCCATGCGGGCGCGGCCGCCGCCGAGAGTGTGGCCACGGGACTACAAGCGGCGCTGCTCGAGTACGAGGTGGCGCTTGTCGGCGCTGATCGACACGCGTTCGGTGATAAGCGCCGCCGGCGCCCCCGGAAGCCGCTCTTTGAACAGCCGGATACTGCAAAGCTAGACGAGCCCGATCGCAGCGACTACGCACGTGAAGTGCTGGCGGAAGCCTATGCGAGGCTCAGAGCCTGTCCGGAAACTTGAAAGTTCGTAGGTGGTGTCTGCCGATAGCGATGTG
>CAZZBH010000104.1:0-12556 GCA_964652605.1 uncultured Planctomycetaceae bacterium
CGTCGCCGAACTCCTGGTCAACCGCCTTGTGCACATTGGCGTTGGGGTGCTTCTTATCGACCTTGTCGTGGATCTGGTGCTCAGGCGGCACGTCTTTGAGCGAGTCACGCGGCTTCAAAAATTCGGGCAGCGCTTCATACTGCACGTCTATCAGCCAGATTGCCTGTTCGGCTATCTCTTCTGTGTCCGCGGCGACTGCGGCAACGGGCTCGCCGTTATAGATCACCTTGTCGCGCGCCATGGCGACTTCATCCTGGCTGACCGGCAGCACACCAAAGCGGTTGGCGGCGTCCTGGCCTGTTACGACGGCGCGTACGCCGGGCAGGGCCAGCGCCCTGCTGGCGTCAATGCGTACGATCTTCGCGTGCGCCTGCGTCGCGCGCAGGATGCGGCCGTGCAGCATGCCGGGAAACTTCATGTCGTCGGCATACACGCCCTCGCCGGTAACTTTGCGGTAGGCATCCTTGAGCGGCACGCGCTTGCCGATGACGTTGAAAGGAGCAGCCGCGGGCGGGCCGGAGTCTGTCCAGACGCCCTTGTTGAGCTGGTGCTCGTTTTTCGTGTCGCCTGAACCGCTGATGGTTGGCATATCATCCCTTGTCGAACTGCTTGACGCGAAGGCGCGAAGAATACGCGAAGACGCGGAGAACTACATGTCCTTGGATCGCACCACACGGCGAATGCCGTTTTTCATGACGGCTACGTTGAAGTTCAGAAGCAAACCGGCGGGCTCCTTCTTGTGCGACAGGTATCCCACTACCTGAGCAATGTCCGTCGGATCTAGCGCCTTTTTGGCCTTGTCTTCCACTACAAGGCGGTTCGCTACCCAGAAGTCCATGCGGCCTCGGCCGACAGGCACTCCATCCAGAAGCACTTCGAAAGAGTGCTCGCGCTCGTGTGGAATCCCCTCACGTTTGAACACGAGCTCGAGCGCATTCCCGTACACAACCTCAGGAAGTCCGGGACCGAGCTTGCGGTGTACTTCGATCGCGCACCCAATGACTCGTTCTATCCATCCTTCAATCTCATCGTCAAAGCGGTCCATGGAAGCAGTTCTTCCTGTCTTCGCGTATTCTTCGCGCCTTCGCGTCAAGCAGTTTTAACGGGTTGCGGCGCATCCGATCGCTTGCCCCTCAGCTCGCTCGCCGCTTGCTCTACTGCGTCGTAGATCTTCATGAAGCCTGTGCAGCGGCAGAGGTTGCCTGCCAGTGCCGCCTTGACTTCCTCCCTTGTTGGGTCGGGGTTCTTCTCTAGCAGCTCGCAACTCTTCATGATGAAACCGGGCGTGCAGTAACCGCACTGGCTGCCGCCGCATTCGGCGAAGGCGCGCTGCAGCGGGTGCATCTGGTACTCGTTCAAGCCTTCAATGGTACGCACCTCGGCGCCCTGGCACTCCAGCGCCAGTGTCAGGCACGAAAGCCTGGCTTTGCCGTCAATGTGGACGGTGCAGCACCCGCAGGTGCCCATGTCGCAACCGATCTTGGTGCCGGTCAGGTTCAGATCATTGCGCAGGGCGTTGGCGAGAGTGTGATGGGGCTCAACCGCCACCTCTACAGCCCGCCCGTTAACGTTCATTTTCAGCAGCTTGCGTGCCACGGAAGCCTCTTAACACGAGTACGCCCCGGAGTTTAGCGCAGCCACCTCTGCCTGCAAGGCGGGTGGCCCGGCTGGAAAATTTCTGTAAGCAATGCTGGCCTCGCGCGTACTGATTACTAGACTTTCTAGCGGTGCAACCTTTGGATACCTCAACGTAAGGAACACTCGATGAAGAATCTGCTTCTGATCGCATTCGCCACCCTTGCCATGAGCTTGGGCGGCAACCTGTTTGCCTGCCCCGCCTGCGAAGCCAAAGCGGCTTCATCGGTTGAGGCCAAGAAGGCCGAAGCCAAGAAGGCAGACGTAGAGACCAAGAAGGCAGACGTGTCCGCTGAGGCCATCAAGGCCGGCAAAGGCTGCAAGGGCTGTGCTACCGGCTCGGTAGCCGCCGAAAAGCCTGCCAAGAGCTGCGCGGGTTGCAGCGGTTGCGCCAGCGGTGCGGTTGCCGGTGAAAAGCCAGCAAAGAGCTGCGCGGGTTGCAGCGGTTGCGCCAGTGGCGCGGTATCCGCTGAAAAGCCGGCAAAGGCGTGCGCCAAGCGTGCATCGGCGGGCCAGGCAGTGGTCGCCGACACCAACGGTGCCAGCAAAGCCTGCACCAAGCGCGCCTCGACCGGGCAAGCGGTGACGGCTGACGTCGTCGGCTGCGGCAGCGGCTGCAGCGGCTGCGGCACAACCACCGCTGACGCCAAGACCTGCGAGGGTGCCTGCGGCAATGGTTGCGAAGGCAAGACCTGCGAAGGCTGCGACACCTGCAAGGGCGCGGTCAAGGCTGACAAGAAGGCCGAAAAGGTCATCAAGAACTAAGCACGAAGCAGACGATCTACAGAGCGCCCGGGACACTCGGGCGCTCTGTCTGTTTTGTGCAATGTGGGCAATAAAACATCAGGGATTCTTCCCGCCTTGACGACCTGCCCGAATCGCGGGTGATACCTTTCCACAGCATGACACTCATCCTGAACCCACCCCCCGCCCGGCGCAGAGTGGCCCAACCCAACCCACACCGTGGGCCCAAGGCGCGGCTTGACGAAGTGCTCAAGCCGGACACGACACTGCGCCGGGCGGGGCGCGATTCCCGCATCCTGTTGCAACTGATTCCTCTGACGCTGCTGCCGTTTGTAGGCGCGGCGGCGCTTGCGTTGCAGCCGGCGCAGTGGGGGATCACCGCGGACTGGCGAAGCTGGATCGACCCTGCGGCCTTCTGCACCGTCGGGTTGACCATCGCGCTGCTGTTCGCAACCGGCGTGATGCGAGTGATCCGGCGCTGGGAAAGCAGCGCCCCCGACTCGCCAGAGGCTGCATTGCGCGAGTTTTACCGTGCGGCATCGCGCCGCAAACCTCGCCCGCGCCGCCTGGCCAGCCTTGTCTGCGGCAACCATCCGACGACTGCATTGCGCCCGGTGATGAACTGGATGACCGCGGCCGGCTTTCCGCGGATAGATTCGCCGAAAGCCCTGGCACGTTACTGGCGGTCGCTGCTGTACGGCAACGGCGCCGTATCGCACAACTTTCGTATCGAGTCGCTGGCCTTTGAGTATCCGAAGCCGGAGATCGCCGTCGCGCGGGTGACCATGCAGGTCTGGGTGAGGCGCCGCGTGCAGGCGGCGGTTGCCGTGCTTTGCGGGGCGCTTGTGGCAGTTGCGCCGCTGATCATGGGCCCTGCGCGGCTGTATGAGCTGGGCATCCCGTTCTGGGGTGTGGTGGTGACGGCGTTTGGCTTGGGCGTCGGCGTGGCGGAATTGGTTCGTAAGCTGAACCGGACAGTCGTCGAGCGCCGAAGTGTGAGCATCAACAAGATTCTCGTCCACGCGTCCTGGCACTGGCGCCTGCTAAGCGGCGAGTGGGAAAGCGCTGACGAAGCCGACGTAAGCTGGTTGGTCGCCGTGGCCGAAAAGCGAACGACGACACAAGTCCGTGGTCGAGCCCGCCGGGTGGCCTAGTCGCGCCAAACCCTGACGTATCCGCACATCGCTGCTACCATCCGCGCCATGGCACGACCTGCGACCATTGGGGCGCTCAAGGCTTCCGGCTGGAAGTCGCGGGGCGTCAAGGATGAACTTCGTGACAACCTGATCGCGCGCGTGCGCGCCGGCAAACCGCTGTTTCCCGGCATTGTCGGATACGACCAGACGGTGATCCCGGGCGTCGCCAATGCGGTGCTCTCGCGCCACAATTTGATACTGCTGGGGCTGCGCGGGCAGGCGAAGACGCGCATCCTGCGGGGGCTCGTCGGGTTGCTGGACGAGTTCATGCCCGTGATCAAAGGCAGTGAGATCAACGATGACCCGCTGAACCCGCTTTCCAAGCGCGCGCGCATGCTGGTGGCTGAGCATGGCGATGACGTCGAAATCGACTGGCTTCACCGCGAGCAGCGCTATGCAGAGAAGCTTGCCACGCCTGACGTCAGCATCGCTGACCTGATCGGCGACGTGGACCCGATCAAAGCCGCCACCCAGCGTCTTACGTTCGCCGACGAGGAGGTGATCCACTTCGGCATTATCCCGCGCACCAACCGCGGCATCTTCGCGATCAACGAGCTTCCCGACCTGCAGCCGCGCATCCAGGTGGGCCTGCTGAACATTCTTGAGGAGGCCGACATCCAGATTCGCGGCTTTCCCGTGCGCATCCCGCTGGACCTGATGCTGTGCTTCAGCGCGAACCCGGAGGACTACACCAACCGCGGCAGCATCATCACGCCGCTGAAAGACCGCATCGAATCGCAGGTGATCACGCACTACCCCAATACGTTGGACGACGCGAAAGCCATCACCGACCAGGAGGCGTGGACGACGCGGGGCAAGGCAGCCAAGGTTCACATGCCGTCATTTCTGCGCGAGGCGATTGAGCAGATCGCGTTTGAAGCGCGCAAATCCGAGTTTGTCGATCAAGCCAGCGGCGTATCTGCCCGCGTCGCAATCGCGGCACTCGAAAGCATCGTCAGCAACGCCGAGCGGCGTTGCCTGATTGCCGGCCAGGACGAAACCTGGGTGCGCACGCTTGATCTCGCGGCTGCCATCCCGGCCATGTCGGGCAAGCTAGAGCTGGTGTACGAAGGCGAGCAGGAGGGCGCGCATAAAGTCGCGACGGGCATCATTGGCAACGCCGTGCGCAGCGTGTTTGAGCGGCTGTTCCCCGGTGTTTACGCCAGCCGCCCGCGCCCGGGCCGCAAACAACGCGAAAGCGTGCCTGAGCGCGAAGAAGGCCCTTACAAGCCGGTGATCGACTGGTTTGCCAAGGGCAAGCGGCTGGAACTGACCGACGAAATGCCTGACAAGGAGTTCGCCAAAGTCGTGCAGGCCGTGCCTGAGCTGGAATCCTTGACGCGTCAATACATGAAAGAGATCAAGGGCAGCGAGTTGTCGGTGGCAATGGAGTTCGTGCTGGAGGGGCTGCACCAGAGCAGCCTGCTGGCCAAAGAAGACATTGACCGGGGAATCCTGTACTGCGACATGCTTGGCGCGATGTACGAAGACCTGGCGTAGCGTCGGCGCACTATTCCTTCTTCGGCCCTTCTTTTGGTTCTTCTTTCGGTTCTTCTTTCGGTTCTTCTTTCGGTTCCTGCTTTGGCGCGTCTTCGGGATGTGCCTCTTCAGGCGGCTTGAGCAGGGACGTGAAGATCTCCACAAGCTCTTCGGCGCGCTCGGCTGCGCCGGTGCCCTTGTGGTCGGCGACAAAGTTCTTGTACGTCTCTAGGCACTTCTCGCGGAACTTGCGGACGTCTTCGTCCTTCTGGCGGTCGATGGTGGTGTGGAACACCTCAAGGTCCATCATCTCGCTCAACAGGGCGCGCCGCGCCGCGATCTCTTTCTTGATTTCATCGCTTTGCTGCAGCTTCTTCAGCCGCTCCGGCGCCTCTTCGGCATCGCTGATGCCCTTGAACTTTGTCAGCGCTTCCCAGCAGCGGATCGCGACTTCATACTGCCGCTCAACTTCCGCGCTTTCGGCGCGTACCTGCAGCGCGCGAGCCCTGGCATCGATGCGCTTCATGATCCAGTCGGCGTCGTCTTCTTCCGTTTCGTCTTCGGTGACGTCGTAGATCTTCTCGGCCAGCTTGTAGGCGTCGGCGTACTTCCCCTGCACGTACAGCTCAGCCGCCGGCACCAGCGCCGCGGAAACACTGGCGCGCCCAAGGCCGGGGTACTTCACCTTGGCAAGCTCTTCTTTCAGGATGGCGTCGTAGCGGCCGCGGCCGATGAACTTGATCAATCCGTCCGGGCCGACAATCCACACTTTGGGCAGAGTCCGCGCCTCGTAGCCTGCATCCCAGAAGCTGTCCATCGCAAGCGGGTACTTGATGCTGTGCTTGGTGACAAGTTCCTCGACTTCTGCAAGTCTGTGCACCTGCGCGTACAACGAAACGACGTGCAGCCCTGGCGTTTCAAAGTACTTGTTCATCTCCGGCAACTGCCGGATGCACGGGCCTCAGTTCTTGCCCCATGACTTGATCAGCACCACGTCGCCTTGCAACTCGGCAAGCGAGCCCCAGGTGGGCGGGTTGATCCAGTTACGCGAAGGAATCTCGGGCGCCTTTGCGCCGACCATGAGTTCCTGCGCGGCAAGCGGCGCGCATGCCAACAGCACGAGCAGCAGGTATCGCATAGCTCTCTCCTTGCGGGTTATCGCTGCTTATCCCTCGTCACTGCCCGATGGCTTGGCCGGCTCGTCGCGAATGTCCAGGATGCGCTTGAATGTGGCAACAAGTTCCTCGGCCCGCTCAGCGGCGCCGGTCTCGGCGTTGTCAGCCGCAAACCTGGTGTACGACTCCATGCACTTCATGCGAAAGGCCCGCACGGCGGCAGGGTCAGCGTCATCTACCGACTGAAATTCGACATCCAACCCAAGCATCAGTGAAACCAGCGCGCGGCGCGCGACGATATCCGCGCCCGCCTTCTTGCTCTCCTTGATCTTGTTCAGGCGCTCGTGCGCTTCGGCCGCGTCGTCAAGCCCCTTGAACCGCGCAAGCTCGGTCCAGCAGCGCATCGCCAGATCATAGTCGCGCAGCACCTCGGCTGTTTCTGCGCGCACGACCAGCGAATTCATGCGCTGGTCGATGCGCTTCATGATCCAGTCCGCTTCGTCTTCTTCGGATCGGCTGTCGGTTTCGTCGTACACCTTTTCGGCTGCGGCGTAGGCCTTGGCAAACTCGCCCTCAACGAACAGCTTTGCTGCGGGCTCAAGTGCGGCGCTGAACTTCGCGCGGCCCAGGCCGGGGTAGCGCACCTTCTGAAGTTCTGCGTTCATCACGTCGTGAAAACCCTGCAAGCCGCTGAACTTGATGCTGCCGTCCACGCCGACGACCCAAACGTGCGGCAGCTCATTGGGCGCATAGCCGACTTCCATGAACCCGTCGAGAGCAATCGGGTACTTGATGTCATGCTCCTTGACCAGCGCCTCGATCTCCTCAAGCTTGTGCGCCTGGGCGTACAGTGTGACTACATGCAGGCCCGGGGTGGCAGCGTAGCGGTTCATGTCCGGAAGCTGCCGCATGCTGTCTTTGCAGTTCTTGCCCCAGGCCTTGATCAGCACTACGTCACCGCGCAGGTCCTGCAGCGCGCTGAACGTCGGCGGGTTGATCCAATAGCGCGTGGCAAGCTCCGGCGCGGGCGTGGCCTGCGTTCCCTGCGCCGCCAGCGGCGCGCACAGCATGGTGATCAGCAACAACATTCGCAGCATTCCTGGCTCCTGGTTTGGTTCCCGCCCCGCACCCTATTCGTTCTTCTTGATCAATTCTTCCAGTGCCGCCACGCGGTCTTCCGCTACCGCCCCGGCGACCGTGTCGGTGTGATCGGTCATGAACTTCTTGTACGCCTGCACGCTGTTTTCGCGGAACTTCTTTACCGCGGCTTTGTCCTTCTGGTCCACCTTGCTCCAGTCCACCGCCAGGTCGTATTGCAGCGCAATCAGGTCGCGCCGCGCAGCCACTTCTTTCTTGATGTCCGCGTCGTCCTTGAGCGCCTTCAGCCTATCGGCCGCCTGCTCTGCATCGTCGAGCCCCTTAAACTTGCCCAGCTCTTCCCAGCAGCGCATTGCGATCTCGAACTCGGCGTCGGCCTCGGTGGCTTCTGCCCGCGCGATCAGTGCCTTCATCCGGTCTTCGATGCGCTTGACCAGATACTCGGCGTCCTGTTCAACGGCTTCGTCGTCGGTGCTGTCATACACCTTGGTTGCGGCTTCGTGCGCCTGCGCGTACTTGCCTTGCGCGAACAGTCTGGCCGCGGGCTCAAGTGCCTTGTTCAGCGTGGTCTTGTTCAAGCCGGGAAACTTGACCTTCGCCTGCTCCGCATTCAGTGTTTTCTCGTAGCCCGATTCCCCGACGAACTTCACCTTGCCGTCGGGCCCGACTACCCAGAACTTCGGGACGTTGGGAGCCTCGTATCCGGCTGGAAAGAAGCTGTCCAGCGCGATGGGCCAGGTGATCTTGTGCTTCTTGACAGCCGCCTCAAGGTCGGCAAAGGCGTGCAGGTGACGGTACAGCGATACGACGTGGATGCCGGGCTTTTTCGCGGCGTTGTTGACGCCGGAGATCGCCTTGACTGCGGCGTCGGAGTTGATGCCCCAGGCAAAGAACAGGATCACGTCGCCGCGAAGTTCTTCAAAGCTGGCGTAAGTGGGCGGGTTGACCCAGTTGTTGGGGGTGAACTCGGCGACGTCGTCGCCGACTTTCAACTCAGCGGCAAACAACGGCGAGCAAAGCAGCAGCGCCAAGGGAAGCAGGATTCGGGCCATAGGTATCCCCGCAAAGCGGATTCAGGCCCAACAAGTTAGTTTGCGCGGCCCACGAATGAAATAGGCGAGGCAGCCCGGTCGTGGGTCAGTCTTGGAGCTGTCGCCAATGCGGGAGTCCAAACGGCAAACCGCGGAGGCGCCGAGGCGCAGAGAACAACAAAAACAACTGTGACCGTACAACTTCAGTCTTTTCGACGCAGCCGGTTGAACACCAGTCTGCACAATGACCGAAAGCGCGGTTGCCCGTGCATCGGTAGTTTTTCAGAAGTCCTCGTCGAAAGTTCTCTGCGGCTCCGCGCCTCTGCGTTGAGATTCATGGACTTCGCGATCACTTCGGAATGAGGCACTACCGGCGGGCGGGATGCGGCCGCAATCTAGCGCCACTGAAAGTTGAAGCTCAGTTTCCCGTCTTCTTGCGCCTCAGTGACCTCCATGCCGCACTCGGCGGCTATGGCGCGCATGATGTCGCCGGGCGTTGCCTCGCGCATGTACAGATTGAGGCGCAGCCCGGCATCGGCTGGCCCGCGCGACGCCGGCACGTTTACGCTGATTTTCATGGCTTGCCCGCAGCGAGTGATCGCTGTCCAGGGCGTGGCATCGCGCAGGTTGACATTCCAGCGGCCTTCCGACGTGCCGCGCGCGATCAGCGGCTCGGTGATTTCCGTGGAAGAGCGACGGACGATCAGCGTGCGCCCGCTTTCGAGGGCTTCAAGCCCATTGGCCCGGCAGAGCGATTGCATCACGCGAATCACGGCTTCGCGCGAGCGGGCCTCGTCTTCGTACTGCGGGATGGTCATCATCACGGTAAGCACAGCCGAGACGTCGCCCTCCAGTATGACGTTCAGGCCGGTGTGCAGTGAAAGATAGTGCATGACTGTATGAATGTCCTTCTGGACGAAATCCAGCACAACCGGCGGCTTTTGGGTTGGCTGTTCGCGCGGTGTGTCAGCAGGAGCGGCGGGCGGAGGCTCGCTGCCTTTTGCGGGCGGGTTTTCGGCGCCCGGTGCTGCGTCAGACGCGTCGGTGTCGGCGTCAACCGCCGACTCAGGGTTTGCCGGCAAGGGCGGGGAGACAACCGGCTGATCCAACCCGCTGTCTGCCGCCGGTGCAGGCGCAGGGCGAGTGGAGTCGCCATCAGGCAATGCGGCGAGCCCTGGATCATCGGAAGTAACGGGCAGATCGGGATGGTCCGAACCACGAAGCGAGAGCCACAAGGCAAAGGCAGCAACCAGCAGGACCACCAATCCAAGCAAGGCGCGATTACGGTGTCGCATGACATCCCCCCGTGAATACACTATTGTTCCCTGCGGACGGCCAGGTTGCCAGCGCGAACCTGAGAATGCGTAGTTCCATGCAAAGTGTATGATGCACCCGCGCAGGGAGAAATATTGCACATGCGCGTGGCGTTACGAACCTGACCCCAGACATTCAGTGACTGACGGACGCGGTTCGACCGCCGCTCAAAGGAGACAGTGTGGCAGGCACGACACAAGGCAAACCGGCAAAGAACAAGGGCAGGTCGTCAACCCGGGCGACTGTTCGTCGGGCCACGCTTGCCGATGTGGATGCGCTGGTGGAGCTGAACCGAGACGCCTACCCGACACTGGCGCAGGACGACGTGGTCTGGAATCGGCGCAACCTTGAATCCCACCTGCGCATCTTTCCCGAGGGGCAGGGCGTCGTTGAGGTCAACGGTCGTATCCTCGCCTCTTGCAGCAGCCTGATCGTGTCGCTGGGGCGCGACCCGTACCGCGACCATACCTGGGCCGGCATCACCGACGGGGGCATGTTCTACAACCACGATCCTTACGGTGACACGCTGTATGGGGCGGACGTCAATGTTCACCCGGACGCGCGCGGCAAGGGCTACGCCAAACTGCTCTACGATTTCCGTCGCGAGTTGTGCAGCAACCTGAACCTGCGGCGCATCGTGCTGGGTGGCCGGCTTTACAGCTATCACGAACACGCGCACGAAATGTCGGCCGAAGAGTACGCCCGCAAGGTTGAAGACGCAGAGTTATCGGACCCCGTACTCAGCTTTCAGTTGAAGCAGGGCTTTACGCTCAAGAAGGTCATGCCCAACTACCTGAAGGATTCGCTAAGCAAGAATTACGGCAGCTTCCTGGAGTGGATCAACCCGAAGTACAAGCCGCGGCTGCGTAAGCCGCGCGCGATACGTGTCAGCAGCGTCCAGTACCAGATGCGCAAGATCAAGGACTTCGACGGGTTCAAACAGCAGATTCGCTACTTCGTGGACGTTGCCAAGGCATACGACAGCGACTTTGTGCTGTTTCCGGAGTTGCTGACCGCGCAGTTGATGTCGTACCTGAAAGAGAAGACGCCCCTGGAGGCGATCCGCAGGCTGACGACACTGACGCCGCACGTGGACAAGCTGTTCAAGCAGCTTGCTTCGGAATTCCAGATCTGCATTATCGGCGGCACGCACCCGGTCAAGACCGGCAAGCAGATTCACAATGTGGCGTCGATGTACCTGCCTGACGGCTCGGTTTATCGTCAGCCGAAGATCCATATCACGCCCAACGAGCGCCGAAGCTGGGGCATCGAGGGCGGCAGCACGCTGCAGGTTTTCGACACTCCCAAGGCGCGCGTCGGCATCCTGATCTGCTACGACAGCGAGTTTCCTGAAGCCGCGCGCTACCTGTGCGAGCAGGGCGCTGAAGTCATCTTCGTGCCGTTCTGCACCGACGACCGCCAGGCCTACTTGCGCGTGCGCTACTGCTGCCAGGCCCGCGCCGTCGAAAACCAGGTTTACATGGTGATGTCAGGTACCGTCGGCAATCTGCCCGACGTGGAAAACATGGACATCCAGTACGCACAAAGCTGCGTGCTGAGCCCCAGCGACTTCGCGTTTGCCCGCGATGGCGTACTGGTGGAAGCCAGCCCCAACATCGAAACCGTCGTCACCACCGACCTGGACTTCGAATCGCTGCAGGAGGCAATCAACAGCGGCAGCGTCAGGCCGCGACGCGACAGGCGCCCGGACCTGTTTGAGTATCGCGCGGCCTTTCAAGCCAACAGCGATTGACCCTGGCCGAACTGGACAAGGACGGTCCGGGATGTCCATATCTGGACTGGGTTTGCTTTTCATATCCAGTATGAATAGACTGCGCGCATTCTGACTTTTCTTCATCCGGAGGTGCGCCATGTCGAAACGCTGGCTGATCACCACGACCGTTGCCCTGGGTGCGTTTGCGGTACTCAGCGTCGCCTTTGCCACCATCGCGGGGCAGGACGGCGCGCGCGGCAAATCTAGCTACGCCCCGGTTCAGGACGGCAACGAAAGCTTTGCCGAAGTCATGGACCGAATGTCGGCCGCCAAGCAGAGCGTCGAGGAAACACACGCTGAACTGCTGGCCATGCGCTACGACCTGTCCAACAACCCAGCCGTCGGCATCACCATGTCGCGCGGAAAGGCCGTCCAGGCCGGCGTGCGCGTAAAGTTGCCGGAAGGCCAGACCTGGCAGTCGCTGGCAGCGATGACCCCGGATGAAATCAAGGAACAGGACCTGTTCCCGAAAGGGTTTCTGCCGCTGCCGCACCCCAATCAGGCTGAGGGCGGCATGCTTTTTCCTAAGCACCACATCGACCTGGTGAAAGGGCAAAGCAACCGCGACCTTGCACGCTTTGACCTGGATTTTGACCTGCCGCAACACATGGTGCCGGAGTACCCGCCGCCCATCTACCTTACGACGCGGCCCGACCTGGGCGACGTCAGCAAGGGCCAGCTTGTCACGATTGAAAACTTCTATGAGCTGTTCAACGGCATCCTCAACCCCAAGCAGCTTGAGGGCCTTCGCCTGCTGGTTACGCCGTTTCCGCAGCAGCAGTTCAATGCGACGACTGACCGACGCTCGGTCGCGCCGTCGCTGGGCGTGACCTGCTTTGACTGCCACGTAAACGGCCACACCAACGCCGCGACACACCTGGTAGGCGACATCCGTCCGCAGCAGTATCGTCACCGCATCGATACGCCGACATTGCGCGGCGTAAATGTTCAGCGGTTGTTCGGAAGTCAGCGGGCGCTCAAGACTGTTGAGGACTTCACCGAGTTTGAGCAGCGCGCGGCTTACTTTGACGGCGACCCCGTGATCGCCACCAAGAAGGGCGTGAACATCCTCGAGCGCGGAAGCCAGGTCCACATGATGGGCGAGTTTCAGGCACGGCTTGACTTCCCTCCGGCACCCAAACTGCGCTGCGACGGCAAACTTGACCCAGC
>CAZZBH010000105.1:0-12147 GCA_964652605.1 uncultured Planctomycetaceae bacterium
TCGGTGGGCCGAACTTCGTCTTCGTCGCTGTAGGTGGAGTAGTAATAGGGCGTGCGGGCTTCAAACTCGGCGGCGCAGGTATCTACGAGCTTGTAAACTGGCGTGACGCCCAGCTCTTTGCGATGGGCGCGAACCTTGAGTTCGGTGGTGTTGAATATGGCGGCGAGCTGCGCGTCGCTGTACCCCTGGCGCTTGGCGTCGCGCATCAGCTCCGCGTCCACGCGCTCCAGCACGCGCACAGCCCGCAGGTCACGCTCAAACTCGAGCAGTTGCGAGAAGTTGTCGATGAACCAGGGGTCAATGCCACTGAACTGGCTGATCTCGTTGGGTGTCACCCCCGCGCGGAGGGCCTTTCGAATCGTAAAGATCCGCTCCACGCCGGGTGTTATTAAGCCCTTCTTCATCTCCTGCCGAGAAATCTTGCGGGTGTCGCGCGCTTCCTTCATGTCGGCGCCGAAGCCCGCGCGCCCGGTTTCAAGGCTGCGCATCGCCTTCTGGATCGCCTCCTTGAAGGTGCGGCCGATGCTCATAGCCTCTCCGACCGACTTCATCTGCGTGGTGAGCACCGGGTTCGCGCCCGGGAATTTCTCAAAGGCCCAGCGCGGTGTTTTGACAACGACGTAGTCAATGCTCGGCTCGAAGCTTGCCGGCGTCGCCTTGGTGATGTCGTTCTTCAGCTCATCCAGCGTGTACCCGACAGCCAGCTTTGCGGCGAACTTGGCGATGGGGAACCCTGTCGCTTTGCTCGCCAGCGCCGAGCTGCGTGACACACGCGGGTTCATCTCGATCACGATACGACGGCCGGTGCGGGGATCGACCGCGAACTGCACGTTCGAGCCGCCGGTCTCGACGCCGATCTCGCGCATGATCGCCTTCGCGTCGTCGCGCATGAGCTGGTATTCCTTGTCGGTCAGCGTCAGCGCGGGCGCAACGGTGATGCTGTCGCCGGTGTGCACGCCCATTGGGTCAAGGTTTTCGATGCTGCAGATGACAACGAAGTTGTCTTTCTTGTCGCGCATCACCTCGAGTTCAAACTCTTTCCATCCAGCCAGATACTCTTCAATCAGCACTTCGCTGGTCGGCGATGCGGCGAGGCCCTTGCGGCAGATCTCTTCGTACTCCTCCTTGTTGAACGCGATGCCGCCGCCGGTGCCGCCCATGGTGAAACCCGGACGGATCACAGCCGGCAGACCAACCTTGTCCAAGGCCGCCTGGCACTCCAACCAGTTGTGTGCGACGGCACTGTTGGGCAAACCGATGCCGATCTTCTGCATCGCCTGCTTGAAGGCGCCGCGGTCTTCGGCTTTGTGGATGGCTTCGGGCTTGGCACCGATGACCTCAACGCGGAACTTTTCCAGTACGCCCGACTTGTGCAGGCCCATCGCGGCGTTGAGGGCGGTTTGTCCGCCCAGTGTCGGCAGCAAAGCGTCGGGGCGTTCCTTTTCGATGATCTTGGCGCAGAAGTCGGGCGTGACAGGTTCAACGTAAGTGCGGTCCGCCATCTCGGGGTCAGTCATGATGGTGGCGGGGTTGCTGTTGACCAACACGACTTCGTAGCCTTCTTCGCGCAGCGCCTTGCAGGCCTGTGTGCCGGAATAATCGAACTCGCAGGCCTGGCCGATGATGATGGGGCCGGAGCCGATGATCATGATCTTCTTGATGTCGTCGCGTCGAGGCATTCGTTTGCTGTTCCCTGTGTCGTTCGTCCGGCGACTGCAGTTCTGGGTTTTGGGTTACGGGTTCTGCGGGCTGATGTAGTTCCCCAAAACCCAGAACCCGAAACCGCTAACCGCCGTTCACCTGCTCTCTATCACCACTGTCGCTGTCGCGTGTTCCCTTGTGTGGCTCAGTGACAGCCATAGACAAGACGTCCCCAGGCCGTCCAGCATCTTTTTGGCTTCGCCGGCTATGTGCAATGCCGGTTTGCCTTCCTGGTTGTTGAGTACGCCGATCTCGCCGAACCCCACGCCCTTTGCCCAGCCCGTTCCCAGCGCCTTCATAAATGCTTCCTTGGCGGCGAACCTTCCAGCGTAGTGCACTGCGGGGCGGGCCTTGGAGGCGCAGTAGTCGATCTCGGCGGGGGTGAAAACGCGGGCAAGAAACTCGTCGGGTTTGTCGCGCAGCAGCTTCTCGATGCGGGCGACTTCAATGATGTCGGTGCCAATGCCGAGGATTGCCATCCCGCTCCCAAGCGCAGCCTAGCTGCCCAGCCACAAAGGCGCTACGCCACGCAATGGGGGCGGAAGCATACCGGCAAGGTAAGGGATTGCAACGATGTGGGAAAGCGCCTACAGGACCCGCGCCGAGGCGTAGCCTACTACCTGGCCGTACTCGCCGCTTACTTCGCCGCTGGTGGTGTGCTCCATCAGCTCTACGCGGGTGGCGCCCAGGGCGCGGCAGGTTTCGAGCATCACCGCCGTTGCTCCCACGCCGCACATGGTGATGTCGTATTGGTGGCACACTTCGAGCATCCCCGCGGTGTCGAACGCGCCAAGCTTGTCCAGCGCGAGCTGGTCTTTCTTCATGGTGGCTTCGTGCTCGGCGTAGTGGTTCATGTCGCTGCTGCTGATGACCAGCACGTCTTCGCCCTGCGCGAGAATCGCCTTGGCGATGCCGGCGCCGACTGTCTTTGCCTGCTGCGCGTCAACCGTCATTGCGCTGATCACCGCGATCCGCACGTCCGGGCGCAGCACCTGCAAGAACGGGATCACTACTTCAGCCGCGTGCTCTCCGAAGTGAGGCAGGTTGCTGGTGGTGATGCCGTCAACTTTGCCGAGCGCGACCGCGAAGCCCTGATCCGCCGGGACCGTGCCCAGTGGCGTCTCCCATTCCTTGAAAGCGGCTAGCGAGAGGTCGCCGCCGCCGAGTTGGTGCTTGGTGTGCAGGATCAGGCACACCGGCGGAATCTCCACGCTCGCCAGCGCGCGCCCGCACAACGCGCCGGAGTAGATATAGCCCGCGTGCGGAACCATCACACCGTACGCCTTGGCGCGCGGCGCAGCCGGTGTGGCGACGTAGCCTTCAATCTCGGCGCGCAGGCGCGCAGGCACAGCCGTATAGAAGCGACCAGCTACAGCCGGTATGCGAGTGTCTTCGACAATTGCCATGGTCAACCCTGCGTCAGCCTGACTAGATGTCGATGTCGTCCGGGGTCTCTTCAGGCAGCGCATCCACAATCACGTACGTGCCGCCGGCGATGTCTCCCAGCCGTTGCTGCTTTCCGGTCAGCATCATAAGGATCATCGGCACCAGCAACACGAGGAAATGCAGCAGCTCGAATACCTTGAGCAGATTGCGCACAATCACGCGCCAGGCGGCGGGGTGCTCGCCTTTGCGGTCAACGACGCGCAGGCGCAGCAGCGTCTTGCCGAAGGTCTTGCCCCAGAATAGCTCTGCGACGGTGCCGTAGATCGCCAGCACCAGCACGGTAACCGCGGTGGCGGCAAGCGAATGCAGCAGCGTTTCGTCAAGACGCGCCGCCGATGCGAACGCGAAAAAGCCGTATGCCTGTTCCCAACTGTACTCGTACACATCCTGCAACAGGATCACGATCGGGCTGGTGATCGCCAGGTCAATCAGCAGCGCCGCCACACGGGCGATTGCGCTTGCGTACAGCAGCTTTGGCTCCGGCTTGGCGATCCTGGCTGTGTCAGTCTCCAGCTTTCGCTCAAGCATTGCGGCGAGGTTTCGGTCGCCCGGCCGCTCACGGTTCAGCATCAACCACACGCCCTGCGATGCCATCAGCAGCAACACCGCGCACAGCACGGCGACCCACACAACGTAGGCGGTAACGCCCTGCGTCTTGTCCAGCGGCAGCACAGCCGGCTCGTCCCACGTCACCGTGTCCCGGCCCAGGGTCCCGCGGGCAAGCTTGACCGACCGGCCGTCGTTGTAGGTCGCAAAAACCCGGCCCTGATCCGCCGACAGACTGGTGAAGTTGATGATTTCAAGCCGCGACGGCTCCGACTCGCGCGCAGGCAGGCTGGCCTCATGCCAATCGCGGCCTTGCGGGTCATACACAAGCAGGCCCCATTCGCGCTCGTCCTTGCGCTGCATTGCCACAACGGGCTGGTCGCCATGCTCGGTTTCGATCACGGCAAGGCTGCAACGCCGAAGTTTGTGCGGGATTTGAATCCTGGAGAGAACCTCGAGATGCGTCTGCGGACCATCCTCCGTTTCGACGACCCCGGGAACAAAGCTCACCAGCGTGGCCTTCTCGTCCCGCCGGTCCAGCACCAAAAGCCAGATTCGGTCTTTGACGGCCATGCCCCCGAGTGCCGCACCGTCGCGGTTGATTGCGTGCAGTGAATGCGGCTCAGCCGGCTTGTCGAGCGGCCGCACCAGCACCGCGTCACCTCGCGTCCAGCATGCCCAGTACTCGCCGCCGGAGTGAAGCACGGCCGAGCCGGCATCTGGCTCGGTCAAACCCAGGTTGACGATGCGCTTGCGGGGCCAGCCTTCCTCCGTGAGGTCGAATTCCAGAAAGCGAGGGCCGGCTGTAACGCCCAAAGATTCATCGCCCGCGAGAGTGACGGCGTTTACCGTGCCGTCATAGCGTGTGCCGGACTCAGCATCGTCGTCCTTGACCCGGACAATTGCGAATGAGCCGTTCAGCGTGCCCTGGTTGTTGTAGTCCAGGTGCAAATCCAGCATCCAGATCGCTTCGGCCGTCGGCTTGACGAACAGTGTGCGCGCGGTGGGCGCCAGGTTCTGCGCCTGGTTGATGCCGAAGAGCAGCAGCACCGTGACAGCGATGGTCGCCGCGAACGAAATGCGCACGAAACGCTGGCGCCTGCGCTGCCGTTGCACGCGGACTCGAAGCTCTTCCGGGATGTGGCCACGCTCTGCCATGTGCGTCTGTGTCGCCCGCGCCCCCGCCGACGTTACCATCAGGGCCGCGAGTTGCGGCATGACAAACGCGCCCGGTGGGCGCGCTTGTCATGGCGGAGAGGGTGGGATTCGAACCCACGGTCCCGGTTAGGGGACGCTCCCTTAGCAAGGGAGTGCGATCGGCCACTCTGCCACCTCTCCGCAGCTTCAGGCCGCGAGCAAGGTATCCGCGCACCCTATCCTGTCAACGGGCGGCGGTTGCCGGTAGTGTCTAAGTACGCTCCGGGAACGGATTCAAAACTGCGCAACGCAGAGTCGCGGAGACGCGGAGCACAGCCGCAGAGAACAACCAGCAAACTCATGCCAGTTCGTCGAAGCCTTGGCGCCCGAAAGATTCCCAACACCCGGAATGCGGGCGCTTCGGCCGCTTTTCAGCCCGTATCCGCAAGTCTCGGCTGGTTAGTTGAGTCAGCCGGCGTGCCGGACAGGCCTTCTCAGCGTCACTTCGCCTCGGCGGTTTGCCGTTTGGTCTCTCAATGACACTGTTGCCTGCAGACTGAGACACTACCCGGTTGCCGGGGCATTCACAACACGCCCCATTTGGGCAGCAGCCAGCCCATCAGCGCCAGTGAACCGTTGCCTGCCATGTGCAGCAGAATTGGCGCAATCAGAGTGCGGCGCAGCTCAAACGCCAGCACAAACACCACGCCCCCGAAGAACTGGTTGATCGGAAACGCGTGGCCGTGTGCCAGCGCAAACAACAGTGAAGTAACAAGCACTGCCGGCATGCGCCCGAAGTCGCGCCGCATCGGCGGATACAACACGCCCCGAAACCAGACTTCTTCGAACACCGGATACAGCACCAGCACCGCGAACAGGTACGGGAAGCTCAAATCCTTGAACATCGAAGCATAGAGGAACTGCCGGAATTCATCCCCCGGCGCTTCAGACGTCAGCTCAAAGTAAAGCCTCACGGCGCCACCGGCGAGCAAGTACAGCGCACCAACCGCCAGCAGCGCGACCGCCGTGAACAACAGGTCACCCGGCAACCGACGCAAAGTCAGTCCGATCGTCCAAAGTGGCCTGCCCTTGAAGCCCCGAAGCCAGACCAGCAGCGCCGCCGAAAACGCCACCATGATCAGGGCATGCGGCGTAAGCGACGGCAAACCGGCTGGGATCTCGAACTGGAAGTGCTCAATGGCCCATTGCGCGACCCATTGCACGCCCATCATGGCAGCCAACCAAAGGATGGCGCCCGTCAGGGAGAAAGGCACAGAGGGGCCAAAAGTCACCCAGGAGTCGGGGCCGGGTGAAATTGGAGACGGCATTGGCTGTTGTAACTCTTGTTCCGTCAATCACTTGCCCATATTCATCAGCAAAAGGCCGAAACTATCCGATTTGCATTGAGAAAGCCATCATATACACTAAGTCTCTGTCAGCCTATGGCTTAGGAACATTCTGCAGACAGCGGACCCCGATCCTTCCGAGTTGCTTATGCCAAGTCGCCGAACCATCACCAAGAAGGAACTGGTTCTCCGCATTGCCGAACAGACGACACAAAAGCAGACGATCACCCGCGACATCATACAGATGTTTATCGACGAGGTGATCCTTGAGCTGGCGCGCGGTAACCGTTTGGAATTGCGTGACTTCGGAGTTTTTGAGGTAAAGGTCCGCAAGGCACGCAAAGCGCGCAACCCAAAGACCGGCGCGGAAGTCCGCGTGCCCGAAAAGCGCGTTGTGACAATCAAGCCGGGCAAGAAGATGAAGGAAGAGATCAACCGCCACGCCGAGGCTGAGCTGGCCGCCGAGCTTGCTGCCAGCGCCGCCGCCGTCCAGGGTGCCGTCGCGCCCGCGCCCATCCCGCAATCTGATGATGAAGACGATTCCAGCCCGTCAGGCGACCCCCGCCTTACAAACCGCTAACGCCATGACCGAGCCCCCTTCGCTGTTGCAGCCGCCGGACGATGCTGCATTCATGCGGGCGGCTTTGGCCGAGGCCCTTGCTGCCTACGAGAAGGGTGAAGTGCCGGTGGGCGCCGTGGTGGTCAAAAAGGGGCGCATCATCGGGCGCGGGCACAACTTGCGCGAAACACTGGCTGACCCGACGGCGCACGCAGAAATGATCGCGTTGACGGCAGCATCTGAGGCGACAGGCGCCTGGCGGCTGGAAGACTGCAGCCTGTATGTGACGCTTGAGCCATGCCCCATGTGCGCCGGCGCGGTGGTGAACGCCCGCATCCGGCGGGTAGTGTTCGGTGCAAGCGACCCCAAGGCTGGGGCTTGTGGAACACTTTTCAATGTGATACAGGATTCCCGCCTGAACCACCGCGCAGAGCTTGCTGCGGGGGTACTGGCGGACGAGTGTGCGGAAGTGCTCAGGAGTTTCTTTCGCGAGTGCCGTGAAGGCACGATCAAACCAAAGCCCGCGCCGGGAGGCGCGCCAGAGGACAGAGATGAAACCAGCAAAGATCAAGACGCGTAACTGGATCAAGGGACGCAAGAAGACCAACAAGTGGCGCAAGCGCGGCAAGCCGTCGCGCGTCGCCAACCCGCGGTAGTTGCGCGTGGACTAGAGCCCTCGACGCAAGTCGGGTACATGCCGGCGGCCCAAGAGCGGATCGACCCAATGCCCCCGGCTCGCGCCGGGGGCTCCAGTTTCATGCGCCGGTCATCATGCGCCGGTCGTCATGCGCCGGTCGTCATGCGCCGGTCATAAGGAGGGGTGGCAGAGCGGTTGATTGCGTCGGTTTCGAAAACCGAAATGGCTGAAAGGTCATCGGGGGTTCGAATCCCCCCCCCTCCGCCAGAAAATACGCGCCCCACGGGGCGCGTCTTCTTTACAACGCGCCACAACACCCACGCCACCGGGCCACAGCACTGCCTTAACCGCGTGAAAAGAATGTCAGGCACACGCCGCAGGGGTCGATGACTCCGAACTCGCGTGTGCCCCAGGGCTTGGTTTGTAGCGGACCGTTGGGGTGGATGACTTCGTGCCGCTTGTACTCTTCATAAAGCGCGTCGATGTCAGCGACTTCAAAGCGGCACATCGTCTGCATGCCGATCGTTCGCGCAAGCTCGGTTGGCACAGACGCCAGGTGAAACCCGACGCCGTCACGCGCCATCCCGGCATAGCTCGCGGGAGTGGCATCGCGAAATGTTTCGGCAAACCCGAGTTTGTCCCGATAAAACGCAACGGAGTCGTCCACGCTGGCCGCCGGCAGCACCGGCACTCCTCGTTCGAACTTTGCAGCCATCACGGCCTCCGTTCAGGCAGTATCGTTCCGGCTTGGATCCGCGCAACACGTTGCCGCCTACAGCAACCTGGACATCACCCGGCGAGGCCAGTCGGTGTAACCGGCACGCTCGTACAGACCAGCAGCCGTGCGGTTGTCATGCCGAACCGCCAGGTGCAGCGCGCCTGCCCCGTTCTTCCGGGCGAAAGCCTCAACGTAGTTCAGGGCAGCCTTGCCATAGCCCATGCCCCGCCGCGAGGGCTGAATCCACAACTCGGTCAGGTAGGAATCCCTGCCGCCATACTCCAGGTCAAAACCCCATGTCACCACGGCATAGCCGACGACCGTCTCCAGTTCAAAAACCAGCGCGGCACCCAGCTCAGGCGACCGCAGGAGTTCTGCAAGCCGTGGCTTGAACACTGACTCTGAAAACGAAATGCCCTCACCGGCATTAAACGCCGCCATCATGCCAAGCACGGCTTCCATGTCGGCGGGTACGGCAACCCGGCATTCGAGATGCTGGTTCGGCATGAAATCCTCGATTCAAGCCTCGTCCCCGGCTGCTCCGGTTGGTACGGGGGCTGTGACCGGGGCTCCCGCCGCGTTGTAGCGGCCGGAGCCTGCCGTCGTCGTTGCCGTCAAAGCGTCGCGTCGCTTCAGCGCACGCTCTGCCAGCATAATGAAGGTCGGCAGCAGCACGGCAAAGCCGGCGGCGATGAATCCCAGCGTGGGTATGCCTTGCAGGCTCTTGTCCGGCTGCTCGGTCAGCACGCGCGACGACAGCATTGCTGCCAGCGCCAGCGAAAAGTGCTGCACCGCGCTTTGCAGCGACATGAAGGCTGCACGCTCGTGCGGCAGCGGGATCTTGGTATCCAGCGCACGGGCCGGCACGCCGCGCACCGACATGCTTCCCATGAAACCGACAAACACAAGCATCACCGGAATCGCCGGGTTGTAGTCAATGAACCAGAAGTAGATCACCGCAATCACAAGCGCCGCACCCACCCAGCTGACCACCGTTGAGCCCACCCGGTCAGTCAGCCGACCCACCACCTGCAGCACGATCAGGCTCAGTACGCCGCCTACTAGATACAAGGGGCCGAGTACGCTCTGCTCGTAGCCCGTCAGGTCAGTCAGCCATTGCTCGCCGGTGTAACCCAGGTTGAACACGAGATAGCTGGGGATGTGCGGGATCACCGTGAAAGCGCTGAACATCATTGCCATCATCGCGCTGTAGGCCAGCAGCGGCAGCGGCTTGGTCAGAAGCCGGAACATCGCAATCCCGGGCGGCCGCGCGCCTCCAGCAAGGTGCAGCTTCAATGGCGGCAGCAGAAATACGCTGGCACCGGCGAGAACAAGCCCCAGCGCCGCGACACTGAAAAATGGCGCACGCCAACCGCCGATGTTCGCGATCTCAAGCGCAAGCGGCACGCCCGCGATGCTGGCAATACTGAACGCGGTCATCACCGTGCCCATGGCCCTGCCGCGGCGCTGCACCGGCACAACGTCGCTGATCACTGCCAGCGCGACCGCCATCGCCGGCCCGCCAAACAGCCCCGCAACGACGCGCGCACCCAGCAGCGACGGCAAGTCCCATGCAAACCCGCCCAGCGCGGTGCCCACGATCAGGCCCGCAAGCGAAACAGCCAGCGCCTTGCGGCGGTCAAAGCGGTCAAGAAAGAACGACCCGACGATGCCTGAGACGGCGGCTGCCGCGGTGTATGCACCGGCAATGTCGCCAACGTGGTTGCTGCCGATGCCGAGGTCGCGGGCAAAGTCAGGCCCCAGCGGCATGACGATCATGAAGTCGAGGATGTTGACGAAGTGAATGGCCGCGATCAGCAGGACCACGGCGCGTTCGTTTACCGGCTTATGTGGCAAAACTCTCGACATGAAACGCGCAGGCGCCCGCCACAGGCGCCCTCCCCGAACCTACCGCATGCTAACGACCGGGCGATGCAGTTGCTTTCCTGAAATGTTGCGTGCATTCAGGCACCGTGTTGGCAGTCATACGCTGGCTGCGTGCGTAGGTGTTGCTTGATCGGCCCCAAGGTATTAAACCCGCTGCCCGGAAGCTGGACAGACGAGCGAGATGACGACTGCGACTTCACCTACCGCCGTAGGCGGCCACAGAAACACCTTCATCGCGACTTCGCGCACCGACCCGTGGTGGCAGGGGTGGGCGTTATCAGCGGCTGGGTTGCTCGCGTTTTTCGGCTATCTGACCGTTCGCGCGTTCATGGGCACGCATTACTTTGCCGACCCGTACCTTAGCCCCGTTGCGTCGCCGCCGCTGTTCACGCCCGCTGACATGGCACGCTACCCGGGTGCTGTGCCTTACCATCATGCATGGATTGGTTACTTCCCCAGCTGGTGGCCGCGGTTCATCCCGCAGTCTCCTGCGTTCTTCATTCCTGGGCTCGCGCTGGCATTTCGCTTCACCTGTTATTACTACCGCAAGGCCTATTACCGGGCGTTTGCAGCCACCCCTCCGGCTTGTGCGGTGCGGGGCGCGCCGCTGAAGTACCGTGGCGAAACGGCTTTGCTTCTGTTCCAGAATCTGCACCGCTACACGCTTTACGGGGCGCTGTTTCTGCTGGTCGTGCTTGCCTATGACGCCGGGATAGCCTTCTTCCGGGACGGGCGCTTCGGCATTGGCGTCGGGACCATTGTGCTGGTGATCAACGTGACTCTGCTTGCGGGGTACACTTTCGGTTGCCACTCATGGCGGCACCTGATCGGCGGCAAGGTGGACTGCTTTACCTGCGACATGGCAAGCCGCAAGCGCCACGGAATCTGGAAGAAGTCGTCGTGGTTGAACTCGCGGCACATGCTGTTTGCATGGCTGAGCCTGTTCTGGGTTTGCTTCACCGACTTCTACGTCAGCATGGTTTCGCGCGGGATCATCACGGACCTGAACACATGGTGATGCTCATGAAGGTCAGCAGCAAGCACAAGGCCGGGCACCCCATCTTCGCGATGAGCTTCGCGAAGGTGTATCCGCTGTATGTTCAGAAGGCAGAGAACAAGAACCGCACAAAGGCCGAAGTGGATCAGATTATCCGTTGGCTGACCGGCTACACAGCCGCGGGCTTGAAGAAGCAGATCGACAAAGAAAACAGCTTCGAGACCTTTTTTGCTCAGGCGCCTGCGATGAATCCGAACACGTCGCTGATCAAGGGCGTGGTGTGCGGCGTGCGCGTCGAAGAAGTACAAGATCCACTGATGCAGAAAATCCGCTGGTTGGACAAGTTGATCGATGAGCTTGCCAAAGGAAAGGCGATGGAGAAGATCCTGCGGCAGTAGGTATTTTCACCGACCAAGAGACCAATGCCCAACAGCCCGACCCTGGACGAGATTCAAACCTTCGAGCACGACGTGCTGGTGATCGGCGCCGGCGGCGCCGGCTTGCGCGCAGCCATCGAGTGCTCGGCGCAGGGCATGAACACCGGCTTGGTCTGCAAAAGCCTGCTGGGGAAAGCCCACACGGTGATGGCCGAAGGCGGGATGGCGGCGGCACTCGGCAACGTGGACGCGCGCGATGGCTGGAAGATCCACTTTCGCGACACCATGCGCGGCGGCAAGTTTCTCAATGTCTGGCGTATGGCAGAGCTTCACGCCAAAGAAGCGCCGGATCGCGTCCACGAACTGGAAGAATGGGGCGCGGTGTTCGACCGCACCAAAGCCGGCTTGATCAGCCAGCGCAACTTCGGCGGCCACCGATACCCGCGGCTTGCCCACGTCGGCGACCGGACGGGGCTGGAACTGATTCGCACGCTGCAGGACCACGGCATTCACCAGGGCATCCAGGTGCACATGGAGTGCACGGCGCTTGACCTGCTGAAGGACGGCGACCGCATCTCGGGCGCGCTGGGGTACTGGCGCGACACCGGGCGCTTTGTGCTGTTCAAGGCCAAGGCTGTCGTCTTTGCCACAGGCGGCGTCGGCAAGGCCTGGCGCATCACCAGCAACTCGTGGGAGTACAGCGGCGACGGCTACGGCATGGCCTATGAAGCCGGCGCCGAACTGATGGACCTTGAGTTCACGCAGTTCCACCCGACCGGCATGGTGTGGCCGCCCA
>CAZZBH010000106.1:0-12144 GCA_964652605.1 uncultured Planctomycetaceae bacterium
GCCTGAGCATCCCAGCCGGCTTCGGTGAAAACCTGCCGATCGTGGTGCGCAGCGGAACACTGCCGCCGCAGACCCTAACCCAGACCTTCACCTACACATCACCCAAAGACAGCGCACCCCCAAAAGCCGACAGCGGCAGCAGCTGCACAACCGGCCAGGGCAACGCCTGGGCGCTGCTGCTGCTCGCGCTGGGCGCAGCGGCCTGCATCAGCCTGCGCCGGCGGTTCGCGTAACCGCCAAACAAACAAGAACCGGGCTGCCCTCGGGCAGCCCGGTTTGCTTGCGGCAACGTTGACTGCACCCTTGGACACTTCGGGCACGGGCGCTAACGTTCGCAATCATGGCTGGACGAGTCGCCAAAACCTTGACGCTTGACGGGCGTGGTCTGTCTCTTGGGGCGGTTGAGGCGTTCCTGCGCGGCGGGTACGCCAAGGTGGCTGTCTCTCGCGATGCACTGAACAGCGTTCGTCGCGGGCGGCGATTCGTGGACGGCCTGCTGCGACGCGATGCGGCTGTGTATGGCGTGAACACAGGTTTCGGCAAGCTGGCCTCGGTGCGCGTGGCGGACGAAGACCTTGACCAGTTGCAACTCAACCTGATTCGCAGCCACTGCTGCGGCGTCGGCCAACCGCTGCCGGCCACCACGGTGCGCCTTGCGCTGCTGCTGCGGATCAACAGCCTGGTGAGCGGCAACAGCGGTGTGCGCGAGTCGCTTGTGAAGTCCCTTCTGGCGCTGCTGAATTCTCCGGTCGTGCCGCTGGTGCCAGAGAAAGGCTCAGTCGGGGCATCGGGCGACCTGGCCCCGCTGGCGCATATCGCACTGACGCTGATCGGCGAAGGGCAGGCCTACTACCGGGGGCGGCTGATGCGGGCCTCGGCGGCGCTGAAGAAGGCGGGATTGCGGCCGGTGAAGCTCAAGGCCAAAGAGGGTCTGGCGCTGATCAACGGGACCCAGATCATCCAGGCCATCGGGTTGACGACGATCTGCGGTATGCGGCGCTGGATCAAGGCCTGTGACCTCGCGGCGGCATTGACGCTTGAGGCATTGCGCGGAAGCGACTCTCCGTTTGATCCGCGCGTGGCGGCTATCCGTCCTCACCCCGGCCATTCGCTGGTGGCGCGCAACATGCTGCAGCTGCTGGAAGGCAGCCAGATTCGCGAGAGTCACCGCGACAACGATCCCCGCGTGCAGGATGCCTACTCGCTGCGTTGCGTGCCGCAGGTGCACGGGGCGGCGCGCGACGGATTTGCCTTCGTCACGCAGATCTTTGAGCGCGAACTGAACGCGGTGACTGACAACCCGCTGCTGTTCCCTGAGGACGGTGACGTGATCAGTGCCGGCAACTTTCACGGCCAGCCGCTGAGCCAGGCGCTGGATTTTCTGGCAATCCTGATGTCAGAGCTTGGCGCGATATCGGAGCGGCGCATTGAGCAGATGGTCAACCCGGACCTCTCCAACCTGCCGCCCTTTCTCGTTCCAGGCAGCGGGCTGAACAGCGGGATGATGATCGCGCAAGTCGTGGCTGCGGCACTGGCCAGCGAAAACAAGGTGTTCTCACACCCCGCCAGTGTGGACAGCATTCCCACCAGTGCCAACAAGGAAGATCACGTCAGTATGGGGGTAACCGCGGCACTCAAGGCTACGACTGTGCTCGAGAACCTTAAACACATCGTCAGCATTGAGCTGCTGGCCGCTCGCGTTGCGCTGGACTATCACAAGCCGCTGAAAACCGGCCACCGGCTTGAAGTGGCTGTGGGCAGGTTGCGCAAGACCGTCAAGGCCTTGCGCCAGGACCGCGCACTGAGCGAGGACTTCACCCGCGTGCGTGAGCTGGTTGACGACGGCGGCCTTGATGACGTGCTGCACCAGCTTGAGTAGCCGCCGCGCGAAACTTGCCCGAATCCTTGCTGCACCCACTACAGGCCATGCTACTCTGCGCCGCCATGCCGCGCAGCCGGGCGAAAGTATTGATCGTAATGCCCACAATGTGGGACGTGCGGCAACTGCAAGCCTGCAGCGACGCATGGAAAGATCGATACGAAATCGCGTTGGGCGAGCCGACCGACGCCGAGTGCGCCGCCGACTTCGACGTCACCACCTACATTCAACAGACCGCAGCGCGCGACGACATTGCCGGTGTCTTTTCAAGCAGCGACTACCCCGGCGCCACGGTGGCGGCTGCCATCGCCAAAGCCGCCGGTTTACCGGGGCCGGATCCTGCCAACGTGCTGCGCGCATCGCACAAGCTTGCCTCGCGCGCGATCCAGGCCCGGGCCGTGCCGGACGCGACTCCGCGTTTCTGCAAGGTTGACCCGGACCGTCCCGATGCCACGCCGGAGGTGGGCTTTCCGTGCTTCGTCAAGCCGGTGAAGGGCGCGTTTGGCATGTTTGCGCGGCGGGTGGACACGCAGCAGCAACTGGTCGAAATGCTGGACAGGCCGGAGGTACATGAGTTCAGGAACTACTTCGTCGGCATCTTCAACAAGCTGTGGAAGCAGTACGTCGGCGACCCGGTGGACGGCCGCTACTTCATCGCAGAGGAGATCGTGGAGGGCGCGCACGTCACTGTGGAAGGGTTTGTCGGCAGCGGCAAGCCCCGCGTGATAGGCGTGGTGGACAGCGAGTTTCACCCTGGCACGAACAGCTTTTCGCGCTTTGTTTACCCGTCGGCGCTGACGCGCCGCGCACAGGAAGCTCTGGCCGAAGTCGCGATCAGGTGCATTGCCGCGCTGAAGCTCAAGCATTGCTTCTTCAACGTCGAGATGACCTGGGACGGCCGCCGCGCGCGCATCATCGAGGTCAACCCGCGGATGTGCGGCCAGTTCGCTGATCTGTACCAGAAGGTCAACGGCGCAAACCCCTACACAGTCGCGCTCGCGCTGGCAACCGGCGAAAGCCCGCAGTGGAAGCCCGGCAAGGGAGAGTTCAAGGTCGCTGCCAGCGTGCCGTTGCGCCTGTTTCAGCCCACGCGGGTCGCTGCCGCGCCGGACGCGCAACGCATTGATGTGATTGAAACGCAGTATCCCGGCACCATGGTCTGGAACGAAATTCTTGCCGGACAGGCGGTCGAAAGCTTTGTCTTTGAAGACGGCGCCAGCTTTCGCTACGGCGTATTCAACATCGGCGCGTCAAGCCGCCCGCGCCTGAAGGCACTGCAGCGGCAGATCACGGCGGCGCTGGATTACTCGCTGCAGGCAACCTGATTCATTGCCCCCGCGTTTCCACGACCTGGCGCTTCAACGTTACTCGCCGAATTACCACGTACACGATCGTCAGCAGGATGACACTGCCCGAGTTGATCAGCACCAGTGCCTTCACGCCGGCGCCCGCCAGCGTCGCGATGATCAGCGCCGGCGTCATGAGGCCCAGAAGTACGATGCTGTCGGTGATGACCGGGATGCTCAGGCGATCGCGCGCCGCCATCGCCTGGCTGATCACAACGTTGACGGGGGTAAACACGAACGCGACCGCCATCAGCTTGACGTAGGTCTCGGCCCAGTACACCAGGTCAGGCTCGGGGTTGAATATAGCCGCGACTTCCTCAGCGAACACGAACAGTGGCACCGTAATCGCCAGGCCCGTCAGCGCGGCGAACATGATCGACATGCGCTCCTCGTGGTTGGCACGCTCGGGCTGCCGCGCGCCCAGGCTGGTGGCCACCAGCGTCTGCGCAGCCGCGCCCCAGCCGAAGCTCAGCAGGATCAGCAGCAGCTCAATCTTGAGCCCGACGAAAATGCCGCCCACGACGTTGGGGTTGCCGCCGCCCGCCTCCTGCAGGCTGCGGATCAGCACGCCGCCGGCGATGCCGCGTGCGGCAATCTGCCCGTTGCTCCAGATGCCAACTCTCGCCATCTCAACTATCTTGCGGCCGTGCGGCCACAACCACGCCCACTTGCCGCGCAGGTGGCCGCGCCAAAGGCCGTAGCCCATGACCGCCACGCCGGCTGCGCCGCGCGCGATGACGGTTGACCATGCGCTGCCGATCACGCCCATGCGCGGGATGCCCGTGCCGGCAGCCCAGTCGGCCAGGAAAGCAGGCACGAACGACGGGTAGGGCCCGTCACCATAAATCAGGAACAGCCCCAGCACCGCGTTGAGCAGGTTGCTCAGCAGGAAGAACAGCAGGAACACCTGCGTGCGGCCCAGTGAGCGCTCCACGGTTGTGAGGTACAGGAACATGCCCGCGG
This sequence comes from uncultured Planctomycetaceae bacterium, assembly GCA_964652605.1. Lineage (GTDB taxonomy): Bacteria > Planctomycetota > UBA8742 > UBA2392 > UBA2392 > JADJRK01. The sequence continues at coordinate 4,189 of CAZZBH010000106.1, forward strand.
TGATGCCGCCTGCCAGCATGATCTCGAGGTAGCGCTTGCACTGCTCGATCTGCCACCCGGGCAGCGCGCCCATGGCCCGCGCGATTTCTTCGGCGTAGATGTAGCCGGGCACGCCCATCAGGATCGACAGCGCGATCACGAAGCCCGCGGCGCGCAGGGCGGTACGGCGCATGCCCTCGTCGTCACGCTCGCCGGCGGCGCGGGAAAGGATCAAGCCGGCCCCGGCAATCGGGCCGTTAAAAAGAATGGTCTGGAACGTCGTGATGGGGTCGCACAGGCCCGTGACGCTGATCGCGCGGGCACCTTCTTCACCGCCCAACTGGCCTACCAGCAACGTGTCCACGAGGTTGAACAGCGCGTGCGCCGCCAAGCCCATGACCAGCGGCAGCCCAAAGAACAGGACATGCCTGGTCAACCGCGTGTTGACTTTGAATATCGACAACGCCCCACCTGCTAAAGACTACGGGGCGATTTCAACCAGCCGCTGCCCCGGCTGCAAGTTATCCGGGCCGGTGAAACAGACCAGCGTGCGTATGGCAACAGCGGGTGATCCCCGCGCTGCCAGCATAGCCTGCAATGAAGCTGCATACTCGCGCAATTGGGCCCCATGTTCGCCTTCCGCGTGCTGCGCAAGCTCGCCCTCTACGCGGTCGGTCTTGTAGTCCACGATCTCGTACATGCCGCCCTCAAGCACGCGCAACAGGTCAAGCCGCCGCGCCCCCTGGGGCGTGATCAGTCCGAACTCGGGCAGGGTCTTCATTGCCGGCGGCAGCGTGGCAAGGGCTTCCATGGCGCGCTCCACATGCTTTGCGGCGTCGCCGGCTAAGCCTGTCTCGGCGCCCGCGGCCCGAATTCGCCGCTCCAGCGCGGCGTGCACGAGGCTGCCGAACTCGACGGCGGCTGGCAGCACAGCTTCCGCCGTTGCGCGCCCGGTTGGGACGCACAGCGACGTGTCCGGCGCCTGTGGTAGTTGCAGCGCGTCCGCCTCCAGCGCGTTGCGCGCGGCGGCGATGGCCGCGTCGTGGGAGGCCGGCTCGCCGCGCGGCACGCCCTCATGCCAGACCGGCTGGAGCGTGGGGTCCTGGCTTGGCTGGCCGCTGATGCCGATGCCTACGGCGCGCAGCAACTGGTGGGCCCAACTGTCGTTGTTGAACTCGTCGCGCACGGTACCAACCAGCAGAAGCCGATTGCGGGCGCGCGTCCAGGCGACGTACAGCACCCGCTTTTCTTCGGCCTCGCTGCGCTGCGTGTCGGCGATCTTCGCCATCGCACCAAAGAAGTCGCATTGCGAATCACCCAGCGAATCTTCGCCCGTGCTTCGCAACCAGATTCCCAGCGGCTCGCCGGGTGCCGCCGGCCAGTGGCGCAACACGCCGGTCTCGGCCCCGCCGGTTGCGCCGCCCAGGTCGGGCACGATCACGGTGTCGAACTCGAGCCCCTTGCTCTTGTGCGCGGTCATCAGGCGCACGCCCTCGGCGTCCTGCTCGGGCGAGCCTTGCTCTTCGCTGTCGCCGCTTTCAAGACGGTTCAGCAGCTCCCGCACCAGGCGCGACAGGCCCGGAAACTCCTGCTGCATGCGCCGCACGACTTCAATCATCCGCTCAACGTTTGCCAGGCGCTGCTCGCCGTCAAAGCCGCACCCCACCGCCAGCGCATAGCCGGTGTCGGCCAGCGCATCGCTGAGCAGCATCGCCGGCGTGTCGCGCCCCGCGCGCAGGCGCCAGCGGTCGAACCTGCCAATGAACTCGGCCGCGCGGGGGTTCTCGGCCGGCTGCTCAAGCCGCAAACGCTCAAGCAGCGTCAGGTGGCGCGGGTGGCGCAGCGCCAGCAGCGTCAGCTCACGGTCGGAAAGCCCCGCGAATGGCGAGCGCAGCAGGCCCAGCACGGCAATGTCGTCGGCTGGGTTGGCAAGCGCGCACAGCAGGTTGAGGCAGTCGAGGCCTTCCTGCGTGTCAAGCAGCCCGCCCTCGCCCAGGACCATCAGCGGCAGGTTGTGCCGCGCAAACGCGCTGCGGTACTCGGCGTTGCGGGTGCTGCGCCGGACCAGAATCGCGATGTCGTTGTAGGGCACGCCCTGGCGGTGCAGCTCAGCGACGCGCCGCGCGATGAATTCGGCTTCGTCGTCGCGCCGCGCGGTGTCTCCATCGTCGGTGCGAGAGGGCTTGGGAAGCAGGTGAAACTCGACCGGCTGGTCGGCAGGTTTGTCGGCCAGACCCGCGATCATGTCCTGGGGCAGTGCGTCGAAGGGTCGTGGGTTCGGCACGTCGAAGACCCGGCGGAAGATGCGGTTGCCAAGCTCAAGCAGGGGCCTGACGGTGCGGTAGTTGTGGCGCAGGCGGATGATGCCGCCGCGCTGCTCGGGGCTGTCCTCGCATTCCAGCCCCCATGGCGGCGCGAGCGGCAGTACTGCTGCGCCGCTTTTCGCGTTGCGGGCCGGCACCTCCTGCAATGCGTGGTTGAATATACTGACGTCGCTGCCCCGAAAGCCGTAGATCGACTGCTTTGCGTCACCGACGGCGAAGAACCGCCCGGGCGTGAGATCGCCTTGCGTGATAAGGTTGAACAGTTGTGCCTGTGTTGGGTTGGTGTCCTGATACTCGTCGATCAACACGAACCTGGCGCGCCGTGTCAGCTCATCGCGTACGTCGGGCCTTTGCTGCAAGAGCTGGATACTGCGCAGCTCAAGGTCCAGAAAGTCCACGCCGCCTGCGCAGGCCTCTGCGTACGCGGCTTGCACACGCTGAAAGATGCCCCACAAGTCGCACAGCAGCGCGCCGGCGCGGCGCTCGAACTCTCCATCCAGCACCAGCGGCACGGCTGAGGTTGCCTCCAGCAGTGCACTAGCGGCTTGCTGCCAGGCCGCGCGCGTGGCCCCCAGCGTATCCTCACTCTTCCACTTTGCCTTGGCGCCCCGGGGGGCGCGCGCCTTGCGGCCGTCGGCTGTCAACAGGATGCGCGCCATCGCCCGCGCGTCGGGGGCGTCCAGCATGGCCTGAAGCGCCAGCACAGGCTCGCGCAGTGTGTCACCGGGCGCGGCAGATGCGACGGCGCCGAAGTCGATGTCCGCCAGCGCCTGCATCACCGGCGCCAGCGCTTGGCGCAGCAAGTGATTGTGCTCGCCTCTTCGTCGCTCAAGCTCAAGCTCTGGCTCGGCCCAGCGCTTCGCCGCGAGCTCCAGCGCCGGGCCGCCAATGTGGCGCTCGCGCAGCAGGCGTTGCAGCGCATGGCGCAACTCTCCCAGCGACATCGCCGCTCCAAGCCGCGTCAACGCCTCCGCCAGCGCGGGGTCTCGCGCGAGATCACCGCGCAGCAGCACCGCGCGCATCGCGTCGTCGCGCGCCGATGCCTGCCGCCGCTCGTCCAGGATCGGCGCGCGGGGCTCCAGGCCCGCCTCCCAGGCAAACTCGTTCAGCAGGCGATAGCAGAAGCTGTGCACCGTGCTGATGCGGTTGCGGCTGAACTCCATCTCGGCTTGGCGCAGGCGCGCGAGGCGCTGGCGGTCGCCGTTGGGTGCCAGCTCAGCGATGCGCGCGAGCAGCAGGCGCTGCACACGCTCGCGCATTTCGGCGGCGGCTTTCTCGGTGAAGGTGAAAGCGACAATTTCGTCAATCGCCGCGCGACCCTCCTCAAGCAGCGCCAGCACGCGCAGGCCCAGCACCTGCGTCTTTCCCGCGCCGGCGCCGGCGGTGACCACCATGTCGCGGCCAAGGTCCAGCGCCGCGCACTGGCCGGGATTGAGCATTTCAGTGGCGGCAGGTTTCATGACTGCGCCTCCTGATCAGGCATGTATGCGCCGGTTTCGGCTGCGCTGGCCTGGCGCTCAGCAATTACGTCATCGCGCCGCGCGCATGCGCCCGCGTAGTCACAGTAACGGCAGGGGCCGCCCGGGCTCGCAAAGGGCAGGTGTTGAAACACGCCCTGCGACAACGCCTGCATCACCCGCGCAAGACGCCGCGGCAGCACCTGCGTCACCAGCCGCGCCACGTCAAAAGCGGGCTTGCCGCGGGTCAGCCAGACTTCTTCGCGCTTGAGCGGCTTGCGCGCGGGCACCAGCAGGTACGACATGCCGCGCGGCTGACTGTCGGCCAGCCGCGCGATTGCGGCGAGGTAGGTGGCAAGCTGAAACGCCATGCCGTCGCGCACTTCGGTGGTCGTGCGCGCGCCGCCGGTCTTGTAGTCCACGATTTCAAGGCCGTCCGGGCCTTCGTCCACGCGATCAACGCTGCCCATCAGGCGGATGAAGCCGTGCTCCAGCGGCAGGTCAATCGGCGCGGGAACTGCGTCGGGCGCGTCCGGTGTGGGGCGGTTGTCCTTGCCAAAATCGAACTCGACAAAGCGCGCGCCGATGCCCTGGTGCGCCCGCGTGATCTCCTCGTCAATGAAACGCGCGAGCAGCCCCCTGCCGAGGCCGACATCCGGCTCGCCGGGAAGGCCGGCGCGGGCCTGCTGCTTGATGCCTTCCCAGAAGGGTCCTTCGGTGTTCTCCACCTCGCAGGCGTGCTCAAAGGCTTGGCGAATCAGCTGAAAGCCGAGCCGGCGGGCGTCCTGTTCGTCGGCCGCAATCTGCAAAAGGTGCACGGGCGCGCGCCGCAGCGGATCCTCCAGCACGTCGGGCTGCCCGGCTTCGCGCCGCAGCAACAGCACGTAGCGCTCAAACGCCCGGTGAATCAGTATGCCGACAGCGTGCGGTGGTGTGTCCAGGGTGGGCTCATCCACTACTTTGGCGCCGACGATGTAGCGGGCCCAGAAGCGCATCGGGCACTCGGCATAATTATCAAGCTGACTAGGCGAATACACCTGCCGGTCGTCGCCTGCGTCGGCACTGAAGCGCTGCGCCAGACCCGGCAACGCGCCGACCATGCCGTCGAACTCGCCTGGTGCGCCCGTCAGGTCGGTCCGCGACAGCTCAATGACGCGCGCGCGCAGCCCTGCCCGCAGCTCGGGCGATAGCGGCAGCGCATGGCTTGCCTCTGCGCCCAATTCGACCCGCGCAAGCTGCCTCGCCACCATGCGCGAAAGCTCATGCACCGAGGTGGGAGAGTCAGGGCCAAGTGCAATCGGCAGCGCATCGGCTTCTGCACCCAGACAACGCAACAGACGCGCGAACGGCACCGACGGCACAAAAGGTGTATCGCCAGCCGCGCGCGGCATCGAAAGCACAAGCCGGCTTGCCGCAGATCTCAGCGCGTGCGCAAACAGATAGTCGGCCTGGCGCGCGGCATCGATGGGGCGGCAAAGCTCCGACGCGCGCGCAGCGCCGGTTTCGCGCGCCAGCGCCTCTTCGCGTGCCGCCGGAAAAAACATTGAATCTTCTTCAGACAGCGGCAGATCGACGTCGGTAAGGCCCAGGATCATCACGTGCTCAAACCGCGCACCACGAAGCTCACGCAGGCCCAGCACGCGCACGCGCTCGCCGGACGGCCGCGGTGCTCGCACCGCGCGGGTTTCAGCCTGCTCACTGATCGCGCGCAGCAGCTCTGACACGCGCAGCGATGGGTTGCCCGTGCGCCGAAACTCGGCGGCCATCTCGTCCAGCAGCCGCCCGAACTCATGCAACGCCAGCGCCCGCACCGCTGCCTCTGCGTCCCCGGTCGCGGCGTCGGCGTCGGCCACGGTGGCGGCTAGGGACTCGCGCATCACCTCGGCGGCTGCCTCCACGAGGTCCGCCGCCGCGCCCGTGCCTCGCGTGAACGGCTCAACCAGCGTCAGCACGCGCGTCAGCCAGCGCAGCACCGAGGCCTTCAAGCAGGGCTCAAGCCGTTCAATCCAGTCACGGCGCAGGTCGCGACCGCCGACCACCCACCCGGCGCGCGTTGCCTCGTGCAGCCTGCGCAGGCGCGTTTCGTCGCGATCGCCGCCAAAGGCCATGTAGGGTGATGCGAGGGCATCCAGCAGAGCCGCGCGCTCAAGGCCGTCGTGCGCCGCCCGCAGCAGATCAAGCACCGCTGCCACTGGTGCCGTCTGCACCAGTGGCGTTTCAAACGGCGAGTCGAACGGGATGCCCGATGCCGTAAACGTCTCAGCCAGGAGCTCAGCGTAGGAAGCCGTCGCGGGCATGGCGATGCACAGCGCCGATGGGGGAGTGCCGCGGTTGATCTCGCGGCGCGCGAACTGGGCAGCCTGCCGCACTTCAGCGGCGCGGGTGTGCGGCCGAATCAGCTCGACATCACCCGTGGCACGGCTGTCCTGCAGCCAGGCGTCAATCAGCCCCGCGCGCGCCGCACCCGGCAGCTCCGGCGCCGGAATCACGCGCCCGCCCGCCTCCAGCACCAGTCGCTGCTGCGCGTCGTGCGCCTGGCGCAAGTAATCCAGCGTTGCGCTTTCGCCCCTCACCAAGTAGAGCACCCGGTTTGCGGACCCGCCCAGCGCCGTGAGAAACGCCGCCCGGGCCGGGCTGACGCGATCGAGATCGTCCACGATCACCAGCGCGGGGCGAAGTGACCAGTGCGGGATCCCGGCAGCGGCCAGCCACAGCACGTCTTCGGGATCGTGACTTTCGGTTTCAGCCAACCGGGCGCGATACCGCTCGACGACGCCGGCAAACACCGCAAAGCGCTCGCCCAGGGTGGCACGCCAGTGCTTGAGCAAGTCGGCTGTGCGATCATCGGGCGCGACCGCCTGCGCCAGGCGCTTCCATGCGGTCAGCAGTTCGTCCACGAGTGGCCGGCCCGGGCGACGCCGTTCATCTAACTCCGCGAGGGTGTCAGTCAGCGCGACGAAGAAATCAAAGTCGCGCTCGACGGGGCTGCGCAGGCGCAGGGCGGATTGAAACTCGTTCAGCAGTTGCCGCGCCACACGCTCGGGCGTGCCGGCGGGGTAGTGCACGCCGTAGCCGCCGGCGAATACACGCGTGCGCAGGTCGCTGGCGCGGCGGTCCGGCGTGGCGAGATGCAGCACCGCGAGATGATCCAGCGCGTCGGCCTGCGCCAGCGCGTCACGCACCTGCGCGATCAGCCAATCGCCGTCGTCTGAACCAAGGCCGACCCGCAGCAGCTCAATTCCCATGCCGCGATTGTAGCCGCAGACGCGACAGACACCGGAATGTGGAAACGTGGAACCAGAACAAACGGGGGAGGCTACACACCTCCCCCGCTCCCGGGGCGAGGAAGGGCCAATGGCGCCTCCCTCAACTGCATTCTGAGTCGCAGCGGCTGTGACGCTTCCTGCGCGGCAAGCCGCCTGGCATTTGTGTGATTGTCCCGGGAATCAGAGCGAGCCGGCGTGGGAAGGCTTTCCCGTGCTCGGGCTGGCCGCGCCGCGCCTGCCCGCTCAACGAATGTAGAAACGTGCGGGCGTGGCGGTGGTTCAGGAAAACCGGTGGGTATGGAAAGTGAAAAAAGGACACGGGCGCGAGGGGTTACCTCGCGCCCGTGCTATACCCCGGCACCAACCTACTTTCGCCTTTCGACTATCATCGGCCCTACGGGCTTAACTTCCGAGTTCGGGATGGGATCGGGTGTGTCCCCGCAGGTCTGGGCACCGAGAAAAGTTGTCAACGTCTGTCAGTCGGCGGTCTGCGGCTAGCGGCCGGCAGCAACAACGCTGCGGACTGCCTGCTACTGACTGCGGTCTGGCAAACGGCGCTTTGAAGACAGCATACTGAAACCGTAGGGGCGATGCTTGCATCGCCCTCGTTCGGCGTGGAGGGCGACGAAAACGTCGCCCCTACAATTCGAGAAAAGTTGACAGGCAATAACGTGGTATCGCATACGGCATGTCGGAGTCCGCTTCAACTCCGGCCCTCTTGCGAGGTACGAAGATTGTTGCGGTCAAGCCGATCGGATGATTAGTACCGGTTAGCTCAACACCTTTCGGTGCTTACACACCCGGCCTATTGACGTGGTAGTCTTCCACGATCCTGATAGGGAGTCCTCATCTTGCGAATGGCTTCGCGCTTATATGCTTTCAGCGCTTATCCTTTCCGTACGTAGCTACCCTGCGCTGCGGCTGGCGCCG
>CAZZBH010000107.1:0-12047 GCA_964652605.1 uncultured Planctomycetaceae bacterium
TGTTGTGGCCTTGAACGGTTGACACGCCCGGCTGAGGGGGTACGCTGAAAGTGCCACGCGTAACAACTGGTGGTTGGCCATCGGCGACGACGGGGGTATGGAGTGCGGGCGGCTTTGCCGGACGCACACGGAATCCCGAGAGCCAGCGTGACTTTGGTGGTGACGCAACAGTCGATTTGACTCCAAAACGGGGAAACAACATGCGCAAGAAACTGGCACTCGCCGCCGCAATGCTGGCCTTTACTATTGCCACGTCAACATTGTTTGCAGTGCCGACGGCAGATGTTTCAGAGTGGACATCACCAGTGTGGGGGCCAACTGTCACGGGAAATGGGGATGGGAACGGTCCCGATGGCAACGGCGTTTGGTCGCATTCGGTAAACGATACCCATGCATATAGTTTGAGCGTGGATGGCCAACTGCAGACTCCCCAAGAGGGGGTCAATGCGAAGGGTTCTGGTTTTGCGGCCGAAGGAGAAAATTTCTCCGGCAGCATCACTGGCGCGCATTGCCCTTGCTTCGTGTTTGCTTGGGAGTACGGCATGAACGTATCGGTGGCTGCCGATCCCGTGTATCACCTGACCAATGGATATTGGGCGAATGCCGTTGGTGTCGTGCAGGCCCAATTGGATACCACATCCGTTGGTGGAGTCGAAACTGAGCGGACGATAGGTAACGGTGGTGGCGCAGAGATTCTCGATGAGGAAACCTCCGCAAATGGCGACTTCAATCAAAGTTGGATGGCAGTAATGATGTTTAACCCAGCCAGCCTAGATGCATTCGTTGTCATGACGGCAGATGTCGATTTAGCCATTTCGCGATCGGATGGCGCATGGGTTAGTGGAAAGGTAAATCAAGACCCTAACCAACCGCTGGAGGGAAGCATAAAGATGTATGATTGCACATCCTGGCCGACAACTTTTCCCGGTACCTACGTCTTGCTTGACGAGCGAACATTGGGTGAGGACTAGTCTCGTACCTGGTGCATGACTTTTGAAGTCACACTACGGAACGAGTGTGCAAAATGAACCGAACCAGAGCAGTTGCTATTGCAATCATAGTTGGTTGTTTGTTTGGTCTGATAGGTTGGCACCTAGTGGCGACATCAACGGCTGCAACCACTGCGGTCGTTGATACTAACCCCAGTAGAGACTACACAGAGGGTTGGACCCCGCAGGCGTCAAATTCGGCGGGTTCGGCGACGTTATCTACTGAAGAATCATCTCCGACCGGAGCAGGTCAGCGGACCATGGCCCCCCGCTCCCCAGCAAGCAACGAAGACTCGCGCGCCAGGTCCAAAAAGATCAAACTACGAGTGGTTGATCATGCAGGACACGCCCTGTCGCAGATGCGTGTGAAAATTGGAGTAGTGACGCCGGTTCGGCAACTAGCACCCATGCCTGTTGGACAGGATGAACTTGCTATAGACGAGATTACCGATACTGAGGGTAGCATTGAATTCGAAGCAGCAGTCGGTGATGCAGTAATTGTTCTTGCTGTTGACGAAGGCTGGAGTTGTGTCGATCTCATTAACGATGGCGATTGGCGGCTTCGGATAGACTCGCCATCCCGTAGCGCTACTTTTCGTGTTACAACCGTACCTGACCTGTTAACTGTCAGCCTGGTACCGAATGGTAGAGTTGTCGTCCAAGTCAGGTACGCCGATGGCACACCCTATCGTGAGGCGATATCCTATGGACTTCGGCAGGGTCTGCCGGGTTCGAATGCGACGCGCTTATTTACAAGGACCACACTACCCGATTCCTCTGGCACTGTGCACCTTAGCGACTGTCCCGTCGACGGGGCCAATACGTACCTTTACCTCCACTGCTACAGCCTTCGCGCCGGATGGGCAACCGATACTGTTGTCAATCACAACTTTTCCGAAGGCGTATTCGTCGACGTCGTAATTCAGCCAGACGACACACCAAAGTACTTTGCAAAATTGACCTTCCAAGGTTTGGGAGAGGAGTCCGTTGAGGTAAATGTCAGGCTTCCAAATGGTGTTTCTTTGGGCCAGTTCACGCAACGAGGCGATGGTATGTGGGTGTCACGACCCCTGGGCTCGCCATTTCAAATGCAAGTTTTCGTTACCGGGAACGTCGCTTGGACATCAGACCTATTGAATATCGATCAGCTTGGCGGACAGGACTTTGCCGTACTACCAGAAAAAACAGGAACTGTGGTCCTTAAGGTAGTGGATAGCGACGGAACGGCAATTGTTCCAGCAGCCTTGATTCGTGATCCAATACGGGAACTAGATTGGACAAAACCGAATCGTTTGCTCGAAGTGCGTACGGCGGGAGACTACGCAACTGCCGACGGGGCCGGTGTAATCCAGTTTCGGGATGTCGCCCCCGGACGCCATTCGATGAAGTTGCAGGCAAGAGGATTCGAGGAGCTAGATGTAGCTTACTCGCTTCACCCCGGCGAAGTAGTGGACCTTGGCACAATTATCATGCGTCGCTATGCGGCGGATGAAGGAAAGGTGAACGTCCGTTTAATCGGGGTGGCGGACTTTTCGGGGTTTTTGTGCGGCGTAGACGCATTTATGTCTGGGCCAGGAATCAAGCCGGCAGCCGTTGACGCGGATGGCTCCATGCAAATTGAAGGTCTTCAGTTGCGTAAATATTTGATATATGTCCGTAGAAAGGGCGTACGTGGAGTCTGGAGCGAATCAATTGAATTGTCATCCGATTGCCCTTCTGCGGAGATTACGATTGACGTCAGTAAGCCGAATGCTCTCGGCAATACCGTTGAGTAGTTACTTCTCATCCTCTCCACCCGCTCGTTCCTGGTTCTCCACCCGTTGTCGCTCCGCCGCGGTCAGTTTGGGATATAGCTCCAGCAGCCGGCGGCTGATCTCCGGGTCGTCCTGTGTGCGCAGCGCGCGCGCGTTCCAGAGGTACGTGACCGCACGCTCATGGCGCTCAAGCTGGATCAGTGTGTCGGCGGCGGCGATGTAAAGGTGCGGCCTGTCGGGTTGCAGGTGGATGGCCCAGTCGTAGTGCTGGATCGCCTTCATCCAGTTGCGCAGTTTGAAATAACAGCGGGCGGCGCCTTCAAAGGCGGCTGGGTTGGTCGAGTCATACTGCATTGCGCGTTCATAGGCCTGCGCCGCGTCTCCGAAGCGCTGGTCCAGCTCATGCAGCGTCGCGTAGTGGTACCACAGGTAGCCCGAGCGCTGCTCGCGCTTTGCAGCTTCGTCGTAGAGTTCGCGGGCGCGGTCCAGGCGGCCGGTGCGCTGGTAGTAGATGGCCATGGCAACCAGCGGGTATGCACGGTCTTTTTCGATGTTTGCCGCCTGGTTGAGACGCGCCAGCGCAGCCACCTCGCGATCCTGCTCGAGAAACACCAGTCCCAGGTTGATCAGTGTGTCGCCGTCGCGCGGATCGTACTCAAGCGCGCGCTCGTACCAGTGCACAGCCTGATCCCAGTCCTTCATGTCCTGGTAGCAGACGCCCAGGTTGTAGCACAGGGCAAGCGAGCCGCCCTGGCGCCGCTCGATCTCTTTGAACTTTTCGATTGCTCGGGGGTAATCCCCGTAGTCGATGAACTCAACGCCTTGCTCAAAGGCGGACAAGCGCGGTACGCCGCACGAACTTGCCAGCAGCAAGCCCGCCAGGCACATCGCCAGGCTCAGGCATGATGCAGAAAGTCGGCGCACACAGCGCCAGCTACATGCCGATAACGGCCCTGCAATCAACCGAACCGAATCCTCGCTCATTAATCGCTTTCTTTGCGTGGCCGCCGCCCTGAATCGCGAATCGCAAACTCATCCACAGCCGGCGTGACGCGTACCGGCGCGGTCTTCGGGTCTGGCACATCGTCGTCGCCGCCCCAGATCAGAAGGCTTGGGTCGCGCTCAATGCGGCGGGCAAACATGCGAAGGCTTTCGGTTGTCTCGCGCACGTTGGCAAGGCTGACCTGGATGTTGAGGTTGTTGTCCACGATCACGTCATTCAGGTTCTTGACCAGCGAATCCAGGTTGCCGGCGATCAGATTCAGGCTTGCCACAAGCCGCGGCACACCGTCGCCGTCATCGTCCATCAGACGATCCAGCTTGCCGGATGCGCTCTCGAAGTTGGCAAGCATGGTCGAGATCGCTTCCTTGTTCGCGTCCAGCACCCCGCGCAGGTCGATCACCAGCGCGTTGGCTGCGTCAAAGGTCGGCCCGACCTTGCTGAAGGCAGGCTCAAGCTCCTTCAGCCCTCGGTCCATCGTTTCCAGGGCACTGCGCAGACGGCGAAGCGACTCGTCGATGTTGCCTGAGAATTCGTCGTTTGAAATGACAGTCGCCAGCTTGTTCACGCCGGATTGAAGCCGCCGTACGGTGATCTCTACATCGTTCGCGAGATCGTTCATGTTCAGGGGCGGCTTGCCGAGGCGTGGCAAGGGTTGTCCGGGCTGCACGCGTTCGCGGCTCTCGCCCAGCTTGAGTACCAGCCGCGTGCCGCCAAACCCGAAGATGCTTCCCATCTGGACCTCGGCGACTGTGTCGAGGGGGATGGTGACCGCGTCTGAGTAGTCCTCATGGATGATGAACTGAACTTCAACCTGCACGCGCGATCCCGTTGCTGTCGAGCCGACGGGTACGGTCTTGATTCCGACCACTTCGCCTACGTTCCGGCCCGCCACGACCACTCGCGAATTGCTGCCCAAGCCGCCGACGTCATCAAACATGACCGTGTACCGGGCACCCTCACTGCCCAGCTCAATCCCCTGAAGGTAAACGACCATCGCGACGAACGACAGAATTGCACCAAGCGCAAATGCGCCGGTGATCAAGTCTGAGTGTCCCTTCTTGCGTGCCATGTTCAGTCTCCTGACTTCGCTGTCGCACTTTCGGGCAGCGGGTGATCCCCGTTGAAGTAGCGCCGCGAGTTTCGCCAGTTCGGCAGATCGCCAAACTTCGAAGGATCCGCGTGTGCAATCTCCATCGACGCTCGAACCCGCGCCGCAAATCGCCGCAACTCAGTGCCTACCTTGCCAAGGCCCGCCTGCTCCAGGTTATGCCGGTTGCTTTCGCTGGCCTGCTCAAGCTGTGTTGCGGCTTCCAGAACGCGGGAAATCTGCGCGCGGGCCTTCTCGATACCCTCTTCCGCGCTGACGGCTGAGCGGGATGCCCGGTCGGCGCCTGTGCCGAGCGACTCATTGGCGCCAGCCATCGCCGCGGACAAACTCTCCAGGCTGCTTAGCAGTTGATCAAGCCCGCTGCCCGCTTTGCCGGTCTGGCCCATGGCAGACTTTGCCGCTTCGTCGGCTTGCTCCAGGCCGGTGCGTATTCGGGCCATGGTTTCCTGCACTTTCTGCATACCCTCTGGCTCGTCGAGAAACGCCTCAAAGCGGGTTGTCATTTCAGCCATCTGGTCAACGACGTCCTTTACCGCTTCGATCTCGTCGCGGCCGTCACCGCCGCGCGCGTTGGTCCACTCGCCGCCTTCCGGAATCTCGCCCTCAGCACTTCCGGGCGAGATCACCAGTTGCGGGCGCCGGAACAGCCGCGGCACAGCCACTTCAATTCGGCTATCGGTAGCAATGCGCTCTTCGCGCAGCCAGGTGGAGCCGGTGCCCGGGTTGATCGTGAACTCCACGCGGTTGACCGGCCGCCCGTCACGCATGGCCAGGCTTACCGATTGCACGACACCTGCCCGCCGGCCCTTGATGCGCACTGCGTCGCCGGCTTCAAGGCCAGAGGCGTCTTCAAAGTATGCGACGTAGCGCCGGCCTGTCGTGTCGAACCCCGCACGCGGGATCAGCGCGTACACCAGCACGCCGATCAACACGACAATCAGCGCGGTGGCGATGGCCCCGGTGATCAGATTGAGGCGCCGATTGAGCTGCTGTTTCATGGCTGCACCTCGCGCGTAAGCCGCTGAGTGCGTCGCGTGCTGCCCAGCAGCCGGTCGGAAAGCTCGGCAAGCTGGCGTGGAGCGTTGATCGGGCCCTCCGGGTCGCCGTTAATGAATTGCCGGACCAGTGGATCGGTGCTGCGGCGCAACTGCTCTGGAGTGCCGCGAAACACGAAACGTCCCTTGAACAGCATCATGACTTCATCGGCAATGCGAAAGATCGACGGCATCTCGTGCGTAATGACGACGGATGTGATGCCCAGTTTGCTTGTCAGGTCCATGATCAGTTTGTCGATTACGCCAATCATGACAGGGTCAAGTCCCGCGCTGGGTTCATCGTAGAATACGATTGCCGGGTCCAGCGCAATTGCCCGGGCCAGTCCGGCGCGGCGCTTCATGCCGCCACTGATTTCGTAGGGATACTTGTCGGCCGCGTCGCCCATGCCGACCAGTTCAAGCTTCAGCTTGACCATAAGGTCAATCGTGCTTTGGGGCAGGTCGGTGTGGCGCTGGATGGGCAGCCCCACGTTTTCGGCGACCGTCAGCCCGTTGAGCAGCGCGGCGCTCTGGAACAGCACACCGAATTTGCGGCGTGCCTCGTCGCGTTGCTTGCGGCTTTGGGCGAGCATGTCGATGCCGTCGATTCTGACTTCGCCTTCATCAGGCTCCTCGGCACCGATCAACTGGCGCAGCAGCGTGCTCTTGCCGCAACCGGACGGGCCCATGATCACGTACACTTTGCCGCGCTCAAGCTCGAACGAAAGCTTGTCAAGCACGACCAGGTCGTCGTAGCGCTTGGACAGGTTGCTCACCGAAATAGCCGCGCCGCCCGATTGCAGGCGACTCTGCTTCCCGGCTTCGGGCATTTCGATGAAAATGTCGTCGCTCAACGCACAATCTCCAGCCGGTACAGGATGTTGTACACAAACGACATGACAAAGTCGGAGAAGATCAACAGGATCAGGCAGATCACAATCGCCTGCATCGTGGCGCGGCCGACCTCCAGGCCACTGCCACGCACAGTAAAGCCCTTGTAGCAGCATACCAGCGTAATGATGACGGCAAACACCACGCTCTTGCACAGGCCGAACACAAAATCAGACATGCGCACGAACTGCTGCGTCACCTCCATCCACGCCTCGTGGGAAATGTTGAACTGGTTGACGCCGACCAGATAGCCGCCAAGCAACGCAGCCAGATCGAACATCACTGTGCAGGCCGGCAACATCAGGCAGCCGGCAATAAAGCGCGGCGCAACAAGGTAGCCGACGGGATTGATCCCCATTGTGTCCAGCGCCTGGATCTCTTCACTGACAGCCATGGTGCCAAGCTCAGCCGTGTAGCCGGCGCCGACCCGCCCCGCAAAAATGACCGCAGCCAGCAAGGGGCCCAGCGTGCGAAGAATCGACACGCCCACCACGCCGGCAACAAGCTCGCTGGGGCCGTAGCGCCCGATGGAAGGAGTTGTCTGCACGACCAGCGAGGCGCCGACCAGGCCGCCCAGCAGCACCATAATCAGGACGCTGCGCGCGCCGGTGTAATCCATCTGCACGATCAGTTCGTGCCGCGAATAGATGCGTTTGTTGAAGAACCCGCGAAGGCCAAACCCGACCGCGGTCGCCCCGAAGCGCACCGCCGCGCCAAGGGTGGCGATGTAGCGGTTAACCACGGCACCAAGGCCGGCAATCGCGTCGGAGATCAGGGACATGTCAGCTGCTGACGCGCAGCGTCGGGTCGTGCAGCCTCAGCCCCGGCCCGACCCGTCGAGTCCTGCGCATGCCCTCCTCAAGGTCGCTGCACATCTCGAACTTCCCCAGAAGTTCAAGCAGTCCAACAACGGCCTGCGGCACACCGCATAGCATCATACGCCGGCCCGTCAGGCGAAGTACGGTCTCCACCTCAACAAGCACAGCGACGCCTGCGCTGTCCATCTTTACCACACCTGAGAGATCAAGCAACAGGACCCGGCGAACCTGGCTGGAAGCGCCGCCCAGCAAGGCCCGGAGGGCGGGCGCGTTGGCAGCGTCCACGTCGCCTTTGACGTGTACGCACACGTTGTGCTCAACGACCTGAGTTTTGAGTTGAAGTTTACGCATGGAGAGCCCCGGTTGCGCCGAGCCCTCCCCCACCATGCAAGCATACCTTATGAACGCCCGCCTTGCCGGGCAAAACGCAACTTCACGAGTGTCATTGACCTTGCGGCTTGCCCGCGCTAACGCTTTGGCGTGGCCAAGCTCACTGACCCTGCCCTGCCTGCCCGCTTTTCGCCCGGCATCCTGCTGGGAAGCCTGTTTCTTTCCGGATTTGCCCCCGCCATGCGCGGCACGTGCGGTACGATTGTGGCGGCCGGGTTTGCTCTGCTGATGCTGTACCTTGATGCCGGCCAGGCAGGGTGGTGGATCGCCAGTGGGGTGTTCAGCCTGCTAAGTCTGGCGGTGGGGTCATGTGTCCTGCGCCGGGCGGGGATCAGCCGCGACCCGGACTGGTTCGTGCTGGACGAGGCTGCGGGGTTGTTTCTGACTTTGTCGCTGCTGTCGGCTGGTACGGTCTTGGACATTGTTGCCGGATTTCTAGTATTTCGAGTTTATGACATTGCAAAGCCGTGGCCTGTACGTGCGTTCGAGCGGTGGCCCGGGAGTGCAGGGATACTGACAGACGATCTGGCGGCCGCGGTGTTCGCGGCATGGACGGTCTGGGCGTTTCGTGCGATTGCGCCGGGCGTCATCTGAAAAGGCAGGACTGGCGAATGGCAACCAGGCCGAACCCACCCGGCAACCCACAGCGCTCACAGCAGGCCCGCCGGGTTGCTCCTTCCCCTTCGCGTCAATCCACCGGCTCTGCGCCGGCAGTCAAGTCGTCCGGTGCGTTGCCGCCTGTAGGGGCGTCCGCGCGCATGCAGGCCGAGAACCCGACACCGGCACCGCCCGCAGCTGCACGCACAGCCGCGGCACCCGCCACCAAACCCAAGACCCAGGGCCTGGCGATCAAGACGAAGATCGTTTTGGCGATGAGCGGCTTGGCCTGCGGCGTTTCACTGCTGATCTTCGTGATCGTCATGATGATCGCGACCAACAGCCTTGATGACACCATTATCGAGGGCGGTACCGGCATGCTGCAACAAGCCGAGGCCATTCACCGCCCCTACAAAGCCGGCCTGAACGACAACGGCTTGATCGCGTACTTCAACCAGCCGGTCAACGAAGGCAAGTTCAAGGATTACTGGGACAAGATGCAGGTCGGCTGGATCCACCCGCAGGTCCCAGCCTGCCGCGAGTTTGCGACGTTTGACCAATTCAAGGAAGACAGGCTTTGGGCCAAGGTCGCCGGGCACTGCCTGCGCATGCGCGGCCAGGATCCGACGCTGGATGCGGTCGTGCCGGCTTTGCTGGGTGAAAGCTGGAATGACGTCAAGGATCTGCAAGCCGGCCAGGTCGCGCCGCGACCGAAGGCGCCACGACGTGTGAATGAGCAATTGTTCACCAAAGAAATTGCGGCACGATTCGGCAAGTTGTTTGAAGATTATTCGCTGATACCCGCTGCCAGTTCGTTTGCAGAGCTGCGCAGCAAGGTGCATCAGGAGACGCAGACTACGCTGATTGACGGCCGCAGCGGTTTGCGACGCGTGATCTTCAGTCAGTTCAAGGCGGATTTCACGTCCGACCTTGACGAAGTCACCGGCGGTGAAGACAGCAAAGTGTTGCGCATCATCTTCAAGTTTCCTGAAGGAGTCACCATCCTACCCGGCTTGACGGCCGAGGACCTGCTTGTGCTCAGTCCGCAGGCCGAGGCCCAGACGCAATACACTCTGACGCCCGTGGCCCCCGGCGACATCGACATCAACCGTGATTCCGAAGTCAACGGCGCCCCGGCCTATGCCTTTACCAAGGGGCTGCCATCCGAAGAGATCATTGCTGTGTATCTCGACCGCAAGCAGATTGAGCAACGCAAACAGGCGTTGATCTTCTCCATCCTTGGCATCTCGGCTGTCGGCATCGGCCTTGCCATCATGCTGGCATTTTTGATCGGTGGCAGCATCACCAAGCCGTTGCGCACCTTGATGAGCGACATCCAGATCATCAGCGGCGGCAACTTCGGCCACCAGCCCCGGGCACGCAGCCACGACGAGATCGGCATCGTGTCACGCCTGCTGGGCGACATGGCGACCAGCCTGAAAAGCGCGCAGGATGTGTGGCTGGAAAACCAGGGCCGCAAGCACGATCTGGATGTGGCAAAAGAGATCCAGGAAAACCTGCTGCCCAAGCACGTGCCCCGCATCGCGGGCTACGACGTGTCGGCCTACTACTCGCCCAGCAAGGAAGTGGGCGGCGACTACTACGACTTCTTCCTGGTGGACAAGACGCACCTGGGCATGGTCTGCGCCGACGTGTCGGGCAAGGGCATTCCCGGCAGCATGGTCATGATGATGGCCAAAGCGCTTGTCAGCTACGAGGCGCAGGACAACCTTTCGCCGCGTGACATCTTCTGCAAGGTCAACCGCACATTGGCCAAGGACATCAAGCGTGGCATGTTCGTCACCGCGTTCTACATGCTGCTGGACATCCCGACCGCGCGGCTGACGGTTGCGAGCGCCGGGCACAACCCGCTGCTTTTGTATCGCGCCGCGACACGCCAGTGCATCGAGGTCAACCCCGGCGGCATTGCCCTGGGGTTTGACAAGGACGGCCGCCTGTTTGAGCGCAACATGAAGGAAGAAGTAATCCAGTTGCAGCGCGGCGACCGTGCGGTGATCTACACCGACGGCGTCACCGAGGCAATGTCGCCCGGCGGCGAGGAATTCGGCGAAGAGCGCTTCCAAGCGATCACGATTCAGAGCGCAGGGAAGTCTTCCGCCGAGTACCTTACCGCGCTGGTCAATGCCATCCAGGCGCATGCGCAGACGGACGATCAGCACGACGACATCACCATCGTTACGCTGAAAGTGGGGTAGGACGGGGGCATGTCGGACTCAAGGCTGACCGATCGGATCGAGGTCGAGGCGCACACGCGCAACCTTGCGGTCGTGCGCGAGTTTCTGCATGGGGCCATCAAGCGATCAGTCCTGCCGAAGCGCGATGTGAACAAGCTTGTGCTGGCGGTCGATGAAGCCGTGGCGAACACCATCGAGCACGGCTATGGCGGGCACGCCGGCAACGTCGAGATCGTGATCGACGCGGACGACGCGCGATTCCTGATTCGCGTGCGTGACACCGGCGCGGGCTACGACGTGGCTGAAAAGTCGCGCGAATCGGCAACGCTTGACCTCGCGGAACATATCGCAGCCGGCAACCGCAAGGGCCTTGGCCTGTTCATCCTGGGCCGCGTGATGGACGAAGTGCACTACACGTCAAAGACCGGCGAACCGAACGAGCTGACGCTGATCAAGTACATCCGCGCAGGGGAAGCAGGCAAGTGAAGGAATTCGAGATCAATCTTGAACAGCTCAACCCCGACGTGACGCTTGTGCACGTCGCCGGGTGGCTTGACGCGCACACGTTTACGTTCATGGAAGAAACGATTCAGCGCCTGTTCAGTGAAGACAAGGTGCGCCTCGCGATCAACCTGGCCGACGTCGAGTACGTTTCGTCGGCGGGCGCGGGCGTGTTCATCGGCACGCTAAGCGAAAGCCGCAACCGCGGCGGCAACATCGTGCTGATGAACCCCACCGAAGCCGTACAGGAAGTCTTCGACATGCTCGGATTGAGCCAAGTGTTCAAGTTCGCCGACGACGCCGCAAAGGCTGTCGAGTTGCTCTCGCCCAAACCCTGACAGGGGCCGCAAGGCAAGCCAGATTCCGGCCCGATTGCGTCATCCAGCATCCTGCGCTAGAAACTCCAAGCCGTTAGGACGGTGCCATGGCGCGAATTGAACCACGCATCCTCAAGGGTTTTCGGGATTACCTTCCCGAGGTGATGATCCCGCGCACGCGGCTTTTGCGCCGGATTGCGGACGTGTTTGAACGCTTCGGGTTTGACCCGCTCGATACACCTTCGCTGGAGTATTCGGAAATCCTGCTGGGCAAAGCCGGCCCGGAGGCTGAGAAGCTTTTCTACCGTTTCAAGGATCATGGCGACCGCGACATCGCGCTGCGTTACGAGCTGACAATCTCGCTGGCCCGCGTGGTCGCGCAGTACAAGAGCGAGCTGCCGCGCCCCTTCAAGCGCTACCAGATGGGGCCGGTGTGGCGCGCCGAAAGCC
>CAZZBH010000108.1:0-11922 GCA_964652605.1 uncultured Planctomycetaceae bacterium
GGCGGCGTACAGGCCGTCGTCGAACTGCTTGGCTTTGCCGCCGATCAGGTTGACGCTGGGCAGTACGTCGTATCCGGCATCCTGCAGGGCAATGGCGGCCTCGGCGTAGCTTGAATACAGGCGGAAGAATGCCTGGTGGTCCAGGTCATCGCGCAGGTCGGGCACGTCGAGGCGAATCACCGCCGCGGAGAGGTTCAACTGCCACGGGTTGTCAGGCGGGCCGAAAGGCCGCGAGTCGGTAAGGGCGGGGTCAAAGGCCGGGTTTTTGTCCTCAAGCCGGTCGTCCGTGAGCAGGTCTTCTACCTTTGCCGGCTCAACGTGCGTCTTCTCGATCGTGTCAAAGCTGATGCCCGCGCGCTTGGCAAAAACAGCGATGCCGGCCAGGCCAAGTAGCAGTACGCCGGCACCAATCGCGATTTTGGTTCCGCGTTTCATGGCAAGGATTATAGGGCTTGCTCGCCCGGGGGCAAAGCAAGACGCTGACGCCAGTTCACACAGACGCTGGACTCGCGGCTTCGGATTGGCAAACTCTGCTCGCCTGAACCAACGGAGCGGAAGATGCTGATGCGAATCACCTTGCTGTTGCTGGTATGCGCGGGACTGCTTTCCGGCTGCGGCGGCATGCCCAAGCCCAACATCGACGCGCGCCAGCCGCGGGCCGACCAGACACTGGTGCGTGTGGCGATTCTTGCCACCAACTATGACGAAGCCTGGGACCGCGAAAACGTGCGCCTGCGCTGCTACCAGGTGTGGCTGAACGACGCCGGAGTGCCGGAGCGCAATGAGGAAGTCTTCACCCAGAACTTCGACGGCAAGCAGGGTGCGGCACGCGGCACGATTTCAATGAAAGAATCCGATGGCGACTCCACCAACTGGGTGCGCCTGCGCTTTGAAGTCGTCAGCGGCGAGAACGAGGCCAGCCTGAACACCAGCGCCGGCACGACGGTCGAGTGGTACATCTCCAGCTCAATCGCGCAGAAAGACGCGGCGCTGTTCGCATTCCTCAGCCGCAAGGGTCGCAGCAGCTACGCGATTGACGCCGTGTATGCCATGGACCCTGCAACCGGCGAAATGGAGCAGGTACTGCCCAGCTACTACGAGAATTAGCGCGTCGGGGGCCAATCGACACGCCCGGCCTTCGCGGCTGGGCGTGTTACTTTTTAACGACCTTTGCGTGCGCCCACGTGTAGGGGTGGGCGCGGCAGGCAAAGCTGGCGCCGGCAAGGTGCGGCTCCTGCTTGCCCTTCAGGTTGAAACCCCACAGGTTGACACGGAACTCCGCGGGCAGCTCCCCTTCCCCGAATATCCTGGTCAGCGGCAGGGCGTACTCGAAGCGCATCCAACCCGCGCGGACAGAACCTCTGGCCACGGCGCCGGGCAGCGGCTTGAGAACCGCGCTGGTGGCGTCCATCGACCAGACGTCAAGACCGGTGATGCCGTTATCGCCAAGCCAGTAGAACCGCTCATCACCACGCAGAAAATCATCGTCGCCCGTGCCCAGCATCAACACAAGGGCCGAGCCATGGCGCGGGCCGTCCTCGCTGCTGCTGGTGAATGAGTCGTAGCGCACTGCGCCGGCAAGCATCAGCCACCCGCCCGAAATCATCCATCGCACAAACTCGCCTTCGCCCAGGCCGCGCAGCGGCAGCGTTGCCGCGCCGGCTTTCCAGGCTTCACCGGAGCCGTCGGGATCATAGGCTGTCTTCTCACGCGGCAGCTCGACTCGCACAGCCTCGGGCAGTGCATTCTTCACACCGCGCGTCAGGAAATCGTTGATCGCGTACACGTCGCGCTGCTGGCTGGTGAATACAAGCCGGCCTTCGTGGAGGCAGGCGGCTTTGCAGCGACCGGCGTAGATGCGCGTGGACGATAGCGGCGCGCCCTCAAGCTTGTCGGCGGCATACACAAAGACGCGCGTGTAGCTAAGCAGTACGACGTGGGCCCCGTCGCAATCCGCCGCGGTCACTATGGTGCGCTTGTCGAGATCAAGTTTGGCCACAGCCTCGGCTGTATTGGGCTCGTCAGTTTTCAGTTCATTGAAGCGGTACACGACTGTCATCCCGTCGCCGCGCGGGCGAGTCACGACGTGCAGCTTGCCATCTAGAGTGAATGCCGCTTCGGCGTCGCGCGGGCCGTCGGGATAGCGCATGGCGTAGCGCGCAAGCAGCGACAGCTTGCCGTCGCTGTATCCGGCACGGTAGATCGCCAGGTCGTCACGCCGGGTGTAGCTGTCGGCGATGTCGCAGATCATCAGGTCATCGCCAAGCGTTGCCAGGGCCTGCCAGTCAACGGCGGTGGCACCGGGAAGAGTGATTCGCTGCGCATCCTTAAAGTCGGGCGTGTCGGCGCGGTACAGCGCGGGGCCGTCGCCCCTGTCGTTGTGCGCCCACCAAGCGCCTTTCCACCAATGCATGCCGCTGCAATCACTCAAGCGCTCGGGCTGGATGCGCGCGACGGGTCTGATTATCGCGTTGCCGTCCTTGAGGTCAGCCAGCGAATCTTTCGGCGCGTCCTGCGCGACCGAGATCGTCATGGTCAGCACAATTGCGCATGGAATGACCAGTGTTCGCATCGAAAAACCTCGTGCCTGCGCGGAACAGTTCAGGGGCGAAGCTCGCCCGACGCAAGCCCACGGCGGGCAGGAAAACGAAAACGGGCCATGCACTCGGCTATGACCCGTCTTCTTTTCAGCAAACCAACAGTGCCGCTGCGCTGAGCAGTTTGTGCACCCTTTGTAGCAGGTGGGTGGCCTCCGCCGCGATCCGCCCTTCCCCCAGCATCGCAATGAAGGAGGGCTTGGACATCACGCAACGAGTTTGGCCTCCCCGTGCACATTCATCGGCGCTCCAAACTTGAGTGTCAGCCTGGCGCACACCGCAGTAAGCACGGCACATTGTAAACGCCCGCAACCGCCCGGCAAGTGCACCCGGGTGACGGGTGTGCCACTGGTTGTGCGTCGCCCTCCCACCGGTGAAGCAACCATGATTGCACATAGATGCACATGTTGCCCCCCCCGGCCTGCGGCGACGACGGCGCGAATCCGCAGAGAGTGGCGAACAGCGCACCATGTTCAGGTATGTGCACGAATGGTTCCCTTTCGCTCCGACTGGATGGCCCGTGAACGGATGCAAGCGAGCGTTACTCCCGAAGAAGCCGGCATTGCGAATCGGTCAGTCCTCCAGGCGCCGCGCGATCCTGCACAGCCGGGATGCACCGCTTCGCTTGCATCCATGCCTCATTTTGGGAGACTGACACTCCCCTGTTTCAGCCCGGACCGCCCGGCGGTGTGGCATGGCATTACGACAAGTACAGCTTCGACCGCGCGGCTTTACGCTGCTTGAGCTGCTGGTCGTGATCTCGATCCTGATCGTCGCGACCTTGGTGTTTGCGACCTTCGCCGGTCGCGCACTGGTCGGCCCATCCATTGAGCGGCATGTTTCATCCATCAAGGGCATGACGGCAGCCCTGCGGCAAGCCGCATCCACCCGCCAGGTTCATGCTGAGATGGTGTTTGACCACCGGCATGACCAGGTGATTTCGCTGTCACGCCGCAGGCTTGTGACCTACTCGTTTGATGAGGCAGGCACACAGGCGTTCAATGTCGGCAGCGGCAACGTGATCGCTACGCTGGCCGGCGGGGCTGCGCCGCAGTCAGACCGCACCCACAACCTGCGCGATGGCAACGCGCTGGAACTTACGGCAGCACAATCGACCTTCACGATCCCGTGGATGCCGCAGTTCGAATCGGAGGGAACCTACGAGGGCATTGCCGCTTCGTTTGACTTCTACCCGCTTGAGCCGCTTCCCCCGCGCGGCGGCATCGGGCGGCCCGTGCCGCAGACCGGCCCCCTGGTGCGCATGGGCGGGGTGTTCACATTGTCGGTGATCGAGGCCCGCCACAACGCCGTGCGGCTGGGACTGATGAGCGCCGGCGTGACAGCCAACGCGGAAACCTGGGTTGCGCTCAACCGTTGGGCCACCGTTGAAATTGCGGTAAGCCGATACGGCGTGTCACTGTACGTTGACGGGCGCCTAACAGCCGGCGAGCTGCCGCCCGATTTCACGCCCGCCACGGCGCGCGACACCGACATCGTTCTGGGCGGCGTGCCCTGCCGCATGGACAACTTTGACTTGATGGGGCTGGTGGCTGGGCAGGTGCTGTCGCTTGAAGGTACGCAATTGATTGCGCGCGGCGTGCCACCGGAGCTTGAGGTCACGATGCAGGCTGAGGGCATTTACGATCCCGCCCCTGCCGCGCGGGGCCCTGTGACCGGCCCCGATGCCGAAGTGCCTGAGACGCCACCGGACGGTTTGCCCGAAGGCCCGGTGCCGGGCCTGGTGCATGTGTACTTTGACGGCTCCGGCAAGCTTGACCCGGCCCGCCACCCTGGCGCGGTGCAGGTGTTTCTTGTAACGGGCGATGCGGGCTCGATCCGGCGGGTCGTGCTGACGTTTCACCCGCTGGGGATGGTCAGCAGCGAAGCCGTTGAAAGATTTGAGTGGGAAGTAGTCGCGGCAGCAGTGCCGCAGGGCAGCAGCGAATGACGCCAATGCAGCTTTCGGTCACCCCGGCGCCAGCCACGCCAGCAGCTTGTCTGCCACCGCGCCACAAACGGCGCGGTGCGGCAATGATGATGGTGATGATCGTGCTGTCGCTGCTGCTGATCCTTGCGGTGACGTTCACTTACCTGATGTCGCAGCAGGAGGGCGCCAGTGTAGCCGCACTGGAGCTCGAGAAGACCCGCATCACCACGCGCACAGGGACAGACCACGCCTGGGCGCAGTTGGGCTACCGCAACCGGTTAAACGAGTACGCCCGCTGGTACGCGATGCCGCCCAATGAGGTCGTGGACTGGCACAACCCTGACGTCGATGTCTGGCAGGAACACCTGGTTGATCTGCGCCAGGACTTTGAGGGCGACGACCGCTTGTTCATCGGCGCGCAGGGCCCGGACGGGCCGCTTTACCCTGTAAGCGACCCGCGTCGTTTCGTGCAGGGCCTCAGCATTGCCGATGAGTCAGGCAAGCTCAACCTCAATTTCAGCAGCGTCACTGCTTTCGCGAACATGCTCGGCGCCGGACTGATTGCCGACGAGCGCGTTGCTTCCGAGGGCGGCGTCTATCCGCAGGTCACGTTGACCGACGCATCATTCCTGGCCGCGCTGGATGGCGGCAACACCGGCGGCTATGTGGTCATTGACAATTACCTGTTCAAGTACGCTTCGCGCCGGGGCGATGTGCTGTTTCAGCTTACGCCCAACCCGCTTTACAACGGCATCGGCAACAACGCTATCTTTGCGTGGTGGTCGCCTGCGCGATCACTTGGCCGCGGCCAGTTCGTGACCACGCCCACCGCCTACAAACCGATGCTTCACCGCCTGCTGCGCGCCAACACGCTTACCGGCACGCCGGCATGGTTCAACCATGTTGCTGACCTGCGCGAGGTCGCATCGCTGCCACGGTTGTTTGTGCCCGAGCCCGCCCTGGGGCCCACGGTCATGGGCGAACGCCTAGACGGATGGCCCGAGGGTATTGACCCCGTTGCCATGCAGATCTTTGAGGAAAACGCCACCACACTCGCGCCAACGCTGCGCTTTGACGGCGGCTGGTTTTACCCCAGCGTGGTTCTGGGCGGCGGCATGGTGGACGTCGGCGAAAGCGGCAAGCAGGCACTTCTGGTGCGCTATGAGTCTGACCAGGCCTTTCAGCCGGACTATTACGTCGCGGGTGATCCGCGCGTGTCCGCGCCGGGCTACGACGGCGACAACCTGGTGCGCCTGCGCAGCTCCACCGGCCGGATCATTCTCGGCTGGGCGCTGGGGGGCGGGGCAGGCAGCGTGGTGCTCGTCGTGGAAGGTGAGCACGAGATCGACGCCAGCGAAGGCTGGATCATTGAAATCGCCGAGCGCGCACCGGTCAACATCAACACCGCCAACCATGAGACGCTGGTGGCGCTGTTCCACGGCGTCGGACCGCGCGGCCGTGATGGCCCGGGGCCCATCGACATGGCTTCGGCGCGGCGCATCGCCGATGAAATCATGGCGTTTCGATTCGGCCCGGACGACGAAAACGGCCCGCCTGCCTTTCGCAGCCTGAACGACCTGCGGCTGTTTCTCGACGAACTGAAAGACCGCGAGAACCCGCCCATCTTCGCCGAGCAGATCGGCGTTTTCATCCGCCAGCAGGCGCTGCCGTATTCGCCGGGCGGGGGGCGCGCGACCATGCCCATCAGTTTCAGCAGCATGGACGCGTATATGGTCGATGCCTACGCCACCAGCTATCAGCCGGCAGGCGGCACGCGCGCGCGCAACGCAATCCGTGAGTGGGCGCTGGTCGGCAGTGATCGGCCGCAGACGCTGCATTGGCACCTGAGCAGCCAGTTGCGCGACGAGATGCGCCACCCGCAGGGCAATATCCTGCAACTGCATTTTGCCGGCACCGAGAACAGGCGGGGGGTGGGACTGCTTGAGCTGCCGTACGTTCACTACCCGCAGGAGCGACGCGTGCGACAGCGCGGCGAGCCTGCCTGGAGCTCGCCCGAAGCCTGGAGCCCGTGGCAGCGCGGCGTCGATACCGGCCAGCGGCGCGAGCGCTTCTACGTCGCGAACACCGTCGGGCAGGCGCCCGGCGGGTACGAAGCCGGTGATCTGGATGCCGGCAGTTTTCAGATGTGGTTTCGCCGAAAGTGGCAAGACCTGAACACCAACCACTACCTGTGCGACGTCGCAGAGCGCGAGTACAGCAACCGGTTGAGCCTGCTGTGGTGGGGCGAGCGCCGCGGGGCCTACAACCTCCAGCCGCCCAACCGCGCACTGGTACTGCGGGTCAAAGATCGCACGCTCGAGGAAGCATTTACCGAGCTGCGCTATGATCTGGACGATGCAACGTTCCGCCATGACGAGTGGTATCACTTGGGAGTGCACTGGAAGGGCACACGGCTTGGCCACCTGGCGCTCACCATCGATGGCGATTGCTCGGCGGGCACCGGCAGCCCGGGCGTCAAGCCACAGATGCACCACACGTTTCGCCAGCCCAATGGCGCATGGGTAAGCCGAACAAGCACGCTGGCGCAGGACCTGGAAGACCCCAAGTCGCGCCAGTTGTCGCAGACCGACATCCCCATCGACATCCGCGACATCGACGCGTTTCCTGACCGCGGCGTGGTCGTGATCGGCGATGAGGCCATTGAGTATGACGGCAAGCTTGGCGCTTCACTGATCATCCGGCACCACGAGGGCGTGTGCGTTGGTCGCGGCCCGCCCAACCCGGCGGTTGCCGGCTCAGCCGTAGGCGCGCGCGGCACGGTTGCAAGCTTTCATCCGCGCGGCAGCAAGGTGACCGTCTTTGGCTACACGGCGCCGCTGCGCGCATGGTTTCAGAATTGGCCACAGCCCGCCACTGAGCTGGAGTCACCGTCGTGGCCGCACCTTCCGCGCACATCGGGCAATCTTGTCGCGCCGCTGCCTGCCCGCGCGTTCTGGCGCGTCGGCGGCACGGGCAGCGCCAACTCGGCGTACTACCGCGCCGAAGAACTCGGACCCGATGCGGGCTTTCCCGGTGGCGGCGATGACCTGCGCGGCGCAAACCCCAATCTGCTGCCACTGGCCGACTACAACGGCTTGCCGCCTAACGGCGTGCTTTTTCTGTACGGGCCGGCCTTTATCGGCTATCGCGACCGCGACGGTGTCCTGATACCGAACTTCTCCGGCGTCGGAAGCCCGCCATACACCGGCCTGCCGATGCAGCGCGGCGAATACATCGCCTATGACGCCATCACGCCGCAGGGGCTGCGCGTGGTCGCGCGCTACACCATCGACACCGACCCCGATTCGCCCACGTTCCGGCGGCTGATACGCAAAGATCCCGCGACGTACTTCCACTACGTGGGCTCATACCCGCCACTGGGCTCGAACAACGAGTTGTTCTCCGCGCCGCCGGATCCCGGCAACGCCGACCCGTTGATCCAGGCGGCCTACCAGCAACTGCTGAACCGCATCAACTTCTACTCGCACGGCAGCGTCGCGGTGCTGGTCAGCATCCCGGTGGACAACGCGCAGGGCTACCACCCCCGCTCGGTCGTGCAAGTCAACGACGAGTGGCTTCGCTACAACATGGTCTGGAACCCCGCTGAGGGCACTGACGTCTCCGGCGAAACGCCAGAGATGGCCGACGACAACCTGTTCCCTGCCCTGATCTTCTGGGATCACGAGTACCTGCTGCCTGACGCGCAGGAAACAAACCCGCAACCTACACCGCAGGGCACCGTACGCTGGATCATCAACGCGTCCAACGCGATGATGCTTAACCCGCCGCTGTGGGCACCATGGCGCGGCGCCTGCGGCACGGTGGCTGCACCTCACGGGGCCGCTTCGCGCGTCACGCCGACATTCGGCACCACCGTCACCAGCGGCAACGCCGACGTCATCACCCTGATCGACGGCCGCAACAACCGCAAAGAACTTCACCAGATCCGGCAGCAGCGCTGGCTGCACGACTATTGGGATGAACTGCAGTTGTACAACGTGCGACTGGTCAGCACCGACCCTGACCAGTACCAGGCCGAGCCCATCACCGACCCCAATCCCGTCACCGGCCAGTACATCTGCGCGCTGCATGACCACGTAAGTGCCGACTACTTTCCGAACCCGCAGCCCGGCAACGCGCTCGTGCCAGCCAACCCGTTTCCGCAGTCGGGCACCAACCTGTGCAAATTCCCCACCGGTGAGCTGCCCGTGCAGTTGCCGACCACCTGGACCTTCGCGGGCGCAGACCCGCGCACACAGGACGGCACCGACGTCACGCTTGAACACTCAGGCGACTTTGACTCGTTTGAGTTGCGGGCCTGGGGGTCGGGCGACTTCCGGCTGCTGGACGACGCCGTCAATGCCGGCGCGCCGGGCGAGGGCGGTGAAATCATCGTCAACGCCGCACCGACGCAGGGCTTTGGCGTGGTCAAGATCGACGACGAGCTGATTGCCTACCGCAGCGTCGCGGCACGGCAAGTGACTCGCTGGCACCCGGCGAACCGTACCTACTACAACGTGCAGGGATACGCGTTGCGCGACATTTCGCGCGGCGTGCTTGGCTCGCCCATCCAGGCCCATGCGCCGGGCAGCTACATCATGAACATGGCGGGCCTTCGCATCGGCCGCGCCACCGGCGCCGGCGGCCCCGCTGAAAACAACATCAGCGCCGAAATGGGCGAGGACGGATTTCGGCCATACGGCTTTCTGCGATTTGACCAGCAAGCCGGAACCGAGCTGATCGGCTACCAGAAGTACCGCGAAACCAGTACCGCTGATCCCAGCAACTCCAACAGCACCATCCGCATCGGCACCGTCACCGCCGGCCAGTATCGCGGGCAATGGCCGTACGCGCTTTTCCGCGGCGCATACGGCACACAGCCGCGCACGTGGGACAACCGCACGCTGTTCTTCGATCAACCGGTGCGCTTTCCCGACTGGTTTGCCGGGTTCTGCCTTGATGGCGATGCCGCCTATGAGTCAGGCGTCGGCACTGCCAGCCGCGCTATCCCCGGCGCCGTCAGCCCCGAGATCACGCACTTTCAGGGAGCAGCCACATTGCGCAACGGCGTCTTTACGGGCTTTCGATGGCGCATCGCCTGGGAGCCGCACGCTGACCCCGCACGACATGCCGACGCGCTCGGCGCCCGGCTGGTTGTGCGCTTCAAGAAACCCGGCGTGCCGCTGCCGGAGTGGGACAGCCAACCCACAAACGCGCCGGGCGGTTTGTACGCCTGGGACTTTGAAGTTGGCGGCAGCCGCACCGAGCACCTGGGCAGCACGCTGTATGAGCAGTCGCAGGATTTTGTCGATCCTCGCCTTGCGCCGTTCGGTGTCCGCGCTGACCGCATCGAATGGCGCGTTTATCCCTACTTCAAGACCGGGGCCTTCGCGAATGAGGACTACAAGGCAACCCTGCAGTTCCGCGGCGCTGAAGTGGACGTCCGGCAGGTCACCCGCATCGTCCGCCACGAGGAACGGAGGTAGCGGCGTGGCTGACATGCCCAGAGTCAACCCACACGCCGCGCTTCGCGGATTTACGCTCATTGAGCTGATGGTTTCAGTTGGGATCCTGCTGGCCATGGGCGTGATGATCATTGGCTTTCTGCGTGGCGCGCTCGACATAAGCCGCACCGGGGCGGCACGCGGCGAGGCGCTGGCCGCGTCACAGACCGTCATGCGCCTGCTGGGCAATGACCTTGCGCAGGTGCTGGACAGGCCGGCCCACGCCGACGGCCCAATGGACGACCCCGCTTTCGTCGTGGTGCATGACCCCTTCGGGCGGCAGGTGCTGGCGTTCACGCGCGCCTGGGGCGAAGGGCAGCGCACGCTGGCGGGCTACGATTCCGGGCGCGCATCGCCCGGCCAGGGCTACGACGACGACTTCAGCGGGCGCAACGTGCACGCCGCCATGCGCCCGTCGCGCGGCAACATCGAGGTGGTGTACATGATGGAGCCCAGTGCCGACGGCACGCGCCTGTACCGCGCCGAGCGCTCACCGCCGGACCCGCGCAATGGGCTGATCTCTGCCGTCCTGCAGTGGTGCGAAGTGTCGGGCCCGGGCGACGAAATGGCGCAGGCCTCGCTGCGCGAGATCAGGGTCGGCGATGAGCCGCTGTGGGACCAGTTTCAACTGGTCGCCGAAGACATCGTATGCCTTGCCGTCGAATGCTGGGACGATGCCGGCCAGACGCGCACATGGTTTGCCGGCGCGGCCGGACCGGTTTACACCTGGAGCCTGCTGCAACGGCAACGAGAGGGCAAGCCGCTGCTGCCACGATCGCTTCGCGCGACACTGATCGTCGCAACAGCCGACCCCATCCGCGCCGAGACAACCCTGTCGGCAGGCGCGCCGCGCGGTGACACTTCGCTTTTTGTCGAGATGACGGACAACTTCAACGACCCCGCAAGCGACGCCGGGTTCGCGCGCGTCAATGGCGAGATCATCGCCTACGGCGCGCGCAGCGGCCGCACACTGGGCAGCTGTGTAAGGGGCGCATTAGGAAGCCTGCCTGCGGACCACCAGGCCGGCTCGCGCGTATTGGGCGGCGAGGTATTCCGCAGGGTGATTCAGCTACCGGTGGCGAGATGAGCATGGGCCGAAGATTTGTCGCCATGCCGGACGGGCAACCTCGCGCAAGCCGCCGAGGCTTTACACTGATCGAGATACTGATGGCGCTGACCATCATGCTGGTCGGGGTTGTCGGCATTTACGCCGTGTTTGCTGTCGGCCTGGTCAACCACAAGCGGGCTGTCGATAACACGATTGCCGCAGACCTTGCGGCAAGCTTGTTCGACGACATTGCCGCCAACTACCTTGAGTTTTACGCCGACCGCAACGGAGACGGCGTGCCCGACAACGGCGAAGACCGTAACCGCAACGGCCTCGACGACTGGTTTGAAACCGACAGCAGCGGCCGCATGCGGCTGCCGCTGCCCTTCCGGCAAGGGTACCGATACACCATTCGCTACGAGCGGCACGATGATGTTCCGCAGGAGTTGCTGGTTACCGTGCGCATCTTCTGGCGGCAAGCCGGCGAGGAGCGCGGCGAAGCTTTCCAGCGCTCCGTGTTCATCAAGGATCTGCCAGACATCGAATCCGACGGATCTTGAAGTCAAAAAGAACACGGGCCGCCAGGCGGCCCGTGTTTGCATGTTCAGGCATTCTACGTGAGTCGGCGGCGCAGGCTGATGCAGGCCGCTGCGCCCAGCGCGAGCAGCAGCAGCGCCCAGGCGTTGCCCTGGCCGGTTGTGCAGCTGCTGCCGCTGTCGGCTTTTGGGGGTGCGCTGTCTTTGGGTGATGTGTAGGTGAAGGTCTGGGTGAGTGTCTGTGGCGGCAGTGTGCCGCTGCGTACCACGATTGGCAGGTTCGTGCCGAAGCCGGCTGGGATCAGCAGGC
>CAZZBH010000109.1:0-11730 GCA_964652605.1 uncultured Planctomycetaceae bacterium
GTTCGACAAGCAACCATTGCTCGTCCGTGAGGTCGGTAGGGTAGTTGGTAGCCATACCAACCTCATCGACAAACCCCGCCCGCAAACTGGTGGCTTGTTAAACAGGCTCTCACATCGCAGCGGAAGGCTTTCCAGGTTTTTCATCCACCGAGCGCGACCGGGACCCGAGCGCCGAGAAAACAATAGGCGTGGCCAGAGCGGCGGCCAACCGGCTGACTGCGTGGAGCGTCATTTGCGGGGACCTGTCTAGCTCGGGCTCCCCCACTATGTTCTCAATTCGAAACCACGATCCGGCGTACCGCATTGCAGGAAGTTCGCCTCCAGACTCGCGCAGGGCAAAGCAGTACGCCGCCAGCGCAAGCAGCACAACTATCGAGCACACGGCGATCACGATGATGTCTCGTCGCGCGGTTCTGCGCTCTCGCTTGGCCCTGACACCCACAAACGCGACAACTCCCATCGCGAGCAAAGGCGCGCCTACTTCTCCAGCGATGCCGGCGCCCGGCCCACACCACCACAATCTTTGGTTGTACGCCCAGTTTATGACATCGCTAGCCGGTCCGCCCTCGAGCCCAAAGACAAGCAGTTCCAGCATTGCAACAGGGAAGCTCGACAGCCAAAAGAATGCAATCGCGGCCACGGGCCAAGTGACCAGCAGAATCCATAGAATCTTTATGCCAACCTTCATCGCTGTCCCCAAACCGAGGTGCTAGCCTTCTGAGAACGCTTCACTCCCCCATTGCCGAAGCAAGTGCACCAAGAACATCTTTCGCAGCACCGGTGCCAGAGATCCCACTCGCGCCGGAATGAGCGTAATCTAGTTTCTTCTCCGTCGCACCCTTAATCTCATGCTCACCCATGGAAAGCCTCTCTAACGCGGTCCAAGCCGAGGCACGGATGACCAAGTGCTTCTTTACGTTGCTGGGAATCGCGTCGGGGACAAATCCGTCATCAACGTCTTGCACAAACACGCCATAAACACCGAAATATAACCCTGTAAGGTCTGAGGACACGGGATCTATCAGTCCCAAAAAGTCAATGTCGATCTTCTTGCAGCAGCCACAATCCTTGTCGCAGTCATAGGTACTGCCGCCCGACTTCCAGCACGGCTTTCCATCGCAGCATCCGCATGAACCTAGAAACTTCGCAACAACCAGCGCGAGCGCTGCACCACGGCTGAATCCGATTATCTTGATCGGTTCGTTGGAATTCGCTTTCTTTGCCTCGCATATTTTCGTGGCAACTTTGTGTGCGTCGGACACCCAATCCTCATCATCCCTGATTGAACCGACCGTCCAATCGGTCAAACCGTTTTTCCCAAACCGAGACCCGGCCTCGCCATCACTCATTAGGCCGTGTTTCTTGACCAACGCCCAATTGAAGAGGGTGTCGTCAGTGTTCTCGTCTTGACCGGTACCCATAATTGAGATCAAGAGGAGCCCGGTGGGATCGCGGTTAGTTATGGGATTTCCGCGCGCATAGTCTTGCAAGTTAGCCCATGGGCTGGCCGCGGGGTCTGGTGTTGACCACCTGCCCGTGCGTGTGTCGTAGGTGCGGTTGTGGCAGTAGTACTTGTTCGAGAACGACGCGGTGGAGCCGTTGGGGCCCTCGGGCGGCATCCAGCGGTAGCCGCCCCACAGCCCCTGGCGCGACCCCTTCATCGACAGTTCCTGGTCCAGCTCGCCCGTCTGCGCGTCCTTGCCGTAGGGCGTCATCACACGAAACCAGTCGCCCGCGCTGCCGATCTCGTGCGCGTCGGTGTTTCCCATGGTCGGCGTCAATTGCCCCTTCACGGTGAACGTGTCCCCGCCAGCCGCCGTGATCGTGTGGTATGTCGGCGTCCGCGTGTCCAGCAGCACCTTGTAGCCCACCTGGAACGAAGCAAGGTTCGCCAGCGGCTCCACCGTAAAGGTGGTTTCGTCCGCGCCGGGGTCGTAGCTCGGCGCCGTGTACAAGATGCCGTGGTTGGTGCGTCGCTGCCCGGTCGCCGTCATGTCTGGCATGCGGTAGCGGTCGCCCGCGACCACGGTGTGAACATTCCCTGCCGCATACAGTTTGCCGCTTTCAACGTGGTCGATGTTGAGTGTCGCTGCTCCCGAACCTGCCTCAAACTCGCCTGTCATGTCTATCCACCAGTCAGTGAACGTACGTTCATTGTCGATGAACACCGTTACGCCGTCGGGCCACTCTACTGGGTTGACCTGAGTGGAGTCGTAATAGGTTACGTCGTCCCAGCGCCCGTCGAGCATGCCGGTGGGGTTGTCGTAGGCGACGAACGGTGCCCCGATGCTGCCCGCCGGGTCAATGGCGGCGGCGACCGTTTCGTCCGAGCCGGCTGTGGGTTCGTATAGCACCATGGTGGTTCCGCTGGCGTGCTGCACCCGCGCGGTGCGGTAGGGCCTGATGGCGTCGCCGGGCACAGCCACTCGAACCTCCTTGCCCTCAAGGTTGTTGGGCAGGGTCCCGTTCAGCGTAACAGTGGTCTCCTTGTACGTCGAGTCGTAGGAGACCGTTGAGATGCCGCTGCTCGACGCGCAATAGATGATCCACTGCACCAGCGGCTCGCCGTACTCGGTGTAGATGATCTCGCTTCTAGCGCATCCCATGGCGTCTGACATGCCCACCATGCTGCCGTGCTGATCCTCGTGTGGATAACGGCTTTCGACAAACTCGCCGTGATCGACGAGGTGGTGAACTATTGCCGCGCCGGCTACGCCTGCCCCCCAACCTCAACCTAAAAGGGGTCAGGCTCCTTTGTTGTTGCGTTTGTAACTTCGTGTTGTACCCTTCCGGCCATGGCTCGTCCTGTTCGCTTTGCTCCTGGTGGCCTTTGCTACCATGTTATCAACCGGGGCAACGGGCGCGCAAAGGTTTTCCGCAAGGAGGCCGACTTCTCGGCCTTCCTGCGCATCCTTTCGCTGGCTTGTGAGCGCACACCCATGCGGCTTCTGGGCTGGTGCCTGATGCACAACCACTTTCACCTGGTGCTGTGGCCCTATCGCGATGGCGACCTGCCCCGCTGGATGCAGTGGGTCACCACATGCCACGTGCGCCGTTACCACCGGCACTACAAGGGCTCGGGCCACGTCTGGCAGGGCCGCTACAAGAGCTTCCCCGCCCAGAACGACGCCCACCTGTTGACCGTGCTGCGCTACGTCGAACGCAACCCCGTACGCGCAGGTCTGGTCGAGCGAGCCGAGCAGTGGGCGTACTCCAGCGCAGCCGCGTTCGCCGCGCTGGAACGCGACCCGTTCGCCGGCAGCGCGCCGGGCAAGGGGCCGGGCGACCTTGCCGCGCCGCAGAACGCGCGCGCCACCAGGATTGATCGAGATCCCTTGGACGACTCAACCGCTTCGGCAAAGCCGCTGGAGAACTGGCTTGTGGTGGGGCCGATAGT
This sequence comes from uncultured Planctomycetaceae bacterium, assembly GCA_964652605.1. GTDB lineage: Bacteria > Planctomycetota > UBA8742 > UBA2392 > UBA2392 > JADJRK01. The sequence continues at coordinate 3,398 of CAZZBH010000109.1, forward strand.
GCGGCCAACGCCATGGTTGAGCTTCGTGAACCGCGAGCAGGTCCGGGAGCAGGACGAGTCGGAGCTTGCACGCCTGCGCGAGTCTGTAAACCGGGGCAGCCCCTACGGCGACGACAACTGGCGCGAAGTCACAGCCCGCAAGCTGGGGCTGGAATCAACCCTGCGCCCCAGAGGCCGCCCCCGCAAAGCACCAACAAAGTAGCCTGACCCTTTTCTGACCTCAGGCGCGTTCGGGTGTTGGGGTTGGGGCTATGGGCTTGGCTTTGGTGCTGCCGCCTTTGAGGCGCTCGTACATCAGCAGGTCGCGCTTCATCAGGTCGTCGCGGCCCATTCTCCTGTGCAGCTTGGCGCGGTTGTAGTAGGCGCTGGTCATGCGGGGATTGTGCTGCAGCGCCATGTCGAGGTCGCGCAGCGCGCCGTCCAGGTCATCGACGCGGCTTCTTACAATCGCGCGGTGATAGAACAGCTCGGCGTCGTCGGGCGCGGCGAGAATCGCCTGCGTCAGAAACGCCTGCGCGTACTCCAGCTTGCCCTCACTCTTGAGCAGCAGGCCCTTGTAGAAGTGCCCCTCATGGCGCGCGGGGTCAAGGTCGATCAACAGATTAAAGCGCTCAGTGGCGGTCTCGTGATCCTCCGCGTCGAAGGCCTCCTTACCGTCGGCAAGCAGGCGCTCGTACAGCGTTTCGCGCAGGTCGCGCAGGCCCTCAAGCTGCTTGCGATCAATCCCGTCGGCAATCAGGCGGCGCCAGGCGCGGGCGGCGTCCGCCAGCTCGCGGCTTTCCATCATCTCGCGGATCTGCCCGACCAGCGCGCGCGCGGCGGGCGACAGCGCGGCCTGGGGGGCGATCTCGTCGGTGTCAATGTCGGCTTCGTCAACTTTCAGGCGATCCAGGCTGACGCTGACGGCGCCACCGAGCTCCAGCTCAAGCTTGATGTGGTTGTCGATGCCCAGGTTCACGAAGGTGGTATGGTTTTCCATGCTGCCGACCACCAGCGTGAACGCGCACCCGCGTTTGTCGAGAATGTTGTAGGTATCGACCACCCAGCGAATGTCGCTGCCCTGCGCCGAGTACTCCGGCTCAAGCGCGACCGCAACCTGTTTGTAGCCCGCGGGCAGGGCCTCAAGCAGGTCAAACATGCGCTGCACGTCCTCTACGCCCAGCGCCTTCTGCCCGCGCGCGCGGATCACAAGCCGCTGCTCGTGCATCGCCACGCTGAAGCGCTCGGCGTACTCGGGCGCGCCGCCGTCGCACACAAAGCGGTCGCCCGCGGCCTGGGCCAGTGTCAGGCGCGCATCCCCGGCGCGCAGCTCAAGAAAATCAGGAGGCAGCAGGTCGGGCTCGCTGCTCTCGCGGTACTTCAAGCCGCCCCGCACAAACACCTCGCGCAGCGGCGAGACCGGCTTGCCGGCGGTGAACTGTTCGCGCTGGGCCTTCAGGCCGTCACGGTACATCTGTTGCGGGTCGCGGCCGGCAAGGTCAAGCAGCCGTGCATTGAGCGGGCGCTTGCCCCACGGCGCGGGCGTGGCTGGAAGCTGGTGGCGGCGGATCAGCTTGAGGTCAAGCAGCACGTCGTCGATAGACGCGTAGCGTTCTTTCGGGTCTTTGGCCATCATGCGCAGGACCACGCGGCTGACAGTAAGCGGCACGCTGCTGCGCACGACGCTGGGCGCGGCGGGCACTTCGCAATGGTGCTTCACCAGCAGGTCGTAGTTGCTCTCGCCGCGAAAGGGCAGGCTGCCGGTCAGGCAATGCCAAGCCGTTGTGCCGAGGCTGTAGATGTCGGTCTGCGCGCCAACGGGCATGTACTCGGACTGCTCTGGCGCCATGTAGGCGACGCTGCCCATGAACTGGCCCTGGCTCTTGTCGCCTTCGCCCTCTTCGGCGCGGGCGAGGCCGAAGTCCAGAATCTTGATGATGCCGTCGTCGCCGATGACCAGGTTGCCCGGCTTGATATCGCGGTGGACGATGCCGTGGCGGTGCGCGACAGACAGGCCGCGGGCGACGCCCTCGATGTAGGAAAGAGCTTCTTCAATGGGCACGGGGCCGCGCTTGAGGCGATCCTTGAGGTTTTCGCCGCGGGCGTACTGCATGACGATGTAGTGGAACTGGCCGTCGGAGCCCACGTCGTAGATCTGAACGATGTGCTCATCTTCGAGCTTGGCCGCCAGGCGCGCCTCTCGCAGAAAGCCATCCACATGCTCCTGCCGCGCAGCCCAGCGTTCGTCCAGCACCTTGATCGCGACCTCTTTGCCCAGCGACAGTTGCGTGGAGAGGTACACGGCGCCCATCCCGCCGGTGCCCAGCAGCCGCGAGATCTGGCATCCTCCGATGGTCTTGCCTACAAGTCTGAGCGCGGTGTTGTCAGCCATAGCGGGTCAATGCGAGGGTTTCGGGGCCCTGCATAGATAGTAGCGCGAGATCGCACCGTTTACCAACGGAAGCGCGTGCCAGGCGTATCAGTTACGGAGAGTGCTATGCGAATCGGCTTGACACTGGCTTTGCTTTGCGTCTTTTGCGGATGCGTGACCCAGGAGCTGGATGAGGACGGCAACGTCATCACCCGCAAGCTGGATGACCAGCTTGTAATCGATGACGACGGCCGCATCGTCGCGCGGCCAACCAGGCTGATCGCGCCGCACACCATCATCATCAACGGCGGCACGCCCACCGAGCGCGAAATCAGGCTGCTTGGAGTGGAAGGCCTGAGCCAGAGCGAAGCGCCCAACGCGTACGCCGAAACGCAGGAGTGGATGGCAAAGTTCGTCGCCCACGAAGAGGAAATTTTCATCAAGCCGGCGCTGGATTCCGACATCCGTGACCGGGTGATCTACGGAATCGTGTACCTGTATTACCGCGAAGACCTGGGCTCAAGGCTGGGGCCGGTGATGCCCGGGTTGTACCGCATCATGAACCAGGCGCTGCTGGACAAGGGGCTTGTCCGCATCCGCAACGTCAAAGAGTTTCCCGACGAAGCCATGCGCCAGCGCATGCAGGCCACGCAGGATCGCGCCAAGGAAGCCAAGCGCGGAATCTGGTCAAGCCGACCCTGAGCCTTGGCACCAGCCTCTGGCCCCGCGCGCCCGCGGCAACTAAGCTTTGCGTATGATTGAGCTGCAGCACGTGTGCAAGAGCTTTCGCAACTTCCGCGCGGTGTGGGATCTTTCGTTCCGCATCGAGACGGGCGACATCTTCGGTTTTGTGGGCCCCAACGGTGCCGGCAAGACCACGACCATGCGCATGATGGCCACGCTGCTTGACCCCGATTACGGCGACCTGGTGATCGACGGCGTCAGCGTGCTGGACGAGCCTGAGTACATCCGCACCATCATCGGCTATATGCCGGACTATGTCGGCGTGTACGAAGGCGTCGAGATTCGTGAGTACCTGACGTTTTTCGCCTCGGCCTATCGCATCCCGCATGCGCGCCGCAAGCCGCTGGTTGACGAGATCATGGAGCTGACCGACCTGACACCCGTCGCCACCAAGGACGTCAGCACGCTCAGCAAGGGCATGCGGCAGCGCCTGTGCCTTGCCAAGACGCTGGTGCACGACCCCAAGGTGCTGATTCTGGACGAGCCGGCTTCGGGCCTTGACCCTCGCGCGCGCATTGAACTGCGGCTGCTGCTGAAAGAACTGCAGAAGCTGGGCAAGACCATCATCATCAGCAGCCACATCCTGACCGAGCTTTCGGACATGTGCAATTCGGTCGGCATCATTGAACGCGGCATCATGCTGGCATCGGGCCGCATTGACGACATTTTGAACCAGCGCGCAGGCGGCATGGCGCAGCAACAGAAGCTGCTTTTGCGCGTGCTGGGCTCGCCGGATGCTGCCGTCACCGCGCTGCGAAGCCTGCCCGACATCGGCGGCGTCGAGATTGACCGCGGGATCATCGTCTTCAACTTCCTGCAGCCGGTGGAAAGCAACCCCGGCCTGCTGCGCGAGCTTCTCAACCGCAACGTACCGGTGGTAACGCTCGCGCCGGCAACACAGAACCTCGAAGACATCTTCCTCGACGTAACCAAAGGCGTAATCGCCTGAAGCCCCTGCCCGCGACGCTGACCGCTCGAATTGCCTGTGGTCGACGACTCCACGAAAGCGCACAGGCGGCTGCGCGTGGCTACTCCTTTTCCATCTGCACGGTGTACCGGTGACCTCTATTCTCGTTGTGCTTGAGCTCGAGTTCGACGGGCTTGTATCCGGGGGCATGGATGCGAATCCGCGCGCTCTGAACCGGGACGTTCATGAAAACCAGCTCACACACGGGCAGGACGACCCGCTCGTGGGGCCCCCTGTGCCTATCCGTGGCACCAATCTGCCCCGCACGCGGCTGCAAGATGGCCCTCATGCCGCCTGAATCGGTGGAGAGGGCATTGCCGTCCTTGTCAAAAGCTTCCAGCGAGATGTCGGCGCAGAGCAAAGCATTGGCCTCGATGTTCGGCACCTGCACCGCGACGATCGCAGTCTGCTTCAGGTCAACGTCCAGCACTGCACCCTTGTCGCGGCTTACACCAACGTCCTCAAATGTCCGTGTCTCAAATCCGCGCCCGAACAAGCGCACTGTGTACCTGCCCGGTTTTACTCGCCACGATCGTGAGTTGGAATCCTCCGGGACCACCGCGACGGGTGCGCCGTCGATCATTTCGCGTTCGCCCTTGCTGTTGAGAACCTCCACCCACAAGCGACGACCGTCTTTTTCTAGCCCAGTTCCCCAATGGCGTTCCTGCTCGCTTCTCAAGCGAACGCTGAGATACGGGTCGCGGCCATCGAACCTCACAGTGACTCTCTTGGTCTTGGGTACCTCGATCACCTCTTTGTACTCGATGATCTGCCGCCTCGGGACCATCCCCTCGGCCCAGGAAATGAGAAGATATGACCCGGGTGCCACATCCGTGAACTCAACTTTGTCCGGAGCCAGAACGGTGGCTGTCCCCGCCCGCACCTGCAGGGACATATCAGAAGGGTCTTCGCAGTATGGGATTAGGCTCGTGTGGAACGGCACCCGCTCAAATGCCTTTGGGATCTTCAGGCTGACCGTGACCTTCGACGGCGAGAGGTCCAGCTCAATCGTCTGGCGCGGAGGCTGATTCACCTCAAAGCGCACGTAACATGAACCTGTGTCCTGCAAGTCCCCGTCCCGGAACTCGTATGTGCCGGCGCGGACCGGGCCAAAGTCAAACGTGCCATTGGCGTTAATCGTGGTTCGCCAGTCGATTACCGGCCGCCCGTGATAGAGGTCGTTGATGGTGGCCTCTTCCATCTGCTTGCCCGAGCGTGGCTTCACTTTCACAGTCAACCAGATGCACCCGGGATCGAACAACTCAATCGCGTAGTCAAATCGGTCCCCCGGCGACACCGTGAGGAGGTTGATCGCGCCGGGGAGGGTGGGGTTCGGTCGCCCAGGAGACGATGGCGGTTTGCTCAGCCAGTCAAACTCCTCTTTCGTAACCAACCGATAACTTCCCGGGGCCAGAGCCTTGATCACGCCGATGCCTGCGTTGTCCGTGGTCACGGTAGCCGCCGCCGTTCGACCACCGACCAGCGTCATGACAACAAGTGTTACTGAACCCTTCGGTGCCCCTTGCTCGGTGGCGCGGACACGCACTTCTGCGGGGGCTCGATAGTCCGCATCGACCGTCGTGGTTTCACCCTTGCGCACGACGACATTGTCAACGCGCAGCGCGCCGCCGATGATGAGCGTGTAGGTGCCTTCCGGAACAGGTCCCCATCCCGGTGCAGGCATGGTGGACTTCTCCTCTGGCGCCGTGGGGTGAGGGTAAACCATGGATGGGTCCAGACCCTGCTTGAAAGCGTCCTCTACCTCGGCGGCGGGCATACGGGAAATCGCTTCATAGCAGGGCGCATCTACGGCAATCGCCCTGATGAATGAGCGATGCGCACTGCCATCATCGGCATCCCTCAAGGTGATATACCCCCCGCGCCCAAGCGTAACGGTCAACGGCTGCGCAGCAGGAATCTGCACTTCGGTCTTGCCGTTGGAGTATCCGGTCGCGATCACGGTTACGCGCCAGGTGCCACGCACCAGTTGATCGAGCTTCGTTTTCTTCGCGGTGCAAAACGCGGAGCTGTAGATTCCCTTCTCGTTGCGGCGCGGGCGGATGAACGAGGCGGACGTACCGGGCACCAGTTCCATGCGGACCTGGTAGGACTCAACCGCAACGCCATCTTCATTCACTGCCAGGACGTCGAGCGAGTGGTGGGGTTCAAGCGCGATGTCGCCCAGATCGACGGTTTCTCCCGGTGTGATTGTGATGTCGAAGTGGGCGTACCAGAGGCTCGTCCCGCGCCCGGCGAGCGGAGGATTGACATCAAACTCGTAGCTGCCCGGGGGCAACCCCGAAATCGTTGCCTCGCCGTTCTCGCGGCTCGATACATCTAACCTGGCCCTTGAGCCGCCATCGCTGGCATACACAGCGCAGGTCACCGCAATGGGCTGATTGGTGATAGCGCTCAGGGCCCGCAGGCGGATCCCGCCGCCGGATACAACGCTGAGCGTCCCGAGTGCATTTTCGCCGCCTTGCAACGACACGCCCCAAGCCTTTGAATAGTCCGCAAATGCCAAGCCTTCGTCCGCGACGTACAGCAGAAGGTGATTTTCCAGGTGTCGGTCGTCGATCTTCACCCGACCATGCGGGTCGGCTACCACTTCAAATGTTGTCGGGGGCTCGTAGTTGACCCGGCTATGGCCGATCAAGCGCATTCCGCCCGCCGACTTTCCATCCTGCCGCAACAGCGTGGCGGTAACAAATCGCGTCGGGGACAGCACTGTCTGCGCCGATGAGGGGCGCAACCAATCGGTTTCACCGTTCTCCAGCATCCTGGCCCGCTGCGTGGAAGGACGAAATCCGTCAACAGTCACCAGAGCCGTGACTATGATGTAGGGTTTCTCTACCAGCGCACTACCTTCGACCTCCCTCGTTTTGGGCAGTTTGCTGTGGTCGCTCACCTTGACTTTCAGTCTGACCGACCACTTTCCGTTTGCGTCCGTGCTCGTTTCGGCTCTTCCACTGAGTTCAGGCAGCCCGTTGTACCGTTCACGAAACTTCGCGAACTCTGCGTCATCCCGGTGGCCCCACCGCGGATCTACCTCGACAACAATTTTCGCGTCTTTCTGCGGACGCTGATCGCCAAAAACTTCGCCGGCGATCGTTCCTTCGATGTCCGCGTGGAGCTGCGCTGCAGCCAGTACGATGGCTAGAACGAACACTGTAGAACGCATTTTGTCCCTTCGTGGTCAGGTCCGAGTCGTGGCAATTACTTTGTTTTCTCCAATCCTCATTGCAAGAAATTTAGCTTCAAACCTCGATGGTCTATTCACACAGGCTGTCGAGATGCCGGTTCCCGGCTGACTTGCTTCGGAGGACGGCTTTTTCGTCTTCCGTCGCGGTGGCGGCTTTGAATTGTTAGCCTTTGGTTATGGCGAATGCTGCTGAATCTGTGGCTTCTACTGTCCCGGCTCGAGGGCGCAGGGGGATCTGGCGCATCCTGGGCGCGCCTGTGGATGCGGCGACTGCTTTGCTTGCAATCGTCAGCCCCGTGCTTGGTTTTGTGGCCCTGATCCGGGACAAGCTGGCGGAAGGCTTTGCCGGGTTGGTGCACGGCGACTTTGACCGCGAGCCGTCGCCCCTCGAAGCTGAGCTGGATGCTGTGCGCGGATTGGTCGCGCCGCACCGGTTGCGCCTGTCGGTCAGCGCCACCGCGATGAAGGCAATGCAGATGGCCAAGCTGAACCGCCCACGCGCGCGCAAGTACGTTTACGCCAACATCCGCAAGCCGCTGCTAGGCATGATCGAGCGGGGCGAAGTGCGCGACGGCCAGTTGGTGATTGTGGACTGGGATGGCGGCATTGCGTTGCGCGCAACAGACCCCGGGCGAACCGCCTGAAAGACGGGCCTCTCGCAAAGTTCGCCAAGTACGCAAAAAAACTGCCACGGCGAAAGCGTTGCAGGAAGAAGAACCACCAAGGGCACGAAGTTCTCCGGACTGCCGGGGAGCTCTTCGTGTGCTTCCTGGCCCCTCGTGGTTCACTCTCGATGTAGCTCGCAGCAAGACGCCGGACAGCCTAATCTTTTGACTTGGCTGCCATGGCCTCCTCAAGCTGCTCGTCGGACAACTGCGTCAAGTCGGCGGCGTTGGTCTTCATGTCCTGGTGCTCTACCGCGCGTGACAGCACTTCGGCGCGGGTCGCGCCCGCCTTCTTGCCCCGGAACGGCTTGCTCAGCAGCGTGTAGATGTCGCGCATCGGCATGTGCCGCAAGAAGCGCCGCAGCAACGTAAACGTCTGCAACGGGTGCAGGAACAGCTTCTTGT
>CAZZBH010000110.1:0-11434 GCA_964652605.1 uncultured Planctomycetaceae bacterium
AAAGCCGGCGAAGTCTTTGCTGACAATCTGCCCGGTTTCCTTGAAGCGGCGCAGCGCGTCGGACTCTTCTTCGGCTTCGAGCCCCTGAGCGGTCGTTTCGTCCAGCTTGCGCGCGGACAGTGTCGAGCGCCGCAACAGGATGCGCACTTTGGCCGCCAGCTCGCCCTGCCGGAACGGCTTGACCAGGTATTCGTCGGCGCCGGCCTCGATGCCTTCAACGACATCCTGCTCTTCGCCCAGCGCGGAGAGAAGGATGATAGGGATGGCGGAAAGATCACGTGATTCGCGCACCCGTTTGGTGGCGGTCAAGCCATCCATCTTGGGCATCATGATGTCCATGATGATCAGGTTGGGTTTGAACTCGCGCGCTTTATCGATGGCGTCGTGGCCGTCTATGGCGATTTGCACATCAAAGCCAAGCTTGCGAAGCTGCGCGGACAGCACAGTGCGCAACTCGCGCGAGTCGTCTGCAACCAGGATGCGGTCAGGCATGGCCGCATTATTCCCGCCCGGCAACGCGAGTCAACCAAGGCCGACCCGCCGCGCCCCATTGACAACAAAGGGCACAGGCGGTACAGGTTTCAACCCGCCGAAAGGCGCAAAACAAAGCACCCGTAGCTCAATGGATAGAGCATCTGACTACGGATCAGAAGGTTAGAGGTTCGACTCCTCTCGGGTGTACCAGCTTTGGCCGCTCAGGTTGGCTTTCTTGCCGGCCTGAGCGGCTTGCCTTTTTCTGGCTGGCCACCGGTTCAGTTGCTTGATGGGTCTTGCTTCAGTTGCTCGTTCAATCGATGCAGTTTTTCTGGCTGGGCTGACGCCTTGCACGCTGGACTGCGCTTTGCGTCTTGATGAGCTGTCTTGCTTGTGCCGCGCGCCCTTTGCCTGGTTTCGGTGGGTGGCCGGCTTGGCCTGTCCCACATGACTCCGTCGCCCTGTGACATTTCGCCCTCCCTGCTTGCTGGGCTTGTTCTGGCCCTGCAAGCGTGTTGGCGGTTAATGTCGCGACGGGCGAGTTCAGGTTCAGGAATTCCAAAATTTTCTGCGCCCGCCCCTGGCAACGCCGCCATCAGCGGCGTCGCCAGGGACTGTTCCGGCTAGTGATGATGATCGGGCAGCGCAAAGCTTGTGCGGCCGACCTCCTTGCCTGCCTCCAGCGCTCTTACCCACAGCAGCGCGCCTTGGGGCATTTCACGCGGGACAGCCAGGTGAACGTCAAAGCAGTGCTCCTCGCTCATCCATTCTCCGCGGCCGATGGCTGTCAGTTCTTTGCCGTCCTTGTCGCCGAACCATGAAGTCAGGGCCAGGTCGTTTAGCGGCTTTCCGTCGCGCATGACTGTCACTTCAAAGATTGCTTCCTTTCCTTCGTGCATTTCGCCCATCAGCGAGGCTGCCACGCTCAGGCCTCCGTCGAGCTCCTTGGTGCCAAGCTTGTGCTCCTCGCCGTGCACATCGTCGTTTGAGTGTCCATTACCATGCGTGTGGCCATCGTTGCCGTGGCCGTGGTCGCCGCCACAGCCTGCCAGCGCGAGCATTGCCACGATTGCCATCATTGCCAGTTTGTTCATGTCAGTGTCTCTCCTTTCAAGTCATCTGTTTCGTTGGTTTTCTGGCGTACTTCGCGTGGCCCGAACCAGGCATATCCGGCTGGCACCACCACAAGATTGAGCAGTGTTGAAGTGACAAGCCCGCCCAGCACGACCACCGCCAGCGGCGCCAGCAGTTCGCTTCCGGGTTCGCCGGCGGCCAGCACCAGCGGCACCAGCCCGAGCACCGCGGCCAGCGCGGTCATCAGGATCGGCACGAGGCGCTCGTTGCTGCCCTTGAGAATGGCTTCGTCGATCGGGGTGCCCGCCGCCTGCAGGTTTCGGTAGTGGGTGACCAGCAGGATACCGTTGCGCACCGCGATGCCGAACAGTGTGATGAAGCCAACCATGCTGGCGATACTGACGACCGGGGCGACAAAGTCGCCGCCGGTGAGCAGCGCCGCCATGTTGTGCAGCGGCTTGGGCGACTCGCTGATGAAGATTGCGACCACGCCGCCGATCATCGCCAGCGGCAGGTTGAACATCACCAGCAGCGCCGCGCGGAACGAGCCAAACGCCGCGTACAACAGCAGCAGAATCGCCACCACCACGCCGGCGCCCATCAGGTACAGCGTCCGGCTTGCGGACTGCTGCGCCTCGAACTGGCCGCCGTAGTGCACGGTGTAGCCCTGCGCGCGCACGATGGGGTCAACGCGATTGCGCACTTGCTCAACCAGGTGCCCCAGGTTGTGGCCCTCGGCGACGTTCAGCGAGACGACGGCTTTGCGCCGGCCGTTCTCGCGCGTGATGAGGTCGCTGGCCATCTCGACGCCGATGTCTGCGACCTCATGCAGCCTTAGCTGGCGGCCTTGCGGCGACACGACAATCAGGTCCCGCACCTGCTGCACACTTTCGCGGAACTTTGGCGCCAGGCGCACGACAAGCTGGTAGCGGCGCAGGCCCTCATTTACCTCGGCGACGGTCACGCCATGAAACGCGGCTTCGACCTGCTCTGCCACGTCTGCCGGCGTCAGCCCGTGGGCTGCCAGGTCAGACCGCCGGTAGCGAATGGGCACGGTTTCGATCAGCAGTTCGCGGTTTGCCGCTACGTCGCGCGCGCCGGGCAGCGCGCCGAGTTCGCGCTCGATGTCTGCGGCCACCTTGCGCAGCGTGTCCATGTCGTCGCCGAACACGTTGATGGCGATGGCCGCCGGCGTGCCGGACAGCACGTGGCTCAGGCGATGCTCAATCGGCTGGCCGACCATGGTGGTGATGCCGGGGATCTGGCTCAGCACCTTGTCGATTTCGCGGCGCACGTCCTGCTTGCGGTGGCCGGGTGCCACGTTGATTTCGATTTCGCTGATCGACACGCCGTGCGCATGCTGGTCGCGCTCGGCGCGGCCGGTGCGGCGCACGACGTGGCGCACGCCCTCGATTTCTGCCAGTCGCTTGTCCACTCCCTTTGCCAGGCGGTCGCTTTCATGCAGCGACGTTCCCGGCGGCGCATTCAGGAAGATGGTGAACGTGCCTTCGTTGAACTCGGGCAGGAACTGCGTGCCGTACAAACCCGCAAACCACACGCTGCCGGCGGTGAGTGCCAGCGCGGCAATCACGACCGCGACGCGCGCCTTGATGGCCGCCCGCAGCGTGGGCATGTACAGGCGCTTGAGCCCGCGCACCAGCGGCGACTCGCGCTCATGCCCGCGGGCGCCCTTCAGCAGCAGCTTGCACAGCGCCGGGGTCACGGTAACGGCAACCAGCAGCGACGCCAGGATGCTGATGATGTACGCCAGCCCAAGCGGCCTGAAGAAGCGCCCCTCAAGCCCCTGCAGAAACAGCAGCGGCACAAACACCATCGCAATGATGATGGTGGCAAAGACGATGCTGCTGCGAATCTCGTTGCTGCCGTCAAACACGACGCGCATGTGGCTCTTGCGCAATTCCGGCGGCAGGGCGCGATTCTGGCGCAATCGCCGGAACACGTTTTCCACGTCGATGATTGCGTCATCGACCAGCTCGCCGATCGCCACCGCCAAGCCGCCCAGGGTCATCACGTTGATGTTCAGGCCCAGCGCCCACAGCAGCAGCACCGCAATCGCCAGGCTTAGCGGCAGCGCGGTCAGCGTGATCACCGTGGTGCGCACGTTCAGCAGAAACAGCACCAGCAGCAGCGCGACCAGGATCGCCGCGTCGCGCAGCACCGTCACGACGTTGTCCACCGCCAGGCCGATGAAGTCGCTTTGACGCATGACGTGGCGGTTGAGCAGCACCCGCCCGGTGCGCTCGCCATCCAGCGCGACGGTTACGGTTTCGGCGAGGCTGCCGTCTTCGTTTCGGTCATACAGCCCGTCCAGTGCAAGGTCGATGCTTCGTGTCAGCTCAAGGGTGTTGGTGCCGGGCGCCTTGGTGACGGTAATGATTACCGCGGGCTCGCCGCCGTCGGCGCCCGCGCCGCGGGCCGGCGCGGCACCCAGGCCGACGCCGTCGCCGGGTTCCGACACGTCGCCTATGGTGACGGCTGCGCCGTCGTGATACTTGATGATGGTGCCGCGGATGTCGGCGGCGGACGACACGCGCGCGTCCTGGCGCAGCGGCAGCTCTTTGCCTTCCACGTTGGGCAGGTATCCCGCCGATGCGGTGGCGTGCGCGCGGCTTGCCGCATCCACCACCTCCTGCATCGAGATACCGTACAGCGCCAGCAGGCCTGGATCGACGTTGACCTGGTACTCCGGCAGCTCGCCGCCGATCACCACAACCTCTGCGATGCCGCCGACCGCCAGCAGCTTGTTGCGCAGCTCAAACTCGGCCCATGACCGCAGCTCCAGCGACGTCATGCTGCCGTCTGCCGGCTTGGCGGACAGCAGCATCATCTCGCCGAGGATGCCCGCGATGGGCGCAATTTCGGCGTGCGTGTCGGGTGGCAGGCTTTCGCGTGCCTGGTCAAGCCGCTCTGCGACCAACTGGCGGGCGCGGTAGATGTCTTCGCCGAACTCAAACTCTACCCATACAATGCTTAGGCTCATGGCGCTGCTGCTGCGCACCCGGCGCACGCCCTGCAGGCCGTTGACGGCACTCTCGATGGGAAAGCTGACGTACAGCTCGACTTCGTCGGCGGCCAGCCCCCGGCACTCGGTCATGATGGTGACGGTGGGTGCGTTCAGCTCGGGGAACACGTCCACCGGGATGCGCGGGATATACACGCCCGCCGCCACAACCAGCAGGCCGGCCACCACCAGCACCAGCGTCGATCGACGCAACGAAAATGCGATCAGTGCCTTGAACATCGCTAGTGGTCCTCGCCCGCGTGCCAGGTGCCGTCGGCGTGAAAGTGGCCCTTGCCGGCCGGCTTGCCTGCGCCGCTGAGCTTGAGTTCATAGACTCCGTCGAGAACGACCTCCTGGCCCTCCATCACGCCGCTGTACACCACGCGCCAGCGCCCGTCGCCGGGGCCGAGCAAGCCGGTGGTGCGGATCACCTTGTCGGGATCAAGCGGGTCTCGCGCAAAGAACACGTGATCCAGGCCGTCCTGCACGATGGCGCGCTGCGGGATTGCCAGCTCGGGCATGTCGGTGCCGTCCAGCACTACCTCAAGCTCGGCCGTTACGCCGGGCCGGGCCCATGGCGGCGCGGTGATGTCCAGCAGCCAGACCTCGAGGCTGCGCGTGTCGGCTTCAGCCCGGGGCGACAGGGTGATGGTGCCCGAGGCGCTTTCTCCGCCGCCGGGGGGAAATACGCGCCCGGGCAAGCCGCTGCGCAGGCGGGCCATATCGGATTGCAGCGCGTGTGCCTTGAAGCGAAGCCGGGATGAATCGACGACACGAAACAGCGGCGCGCCGGCCTCAACGATTTCGCCGATGCCGGCATGCAGCTCCAGCACACTGCCCGGCGCATCTGCGGTGACCTTAACCGGGCCGAGTTGGCGCCATTTGCCGTCGGTCAGAGCTTCTGTCCCTATGCCCAGCGTCGCGGCCGCGCTGTCGAGCTTTAGGCGGTACGCCGAAGCCGCGGCTTCAGCGCGCGCTGCCGCGGCTGCCTCGGCTGCGCGGTGTGCGCCAAGCTGCTTTTCAGCGACGGCGCGCGCGGCTGCCAGCTCGGCGCTTTGCGCCTCAAGCCCGGCCCGCTTCTCGGCTTCTTCAGACAGCGCGGCGCCCGCCGTGGCGAGTTGCGCGCGGGCCTCAGACAGCTCGGTTGCGCGTCCGGCGCCGCGTTGCGCCAGTTCTTCGAGCTCGGTGACCCTTGCCAGCCAGTGCGTTCGCGCCTCATTCAGGCGGGCGCGATGCTCGTCGGCCGCGGCGAGCTGTGCGCTCAGCGCAGCCTGCCTGGCCGGCCATGCATCCAGCAGCGCCTGCGCCGCCTCAAGCTCGGCCCCTGCCTGCGCGTGCAGCGCCGCCAGCTCTTTCTGCGCGGCATACAGCGATTCGAGCTCAGCCTGCATCTCGCGCCACTGCGGCGAATGCAGCCCCGCCAGATGCTCGCCGGCCTGCACGCTTGAGAACTGTGCAGGAAGTGAAAGCACGCGGCCAGCCACCGGGGCGCGGTAAACGCGCTCGCCTTCCGGTGCGCCCTCAAACACGCCCGGCAGGCGCAGCGTGCGCGAGACCATGCGGCGCTCGACCTGCGCGAACGTGATCCCCAGGTTCTGAATCACTTCGGCGGGCACGTCGATGCGGTTGGTCGGCGCTTCGCCCGCCGGCGCCATGTCTTCGGGCGCCGGTTCAGGCTCGGGCGAGCATGCCACCAGCAGCGCCAGCAGCGCGATCTTGTACGCGTTTCTCATTCGTCTTCCTCGATTGCCTTGTCGGCGCCGGTGGCGCGCGGGCCTGCCAGCACCAGCACCTCATCCAGGGCAGACGCCCTGCCGACGGCCGCTTCCAGCACCTGCAGGCGTGTCTCGTGCCGGCGCTTCAGCGCCTCAAGTTGCCGCAGCGCGTCGAAGTCGCCGGCTTCAGCCATGGCCTCGGCGTCTTGAAACTGCTGGTCTGCCAGCGGTGCCACCTCGGTCTGCACGTGGGCCAGCAGCTCATTGGCCTGCGCGGCACCCTGCAACGCGCGCGCGAGCCTGTGCAGCGCGGCCTCAAGCTCGGCTTCGTAAGCCGCCCTGGAAGCCAGCCGCGCCGCGGTGGCCCGGGCTATGCCCTCGCGGTTCAGGTTGATGATCGGGATCGGAATGCCAAACCCCAGCGAGATCCGCGACTGGCCTTCCTCCAGCTCATACCCCGGCCCGATCGACAGATCGGGGAACTGCTTGCGTATCTCCAGCCGCAGTTCCTGCTCGGCTGTGTCGTACTCGGCCCGCCGCTTGGCTATGCCGACGTGGTTCTGCAGTAGCAGGTCTTCGGCGTTGGGCGGCAGCTCGGGCGGCTGCGGCGCGCCGACGGTCAAAAGCAGCGGCGCGTCGGGGTGCAGGCCCAGCAGCTCTTTGACCTCCGACTCTGCCCGCTGTACGCGATGGCCGATCGCGATCAGGTCACTGCGACGCGCGGCGCGCTCAATCTCTACCAGCCGGCGATCCAGCACCGAGATGCCGCCGGCCTGGTACAGCGCATCCGCGCGCTGCAACAGTTCATCCAGCTCCTGCCCATACTCCGCCGTCAGCCGCTGTTGCTCGCGCAGTGACTCCAGCGCCCGCCAGGCCTGCCGCAGCTCTGCCAGCACTTGCCACTCCTGCGTCACCACCTCGCGCAGGGCCGCGCGGTGCCGCGCGAAGGCCAGGTCGCGCTCAACACCCGGGCGGCCTGACAGCGGAATCGTGAAGTGGATCTCGGCGCCGACGAACCACGGCTGCGCGATGCTGGACAGAATCCACCCGCCTTCGACGGACAGTTCCGGGTCCTGCCATTGGCCTGCGTTTTCAGCCGTCGCCAGCGCAACGCCTGCCTCAAGCCTTGCCAGCCGCAGGCGCGGGTTGAAGAACAGCGCCACTGCCTCGGCCTCCCACAGGTTCAAGCCGTCCGTGGCGTCATAGGCCTGTACGACCTGCGCCTGTTGTGCCATGGCTGCGGCATAGCGCGCGACCTGCTCGTCGCCCGTCGTGCGCGCGCGCAAGGCTTCGATGTGCGCCAGCGGGTCCAGCGGCATCGGCTGGTAGGCCTGGCATCCTGCGGCGGCGAGCATCGCCGCGATAGTGAGTGAACGTAGCATCTCCGTCTCCTGGACAAACACGCGTAAGCGCGCCTGCGGAGGCGGTTCAGATCAGCAGCAGTGTGATGCCCGCACGCGGGATGGGCGGCGGGTGTTCTGGCTGCGTAGCGCACGGCACGCGGGGCGGGCCGGTGGCTGCGGGCACAACCGCGTGCAGCAGATACGGCGCGGCGGGCACGCTGGGCGCGGCCTGTGCCGCGACGGGGATGGCGCCGGATTCAATGTGAAAGTCGTGGGTATGCTGCGGCTGCTGGGGCTGCTCAGGCGCGTGATCGTGCGGGCATGCGGGCGCGCTGTGAGAATGGGGGGACTCAAACAGGTGGCAGATGTCCACCGAGTGCACCAGGCGCGCCAGGTTCATGCCCGGCGCGGCACTGAGGTAGAGGGCAGCAAGGATGGAAAGCAGCTTGACCAATTCGCACTCCTGCGCGGCCATTGTAGCAGCCGTAGCGTACTACGGCTTCAAGAGGGTGC
The DNA here is from genome assembly GCA_964652605.1 of uncultured Planctomycetaceae bacterium. Lineage (GTDB taxonomy): Bacteria > Planctomycetota > UBA8742 > UBA2392 > UBA2392 > JADJRK01. The sequence goes on from CAZZBH010000110.1 coordinate 8,142, forward strand.
GCAACCCGGAAGTGCCCCAGTTTACCTGACTACCTGATTGCCACGTCAAAACCGCACACCGCCGGGACGCAGAGACGCAGAGAAAGGCAGTTGCCGTCAGGAATTACAGGATAGGCAGGTAACGGCGTAGTCCTGGAGGTTGAAGGCTGAAGTTGACCGTTGAAGTCAATTCCAACTTCGCCTTCCATATTCAACTGCCCGTTGCTTCCCTCTTTCGGCAGTGCTCTGCGGCTCGGCGTCTCCGCGGTTTGCTGTTTTGCGCGACGGGTTTGTGAACAGGCTTCAAACTGATGCACTACCGGCAATCCGCAGGCTTCAACTTGAGATGCTGCGGCGCATGACCTCAATCAGGCTGTCGAGGTCAATCGGCTTGAGCAGCACGGGCCTGCCGGTTGCCTCAAGAAACTCCTGCACGCCAGCCGAGACTACGTCGCCGGTAACGAACACCACCCGTGCCTTCTGGGTTTCGTTAAGCTTGTGGAAGACATCCTGGCCCGACATTCCGGGCATGCGCAGGTCAAGCAGGATGACGTCGTAGATGTTCCCGTTCAACAGCTCGACTGCGCGGCGTCCTGAATCGGCGACTTCGAGCGCGGCGCCCGTGACTTCCGGGATCACCATCTGCATCACTTCGCGCACCGAGTCGTCGTCTTCGACCAGGAGCACCCGGCGCCCCTGCAACTGCAACTCGTCGCCGCCGGCAGGCTCGTTGGGCATGGGTACCTCGTCTTCGGTTGCGGGCAAGTGCAGGGTGAACTCCACCCCGCCGCTTGCAAGGTTGTTCACGGCAATGCTGCCGCCAACTCGGGCCAGCAGCTCCCGCGACAGGTAAAGCCCTATGCCGTGCCCCTCGCCAGCCGGCTTGGTGGACATCCAGGGCGTGAACAGCCTGCGCAAAGCATGTTCGGGGATTGGCGGGCCGGAGTTCCAGACGCGCAGGACTACGGTGTTCTCGCCTTCTTCGGCGCTGATGCGCACCGTTCCGCCGCGGCCGCGGAAGACGTCCAGTGCGTTGCGGATCAGGTTCGCCAGCACAATCTGCAGGCTTTCGGTCGAGATGCGCACCGGCGGCAGCCATGTCAGTTCAGACCACGAGATGTTGATGGACTCGTTGTCCAGCGACTGAGTTATGAACATTTCGGCCGTGCGCTTGACAGCGGCTTCAACTTCGCCCCGCGCGGGGGCGTTGCCGCGCCTGCCCATAGCCAGCACGGCGCGCGACTGCCGACCCGCTTCCTGGGCCCATCCGACGATGCGGGCCAGGGTTTCGCTGCTAAGTTCGTCCGGAAACCGGTGCAGGGCCAACTGCCCATACCCGGAGATGGATTGCAGGATGTTGTTGAGCGTATGCAAAACGCCGGTGCTCAAATTCGCGAGCATTGCGAGTTGTGTAAGGCGCTCAAGGTCCTTATCGTTCATGACGACCCGCCATGACACTTTGAGGAAATGAAGTCGAGGACTATTATTGGCCCTGCCCGCTGCCGGTCAAGCCGGTCGCGGGCCAAACACTCACCAGCACCTCAAGGGGACAACCTTGGAGCGGCATACGCAGCGCATAGACACCTTTGTGACCTTTAGCAACTCGCAGCAAGTCAGTTGCCGCGGGACGCTTATCCACATCAGTCGCAACCAGGTCGTCTTTGAAATCTACAACCCATACTCGATCGTACAGCTAAGCGAGGTTCTGTCGGAGTTCAGGGTACTTCGCGGTGAGCGCATGGTTTACACCGGCCGCGCCGTCGTCAGCAACCTGGTCTCGACCGGGTTGATGCTGATCGTTTCTGCCACCCTGGTTGACCCATGGCAGGACATCGTCGGCCTTCCGCCGGGCGACGAGCTTGAGCGCGAAGTGCGCGAGTTTGTTGAGGACTTTGAACGCTCACACGGCCTGCTGCCCAACTACCAGCTTTCCGTTTCAAACATTGCCGGCTTTCTGTCCGAGCTCAGTCGCTGGCTGAACCAGTTGGAGGCGGAAAGCGCCAGCGGTCTGCCCGCCGGCGGCGACGCCGAGCAGGAACTTGTGGGCACGCTGCAGCGCGGCCTGGGCGCCAAGATCAACGACCTGTTCGGTCGCTTTGAAGACGTCGCAGCGCAGGTGCCCAGTGAGCAGGTGGTCGCGCATCGCGCCTTTGCCCAGCGCGAGTTGCACCCGCTGATGCTGGCTGCGCCCTTTGTGCACCGTACGTTCACCAAGCCGCTGGGATATGCCGGCGACTACGAGATGGTGAACATGATCCTGCGCTCGCCGACCGAGGGCCCCAATACCTACGCGCGCATTGTCAACGCGTTTGTGCTGAGCCGCGAGCCGGCTGAGGCACACCGCAATCGCATCGACTTTCTGGTTGACCTGCTGCGGGGGCACGCCCAGCGCGCGCGCGCCGAGAAGCGCAAGTTTACGATTCTTAACATCGGATGCGGGCCGGCCCGGGAGACTGAGCGCTTCATGCTTGAAGACGCACTGTGTGAACTGGGCGAGTTCACGATGCTCGACTTCAACGACGAAACGCTGGCCTACGCCCGAAGCCGGCTTACCGCCGCCGCCCGCCAGGCCGGGCGCAAGTGCCCGATTGAGTTCATGCACAAGTCGGTGCACGACCTTCTGAAGGAATCATCACGCACCCAGAAGATCGGGGCGGTGGTGGAAAGGCAATGGGACCTGGTGTTCTGCGCCGGGTTGTTTGACTACCTGTCGGATCGAATCTGCCGCAAGCTGCTGCAGCTCTTTTATGAGTGGGCGGCGCCGGGCGGCCAGGTCGCGGTAACCAATGTGCACAGCAGCAACCCCATCCGCCTGTTCATGGAACACCTGCTTGAATGGCACCTGATCTACCGCGACGAAAACGACTTCCGTTCACTGGTACCGCCGGAATGGAACCCCGAGCTGAGCTGCGACGTCACCGGCGTCAACGTGTACATGACAATCAACAAGCCGGGGGCGCGCGTTGGCTGACCAGTCCCTGGATCAGTTGTCAGCGGCATACAACGAGGCGGACCGGCGCCAGCGGGTGCTGCACAGCAAGATCGGGTGTGTGCTGGCGCTGGTGCTGATGCCCGCGGGCGCGACGCTGGATTACTTTGTGTACGGGCAATACCTGTGGGAGTTCGTCGGCGCGCGGCTGGTGTGCGACGCCGGCGTGCTGGTTGTTCTGGCGGTGCTGTACACACGCTTTGGCGAGCGCAACATCCGTGTGCTGGGCATCCTGTGGGCGCTGCTGCCCGGCGCCGCCATATCGTGGATGATCTACTATTCCGAGGGCGTAATTTCGCCGTACTACGCCGGGCTGAACCTGGTC
>CAZZBH010000111.1:0-11426 GCA_964652605.1 uncultured Planctomycetaceae bacterium
GTGGGCGGGTTCGAGCGCGTGTTCGAGATCAACCGCAACTTCCGTAACGAAGGCATCGACCACACCCACAACCCCGAATTCACCATGCTCGAGCTGTACGAAGCCTACGGCGACTACGAGAGCATGATGCGCATCACCGAGGGCATGATCAAACAAGCCGCCCGCGCCGTACGCGCACACCAGCGCGGCGTTGAGCCAGGCGCCGTGCCCGACAACGACCTGGTGTTCGAGTGGGGCGGCGAAAAGCTTGACCTGGGCAAGCCGTTCGCACGCCGCACCTACAGCGAGCTGTTGCAGGAGTACGCGGGCGTCGATCTGCATGACGCAGAAGCCGTTCGCGCCAAAGCCAAGGCGCTGGGGCTGGAGCTGAAGGACGACCACTACATGCTCGCCGACGCCGTGCTGGAAGCCACGGTGCAGGACAAGCTGGTGCAGCCGACGTTCCTGATCGACTACCCCACGGCGATCTGCCCGCTGACCAAGGCGCGCGGCGACGACCCGCGGCTTTGCGAGCGGTTTGAACTATTTGTGTGCGGCGTGGAATTCGCCAATGCGTTCAGCGAGCTGAACGAGCCCGAAGAGCAGCTCAAGCGCTTTCGCGAGCAGGTAGAGGCAGGCCTGAAGTCCAAAGACGTCGAGGCACCCAAGGAAATTGACTACGACTATGTGGAAGCCCTGGAAGCCGGCATGCCGCCCGCCGGCGGGCTTGGCGTAGGGATTGACCGGCTTGTCATGATGCTGACGAACACCGACAGCATCCGCGAGGTCATCCTGTTCCCGCACATGCGGCGCGAGCACACCGACCAGAAAGCCGCAGCCGCACAACGCGCGCGACTTGCCATGGAGACGCTGCTGGAAGAGCTGCAGTCGCCGGAGCTTGCCAAAGAAGAAGGCAGTCGCGCGCTAGCCGCGCAGATCGAGGGTGCTTTGGCCGATCTCAAAGACCGTCAATCCTGATCGAGCCGCAAAAGGCAATGCGGTTTCCGTTTCCCCTGTACGCCTGCGTATCAATATGCCGATAGTAAGCATCCGCGGAATCCACGCATGATCGCAATTCGAGGCCTGGCATTCCTGTTCTTCCTGCTTGTCGCCGTCGGCATGGTGGCTTGGCAGGTTCACCATTTGCGGTCAGATGTTGCCGACGCGCCTCGCGCAGTGGCTGTCCTGTCTGCAATGGGTTTCGGCCTGCTGATGGTTGCCGGCCAGGTTGGCGCCGCCCGCCTGTTGCGCGGCAAGGACAACCGGCTGGCACTGGCGATCGCGGGCGCGCCTTTGCTGCCGCTGACGGGCTTTGTCGGCGGGTTGCTGAGCCTGATCCAGGCCCGGGGCGGCAATCATCGCCGCATCTGGGAAGGCGTGCTGACCGTCGGTGCGCTGCTCAGCCTTAACGTCGCGGTGCCGCTGATTGCGGGCCTGGCGGTCTTCGGCGGCTCATCCGGCTTGATGGCGGGTTGGGCCGCAATCAAAGTGATTTTCTTTCTGGTGGTGGATTACTTTCTTGCGCGGGCGATCCTGCACTACTTTGCCAGCGGCGCCAGCGCGTTTGTCAGCCTGCGCTATCTGCGGCGACGCGTTATGAGCCTGCTTTCGGTGTTCGGCATCGCGCTGGGCGTGTTTGCGCTGATCAACGTCAACAGTGTGATGCAGGGCTTTCAGCGCGACTTCCGTGAGCAGATGCGCGGCTCGCTAAGCCACCTGCTGATCCGGTTTGATTCGGACCGTGTCGGCAGCAAGGTCGATGACCACGACTACGACACCGCGCTTTGGTCCACCTGGGTCAAGCGCATCGAGGGCGACCCGCGCACATCCGGCGACTGGCAAGCCACCCTGGCCGAAGCCGCCGCGCGATTGCCCGCCACGCCGGACAGCGACGGCGACGGATTGCCCGACCTGGCACCATGGGCGCGCGGGCAGCCGGCGGCCCCCGAGAGCCATGAAAACAACGGGCGCGAACTTACCGACAGGCAGCGCGAGTTCATCAATCGCCTGCGCGCGGGCGCTGACCTTACGGCCTTTGAGCGCGAATGCCTGCGCGACAACGGCGCCGTCGTGACGCCCGCGGAGTTCTACCTTGCACGCGTGGTCAACGTCGCCACCGAAGAGGGGCGCCAGAGTCGCGAGCAGATCATCCAGACTGTCGAAAAGGACGCGCTCGCGCCATTGCTGCGCGCCGCGTTGCAGGAACAGTTCGACAAGACCAAAGCCGTGCTTGAGCGACATACCGACCCGCGCGGAAACCGCGATGTGCGCGGAGTGTCGTGGCGCGTAAGCACCAAGACACTACTGACACCGCGCAACTCGGCACGCGAGCTGAATGTGGCTGAACTGTCGGGCGTGGACGTCACCCATGAGCCCGAGATCAGCAACCTGGGCCGCTACGTGGGCGACGCCGAGCTGCACGTGTTTCGTGAGCAGTACGTGCTGGGCCCGCTGCTGAACCTGCTGGGCGCGACACTGGGGTGGGAGCATCCGGACAGTGCCGACGCCTCGCCGCTGCCGCGCAAGCTTGCCTTCCTGGATCAGGGCGGCGGCATGGCTCTGAACTATCTGCCGATGTCCAGCTACCTGATGCGCCGCGACCTGGTGCGTTCCAACGGCAAAGTGCGCTGGACCGAGTTTGACCGCGTGAAGTTTCTTGAGTTCACACCCGGACAGCGCATGTACGAGCGCGTGCGCACCGCCCACAAGCAGGCATCTTCAACCGACGACCTCGAGCGGCTGGCCGCCATCGTCAAGGATTGCGAGCGCGACGTTCGGGCAATGCTTGCGCCGCTGGCCGACGCCACCGAAACGGATGAGCGCAGCGATGAGGTCAACCGTGTAGGCGCGCGCATCGTGTTGTTCGAGTACATGACCAGCGGCGGCGCCAGTGTCGAGGCGCTGCGCCGGGTCAACAACGACGTCATCGGCATGCTCGATCGCTACCTGACCGACAACCGTACATCGCTGCCCCAGCAGGAAACCGCGTCCGTCGAGGCACTCTGGCAGCGCCTGCAGGAGCGCACCGTTGCCGCCCAGAAGGTGTGCAGCGATACCTCGGCGACAGAAGCTGAACGCGAGCAGGCCGTCCGCGGGCAATCGGCAGATTTTCGGATGCTGCTGACTGCTGCCGCCCAGGACGCAGACCGCGACAAGTACGACGAGCTTGCCGCTCTGCTGCGCGACATCGTTCGCGCCATGCCCGAAGCCGACAGCACACTGCCAATGGCTGTGCGCCTGGAAAGCCGCGCGCCGCTGCCGCTTTCCTATGCCGCGGAACACTTTGACGCCGGGGCTTCCGCCACGCGTTTGCGCATGGAGGCCTACGCGCGCGCGCTTCCGTTGCGCACCACCATGCTTGATGGCGAGGGCGTTGACGAATACGTGAAGCGCGCAACCACGCCGGGCCTGCGGCCCGAGCCCGACAAGCCGGGCATCATCCTGGGCGACGCACTGGCTGAAGTGGCGCTGGGTGCGGGCATCGCGGTCGGTGACTCAATTTCGGTGATGGTGCCATTGATACGCTACGGTGACGGTCGGCTTTCGGCAGACACGGTGGAGGTCTGGTTTCAGGTCACGGCGTTTTTTCGCAGTGGCTTGTACGAAGAGAACCGCGGCCGAATGTACTGCGACTTTGAAGAGCTTTCGCGCCTGCTGACGGGCACCGAGGCGCGCTACACGGTTGGGGCCCGGCTTGCGGATTACTCAGTTTACGAGGGCCAGCACCGCAGCGACGACTTGAAGCTGGGCCTGCACGCCGATCTGCGCGAGGAAGGCGTCATTCATTCGAGTGTAAGCGTGTGGGAAGACGAGTCGCGCACGTTGATGGAGGCAGTGAACACCGAGCGCACACTGATCCAGTTGATTGTCAGCTTCATCATTGCGCTGACCGGCGGCGTCATCTTCATCCTTGTGTACCAGCTGGTGAACGAGAAGGTGAAGGATATCGGCATCCTGAAGGCGCTGGGCTACTCACCTTGGGGCATCCGCAGCGTGTTCATGTTCAACGCGCTGTTTATCGGCTTGTTCGGCGCGATCCTGGGCGGCGCGGCGGGCATGCTCGCGTCGGAGTACCTCAACCAGGTGGAAGACTTCATTGACCGCGTGACCGGGGTGCGCCTGTTTCCGCCGGAAATCTACTACCTGACCTACATCCCCAGCATCAAGGGCACTGAGCTGCTGAAACTGGCGCTGAACATCGTGGTGCCCGTGGTGCTGTTCAGTTTTCTGTGCGGCATCTACCCCGCCATGCTCGCGGCAAAGAAGGACCCCGTCGAGGCGTTGCATTATGAGTAGTCGGAGTGAGGGTGCGCGGTCGCGGGTGACAGGCGATCCGATTCCCCACTCACCACTCACCTCCAGGCAATCCCCTCTATCGCCAGCAGCTTTCGCTTGCGGCTCAGGCCACCGCTGAAGCCGCCGAGCTTGCCCCCGGTTGCCAGCACGCGATGGCACGGGATTACAATCGGCAGCGGGTTTGCTCCTACCGCGTTGCCTACCGCCCGCGCGGCTTCGGGCATGCCGATCTGCCCTGCAAGCTCTGCGTACGTTGTGCTGCTGCCGAAGCGCAGACGCCGCAGCCTGCGCCACACGTTGCGCTGAAACTCGGTGCCTGAGGAAAGATCCAGCGGAGTGTCGAAGCGCTCCCGCGCGCTCAGCATGTACTCCACTACCTCGTTGCACGCCTGCTCGAGCACTTCCGCCGGCTTGTGCTTGCCGCGCCCGTTGTCATGCCGGCGCTTCAGCAATTGCGGCAGCCAGCTGTCCAGCGTCCGGCCCAGCGAAATGGCGATCAACCCGTGCTCGCCGGCGGCAAGTCCAAGGTCGCCAAGCGGCGAATCCACGTAGGCGATCGATAGCTGGTTGTGCATGCCGGCGCTCCTGTGGCAGGATGGTTACGCAGTTTATGCGGAGGGGGTGTGTCAGTCGCAAGTCCCAAATCCGGTCAAGGTGCATGGCGCGAGTACATGGCCTGGCGCCGCTACGGCAGCCGCCCCGCGCGCGAGTTTTCGCTGCGCGAGCGAGCGCAGTTCGCCGTGGCGTCGGCAGGCGTGCGGCTTTACGCGACCAGCGTCGTCGGCACGGCGCACGTCGATGTCAGCGGCGACGACAGCATTCGCATGAACATCATGCGGGGCAACGCGGAAGTGATCTGGCTGATGTGGCACAACCGCATGCCCGGGTTTTTCCTCTACTATGACCGCATGGCGCGACGCAACCCGCTGATCCGCGTCAGCTGCATCGTTTCGCCAAGCAAGGACGGTGAACTGTTGGCGCGCCCTTTGCGCGAGACTGGCGGCGGCGAGTTGCGCGGGTCAAGTTCGCGCCAGGGCATGCGCGCCCTGCGCGAAGCCATGCGCGGCGACGCGTCGATTGCCACCGTCGGCGACGGGCCGCGTGGGCCGCGCTATGAACTGAAGGCCGGGCCGATCCTGCTCGCGCGCACTACCGGCATGCCGATCGTGGTGTGCAGCTGGGCGTGCTCGCGCGTGGCACAGCTTTACCGAAGCTGGGACCAGATGATGCTGCCCCTGCCGTTTTCCAGCCTTTCGTTCCGCTTTGAGCCGCCGGTGCACGTCCCCGCCGATGCCAACGACAACGACATCGTGCGCATTCGAAGGGAACTGCAGGCAAGCCTGATGCGTCTGACAGAATGGGCCGACGCCGAGACGCGCGTCGCATGGCCGTTTCCACGCCCGCGGCCAGGCGAGGTGCTGAAGCGCCGCAACATCGCACCCATCGCTGAGCGCAGGCGCTGAAGACTTCGCCATGACTGCCGGTTGTTCGTATCAGGGTCGGGCCTGTATCCTGCCAGTGTGAAACCATGAACCGACAGGCAAAGCGACAGTTGCTGTACCCCGTGATCCTGCTGCTGGCTGCGGCGGCAATCGCATTTGTGGCGTGGCCTGAGCCAGACAAGCCCGCGCCCGTCGAGCCCGGCGACGCCACTCCCGGCGAAATCACCCGCAACCCCGGGCGTGAACTGCCCACCCGCGACAGGCCTGTGCGCGACACCGCACAGCCTGATCCTGTGCAAGTTGAACGCCCGCGCCAGCCGCACGTCATCAAGACTGACTTGCCCCGCCTGCTGGTAAGCGGGCGCGTAGAGACACCACACGGGCTGCCCGTGGCCAACGCCGAGGTGCTGTTCAGCGGCGAGCTTGCCCTGCGCGGCATGCACGGCCGCGCCGTGACCGATGGCGGCGGCAACTATCGCCTGCTGGCTTGGACTGCCGCTGAGCTTGCCCGCAGCCCTTCCACCGACCGGCGCGGGTCGTTGTCCGCGCGCTCGCCTGACGGGGGCGTCGGCGTGGCGCGCGCTGAGAACATCCCGCCGGGCGACACGCACGAGATGCCCCCGCTGGTGATCCACGCGGGCGGCACCATTGAAGGCCGGATAGAGACAGCCGACGGCGCGCCGGCATCCGGTGCCTCGGTCAGCATTCGATCGGCGCAGGCGGTGCCGATGGCTGAGGAGCGCGCAGGCGGCCCCCGCATCGGCGAGCGCCACCTGCAACGCCAGGTGCACGCCGACGATCGCGGCGCCTTCAAGCTCGCGGCCCTGCCGGCGGGCACCTACCGCATTACCGGCGATGCCGGCTACTTCGGCCAGAACACGGACGCGCTGATCGTCGAAGTGTCCGAAGGACGCATCACCACCGCCGTGGTCAAGCTGCGCGGCGAGAACTATCTGCGCGGCCAGGTTGTTGACGCCATGGGCATGCCCGTGGCCGGCGCCATCGTGCAGTTGCGCGGAAACGGCGCCGGCTTGGCAGACGACCTGCTGCAACCGATCCAGGACCGTGACCGCATCAGCCTGCGTCGCCAGAACGACGGCAACACTGGCATTCGGCGGTTTGCCGAAAGGACGGCGGGTGCGCGCCAGTTCACCGACGCCGACGGGCGATTCGGCTACTACTCACTGCAGGACAAGCCGTACACGCTTGTCGCCCGACTGGGAAGCGTGGAAACGCAGCTTGAAAACCTGGCAATCAACGGGCCCGACGCGGTGCTGCGGCTAGGCGAGACGGGCGGCCGCGTGGTCAGCGGCTACGTGACAGACTCCGCTATGGGGCTGCCGGTCACGGCGTTTGACGTGCGAGTCGTGGCACGAACGGACAGCACTGACCCTGACCCGTTTACGCGCGTGTCGCCTGACAGGACGTTTCCCTGGCGGCCCGCGGGCGCGTTTCGCGTGATGGACGCGCCGGAAGAAGACTTCAGCATCCGGATCTCCGCGCCGGGCTATGTGCCGCTGATCATCCCGGTGGACGGCCTCGGACAGGCGGAGCATCGCGCGAACATGGAAGCCAGGCTGGTACCACTGTGCAACCTGACGGTGACGCCAACACAAGACGGCAGCCGCCTTGACCTTGAGCCGGTGCTGCTACTTTTTGAAGGCTACCTGGCATACCAGGGCGCGACTGACGAGCTCGGGCATGCGCGCATCCCCGACGTCGCGCCGGGCAGCTACACGTTCAAGTTGATCCTGCGCAACGGCACGGTGCTGCAAGCCGCGCTTGACGTGCCCGCACAGCGCGAGGCCCAGATCACACTTTCCCTTGCCCCCGCGGGTTGATGTCCAACGTTCGCACCTTCACCGTCGGCGAGGATGAAGCCAACCAGCGCCTGGACCGCTTCCTGCGCAAGCTGCTACGGGATGTCAGCCTGTCGGCCATCTACAAGCTCGTGCGCACGCGGCGCATCACCGTCAACCAGGGCAAGGCGCGCCCCGACGTGCGGTTGAAGGCGGGCGACGTCATCACTTTCATGCAGGCCGCCGAGGATCGCCACCTCAAGCCCAAACTGCGCGAGCGCGCCGCCCGCGGCCTTTCGCGGCGCCGTGACTTTCGCGTTGTGTTTGAAGACGAGCACCTGCTGGCTGTCAACAAACCCGCGGGCCTTCTCGTGCACGCCGGCGACCGTGGCGATGACCGCGACACGCTGATTGGCCAGGTCACCGCCTGGCTGCTCAGCGAAGGCGCGCGCCCGGCACCCGGCGACCTTGCCGACTTTGTCAAGCCGTCACCCACCTTCGCGCCAACACTCGCGCACCGCATTGATCGCGCTACCTCTGGGCTGGTGCTGATCGGCAAGACGCTGGCGGCTTCGCAGGCGCTGGCGGCGCTGATCAAGAAGAGGCAGGTGCGCAAGACTTACCTCGCGGTGGCGCTGGGCGGTTTGCCTGCGCGCGAGGGCACGATCGACGTGCCGATTGAGCGACAACAGGACGCGCGCGGCCGTCGCCGCAAGGTTGAGGCGGGGCGCGGCCGGCGAGCCGTCACGCACTATCGCGTACTTGCGCAGCGCGGCCACTTCACGCTGCTTGAGCTTGACCTTGAAACCGGTCGCACACACCAGATTCGCGCGCATCTGGCCAATGCCGGCGCACCCCTGCTGGGCGATGACGAGTACGGCGACCGCGCCCGAAACCGCCACGCGGCCCAGACGCTGGGCCTCACCCGCCAGTTTCTGCACGCCGCGCGGCTTGAACTTGCGCACCCCTTGACAGGTCAAGCCTTGAGCCTGGCCGCACCGCTGTGGCCGGACCTCGCCCTTGCACTGGACCGTGCAGGCTTCAAGCGCGACAATCTGCCCGACTGGCTGCCCGAAGGAACGCCGTGACTCTGCCGTGGCGCACGCCCGCTTCCATCGCCGTCTGCATCGCCCTGGCCTGCCTGGCGGCGTGCCAGCTTCCTGACCCGCAGGGCCTGCAGGTGCCAGCCGCGCGCGAGTACAGGCCCGAGCGCAACGCCCAGAGCCGCGAGCCTGTGATCCTCATCCCCGGCTCACTGGGCAGCCGTCTTTACAACGTCGAAAACGGCGAAATCGCCTGGGGCAGCCTGGCCGCCACCATCTCCGAGCTCAGCGACGATCTTGAACTGCCGATTGACCGGCGGCGGCTTGCCGATAACCGCGACAACCTGCGCGCCTACCGCGTGCTCGACAACGCCGAGATCCTGGCGCGCGAGGGCAGCGGCGAAGTGCGCTTTTACGCCGAGCTGATCGAGTTTCTTACCGGCACCCTGGGCTACCGCCCCGCGCTTGGCCGCAAGTTCTATCCCGGCCAGGACCTGTTTGTCTTCTTCTATGACTGGCGCCGCAGCAACGTCGAAGCCGCTGTGCAGCTCGGCGAGTTCATCCAGACCATCCGCGACGACCTGCGCGCGCCCGACATGAAGTTTACCTTTCTTGCCGTCAGCAACGGCGGCTTGGTCGCGCGCTACTATCTTCGATACGGCACGGACGACCAGGTAAGCGACCGGGAGCTGGATGAACCATTCGCCCCTACAGGCGCGGGCGCGCGCGACTGCGGGCGCCTGATCTGCCTGGGCACGCCGCACACCGGCACGATTGACGCGCTGCAGTTGCTGCACGAAGGCTATGCGCCCAACCTGCTGTCGCGGCGCTATCCGCCGTCCACGATATTCAGTTTTCCGGCGGCCTTTGAGCTGCTGCCTGACCCCGGCGAGCGTGTCTTTACCGGCGACGGCGGCGAAACGCTCGATCTCGACCTGTGGGACCCTGCCACCTGGGAAACGTTGGGCCTGTCGGTGTTCAACGACGGCGAGCTCCAGCGCCTGCGCCAGAAAATTCGCTACGAAATCCGCCCGGGCCAGGACCGCGAAGAACTTTTCAACCGCCAGACCGACAACCAGCGCGCCTGGCTGCGACTGGTGCTGAAGCATGCGGCGCGGCTCAAGCGCGCGGTGGCGGGCCCGTGCGAGGTGCCGCTGCATGTGATTCTGGGCGCGACCACACCCACGCTGGCCCGCGTCGGCGCGATTGCCGACGGCACCGACTGGGAATTCTACTTTCGCCCGCGCGTAAGCTGGGGCCGCTCAGATCCCATGACCGAGGCGATGTACGCGCTCGGCGACGGGATTGTCACGCGCCGCTCGGCGCTGGGAATGCCGCTTCCGGGCGGAAACCCGCGGCTGATGCAGCGCGGGACAGACTTCCGCGACGCCCTGCACGGATGGACCTTCACGCCCATGACGCACCGCGAAATGTTCAGCGACTCGCTGTTGCGACTCACCCTTGCCGAGATGCTGGCACATCCATAACCTTGCCCCGTAAGACGCCCGCCCGGCGTCTGGTTTCTTGTGCGGATGATCGTTATGCCGATGACAGCCATTCTCGGCCTGCAATGGGGCGACGAGGGCAAGGGCAAACTAGTGGATTCAGTCAGCGCGCGGCACGACCTGTGCGTGCGCTTTCAGGGCGGCGGCAACGCCGGCCACACCGTGTACCCCGACGGCAAGAAGATCGTCCTGCACCACCTGCCCACCGGAGTGCTGCACGCGCAATGCGTCAACGTGATGGCACAGGGCATGGTGATTGACCCGCTGCGCCTGCTGGACGAAATCGCCGAGGTTGAAGCTCGCGGCATCAACCTTGAGCGCCGCCTGATGATCAGCGACCGCATTTCCGTCACCACGCCCATGCATCTCAGCCTCGACGCCGGCCGCGAAACCGGCGATGTCGCCACCCGCGTCGGCACCACGCGCCGCGGCATCGGCCCGACCTACTCCGACCGCTACGACCGCATTGCCGTGCGCATGGCTGACCTGCTTGACGACGATTCGTTGCGCGATGCCCTCAACCGCCTGCACTGCGTGCGCGCGCCGCAGGTCGGCAAGGACGCCCCGGGCGTTGAGCAGATGCTGCGGCCGCTGCGCCAAGCCGGTGAGCGCCTGCGGCCATACGTCTGCGATACCGCCCTGTTGCTGGCGGAAGCGACCAAGGAAGACCGCCGCATCCTGTTTGAGGGCGCGCAGGGGGCTATGCTGGACGTCTGCCAGGGGACCTACCCGTTTGTTACGTCGTCGCAGACCACCGCAGCCGGAATCGCCGCGGGCGTCGGCCTGCTGGTCAGCCCCAACGACGTGATCGGCGTCAGTAAGGCCTATTGCACGCGCGTCGGCGACGGCCCCTTTCCTACCGAATTGGACGACGAAATGGGCGAGCTGTTGCGCACCAAGGGCGGCGAGTTCGGCGCCACCACTGGCCGCCCGCGACGCTGCGGCTGGATCGACCTGTTCGCGCTGCGCTATGTGTGCCGAATCAGCGGGGTCACGCAAATCGCGATCACCAAGCTGGACGTGCTTTCGGGGCTCAGCGAAGTCAAAGCCGGTATCGGCTATAAGGATTGGAACGAGCCGGGCCTGCCCGCGGACATCCGCCGCTTCAATGCTCTAAGGCCGGAATACACTAGCCTGCCCGGCTGGGATGAAGACATCTCAGGCGCCCGCAAGCCAGTCGACCTGCCCAAGGAAGCCCGGGAGTTTCTACGGTTCATTGAGGATTTCACAGGCGTAAGAGTAGGAATCATAAGCGTAGGCCCGGAAAGAGAAGCGTCTTTCCAAGCTCAAGCAACCTGACAATGGCGCTAAGTGCCTGTCCGGAAACCTTATGCGAGGCGGCGTAGCATCAATTCGGTCATC
>CAZZBH010000112.1:0-11204 GCA_964652605.1 uncultured Planctomycetaceae bacterium
AGTCGGTCAGCGCGCTGGACGTCAGCGTGCAGGCAGGCGTACTGAACCTACTGCTGGACCTGCAGGACGAGTTCGGCCTCACATACATCTTTATCAGCCACGACCTGAGCGTGGTGAAGTTCATCAGCGACGACATCGCGGTGATGTGCCCGGGCAAGACGCTGCGCGAGTTGTGGGAAGACGGCAAACAGGAAGGCGTGAGGCAGGAAGACTTTGATCGTGGCGGGCACATCGTCGAGTACGCCAGCAGCGACGAGATCTACAACAACCCGAAACACGCCTACACCAAGCGCCTGATGGAAGCCATTCCCGACCCGGACATCGAAGACATCCGCAAGCGCGTGGAAGCGGCGGTTTAGCTGCGCAACGGGCGGTGCCGCGCGCCCATAAGCGGCAAGTATTCCCGTCGGCGGCAAGGCTTTCATCGTTCAAAGTGGCAGGTGCCATTATGTTTCGTCCAGTTGCATTGGCGTTGCTGTTGACCCTTGCCGGCACGCTTCAAGCCACGATGGCAGTCAAGTTGGATCTGCCAACGCTGACCGACAAGTCCGATCTGATCGTCATCGCCAAAGTCGGTGAATCGCGCGCGAAGTGGGATGCCGGCAACACGGGCATCTGGACGCACTACGACATCTCGGTCAGCGAAACACTCAAGGGGGTACACAAAGCCGAGCGCGAGTTTGTCACACGCGGCGGCGTGGTCGGCAATCGCGGGCAGCACGTTGCGGGCTCCGGCACATTCGCCGAGGGCGATGAGTACGTGCTGTTCCTCTGGAAGGACGACGACGACCGCTACCGGCTTACCGGCATGGTCCAGGGCGCCTTTGCCGTCAGCGATGTCAACGGCGTGCGCCGCGCACGCAACAGCTTTACCGGGCTGACGCTTGTCGATGCGAAAACGCTGCAACCGGCTTTGGACAAATCAGTGCATGATTACAGCCTTGCCAATTTGAAGGCCAGCGTGTCGGAGCGCGTCAAGGCGCAAGCCAATGCACGCAAGGAGCGCGAGGAATGAGCCTGCGCGCACTTCACCAGACCGCGATTCTGGCCCGCGCCGCGCTGCTTGCCGCGGTCATGCTTGCGCTGCTGGTTGCCGCCGGCAGCGATGCCTACGGCTACGTCAGCATTCGCGTGCCGGCTGGTCAGCCGGGACAGGGTCTGCCCGTGCGCTGGGATCTCAACAACGTGGAGCAGCGGCCCAACATCGCCAATCGCCGTGTGCTGTATGAGATCGGCGACTTCGGTTGCGCCGACGCCGACAATTTTCAGGGCCCGATCAACGAGTTCGAGGCGATCCAGAACAGCTTTGCCACCTGGCGCAACATTCACGAAAGCGAAATCGACTTTCAGTTTGCCGGCGCCGCCACTGACGCAACAACCAACGCCAACGATGGTCGCAACATGATTCGCTGGGTGGGCAGCAACATTTCGGCGGGTGTGTTCGCGGTGACTGTGACGACGTTTGACACGACCAGCGCGGACATCGTCGATGTGGACATGGAGCTCAATGACCGCGACTTTTCGTGGGACACGCTGGGTCCCAACGGCACGCAGGGCATTCTGGGCCGTGCCATGATCGAGAACGTCGTCACGCACGAGATTGGCCACTTCCTGGGCCTTGACCACTCACAGGTCGCCGGCGGCTCGCTGTATTACGCGTCGGTCCCGGGGCTGATCAACCAGACGGTGCTGCGCGCCGATGACCGCGCGCCAATGATCCGCGACCACACCAGCTCCGACGTCACCGACCCCACTCTTGGCAAAGTAAGCGGCAGCGTGACTTCTGGCGGCAACCCTTCGTTCGGCGTCGAAGTCATCCTGATTGATATTGCCATCGGCCGCACCATGATCGGCGCAGTCAGCGAAGGCACAGCCGGCCCCTACACCGCAGGCAGCTTCGAAATCGCCAACGTGCCACCGGGCAACTACGTGGCACTGGCGATCCCGCTGGAGCGCTCACGCCTGGGCTCGTACTACTCCAACGCGTTCACGTCGTTCTATCCGGTGCTGCACGGCGTCGGCGTCGGCACGGTTGGCGCACCCGCTGTGATCGGGGTCGGGCCCGGCGGCAACGTATCCGGCATCAACATTGCCCTTCCCGGGCCAAACCAGAACCCCTTTGAGGATGACGACGACGCCGGCGACGCCACAACCATCGCCGCCGGACAGGCGGCTGTCGCCACCATCAGTCCGTCGGCAGACCAGGACTGGTATCAGTTCACCACAACGCAGGCGGGGCAGTCGGCAACTGTTCGCGTCATTGCGGACGGCTTCGGCAGTTCACTCAACCCGACGCTGACGCTGTACGGCACCAACGGCAGCACCGTGCTGGTCAGCCCGGACACCAGCCATCCCAACTACGTTCCTTCCGCCAACGACATCGACGAAATTGCCCGTGACCTCAACGGCGCCAATTTTGACTGCGAGTTCACGCATACGTTCGCCAACCCGGGCACTTACTTCTTCAAGGTGGAAAGCCGCCACGGCCTCACCCAGGGCCGCTACGTCGTCATGCTTGAGCTTTCGGGCGAGCCCGCGGGCGCAGATGCCGTCGCCAGCGGCATTGAGTCAAGCACCAAAGGCGTGCCCGTGAGCGGCGGAAACTTCACGCTGTCAGTCACGCCGCGCAATGTGTTCAGCCGCGACATCATTGCGCCCGCCGTATTCACCGTTGATCTGCTGGACGTCACCGGCGCGACGCCTGTCGTGATGCAGTCTCAGACGGCCTCAGCGCCTTTCGACTTTCTCGTTCCGGCGCTGGCGACCGCCCAGCGCAAGCTCTACAGTGCGCGCATCGGCGGTGTGCAGATCGCGCAGACGATCGAGGTGGTGCACTACGGCGCGCTGTCCACTGGCAACAGCCGCATCGTGCTGCTCGAAAAGACGCTCAATGCCAACGGTAGCGACCGCATACCCGTGCGCATCGAGATTCGCGACGGCGCAAACAATCTGCGCCCCGACGCATCCACCAGCGTCACCGTCGATACTTCGCGCGGCACGCTGGCTAACGGCAGCGCCAACGGCCAGTCCGGCATCGCGGCTGTATTTGACGCAGACAACGGGTGGTGGACGATTGACCTTGTCGCCGGCACAACAACCGGCACCGCCAGCCTCGTCGCGCGCGCGAACGGTCAGCAAGTCGGCACAGCCGCTGTGGAAATCCTGCCGCGCGCCGCGGGCACGGGCGGCGGCCCACCGGGCGGCTCAGACAACAACGACGACGGTGAAGATGACCGCGGCGGCGGCTGTGCAATCGCGCCCGGCGGGGTGGCGGTCGCGTGGGTGTTGATGGCTGGGATGCTGGCGTGGCGTCGGCGCACTACTCGCCGAGTGTGACCTCAATGGTCCGTCTTTGGTTGGCGCGTACCAGCGTAAGCTGGACCGTCTCGCCGGGCCGCATGCCTGCCAGCGCCTGGCGCAACGCCTCGAGTCCGTCAATGTCTTTGCCTCCTACATCAACGATCACGTCGCCTGCCGTGACTCCTGCGCGCTCAGCCGGCCCTTCGATAACCACACTGTGCACGAGCGCGCCTGCAACCTCGTCCTCGGGGCGATAGGTGGGGTCAATCTCGACGCCGAGGTACGCGCTGCCCAGGCTGCGCGGGACGCTGCTGATGGTGCTGTCACGTGTGGCGTCGTCGCTGCCCATGATGGTCTCAGCCACCCGGCGCGCGGTGTTGATCGGTATGGCAAATCCGATGCCGTCGGTGGCCTCCTGGCCTTGCCCGGCTAGTTTCCAGGTATTGATGCCGATGACACGGCCGGTCAGGTCAATCAGCGGGCCGCCGGAGTTGCCGGGGTTGATCGCCGCGCTGGTCTGCAGATAGTTGCGCACACGGCTGCGGGGCTGGTCGCTGAACCGGCCCGCGTAGCTGATGATGCCCTCGGTAGCTGTGTGAAACAGGCCGTGCGGGCTGCCGATGGCGACGACGGCGTCGCCTTGCTCCACCTTGTCGCTGTCACCCAGCGAGGCCGGCGTCAGCCCGGTGGCTTTGATCTTGATGACTGCCAGATCGTACTCCGGGCGGTGGCCGACAAAGCGGGCTTCGTACAGGTCATCGCCCAGTACGACGGAGATTCTTGCCTCGCTGGGAATCACGTGCGCGTTGGTCAGGATGTAGCCATCTTCGCTCAGAATGACGCCGCTGCCCACGTGGCTTTGCCCTGGCGCGCGCAGGCGGCGGTAGTAGCTGCTGCCAGCCATCGACTGGGCAACGATACCTACGGTGAAACGCTTGGCCCATTCAATCGCCTTGACGTACTCCTTGGGTTTTTCCTGCGTCAATGCCGGGTCCTCTACGACCTGGCCACTGCCAAGCCGGTCCAGCACGCCGGTGTTGCTTACCAGAAACAGCAGACCGCCGCCAAAGAACATCCCGACCAGCAGGTACATCAAACTGCGGCGGGCAAGCATGCGCGCGGTGTCGGTGTGCCCGCGCTGGTAACCTTCGTAGTAGGCGGCTTCGGCGGGCGGCTGATCGTCCAGCTTCTGAATCGGCATTGCGTCTCTCCTGCCCCGACATTCTAACGACGAACAACCCCGCGCAAGCCGGCGCAAAAAAAAGGGGGCCGGGCAATCCCGGCCCCGCCTGGTCAAACCTGCATCAGCGAGTCGCCTTCAGCTCCTTGCGCTCGCCCTTGCGCAGAACCTTGACTGTGTACTCGGCGCCACTTTCCACCGCCTTGACCGCTTTACGCAGGTCAGTGCGGCTGTCCACCGGTGTGCCGTTGATCTCGAGAATGATGTCGTAAACCTGCACACCGGCACGCGGCAGGCCCTTGTCAGCGTCCACGACTTCGTTGACGCTCAAGCCGTTGTCGAGTCCAAGCTGCTGGCGCGGCAGAGGCATCAGGCGCGCGACACGCACGCCCTCAATGATGTCCATGTGCTCGCCGGGCTCAAGCTTGACGTCCTGGTCAGGCGAGCGCTCGGGCGCGGAACCAAGTTCAATGCGGCGCTGCCAGACCTGGATCGAGGCGGCGTAAATCTCGTAGTGCCGCTCCGCTTCACCGCGCAGTTCATCCCAGTTCTTCTTGTCCTGGTTCAGCACGCGCTCTTTCAGCGTCGCGTAGGTGTCGTTGATGCCATCTCTGAGCTCATCAAGCTCCTTCTCGTGTTTGTCGCCCGCCAGCCGCCGAAGCTGCTCTACGCGATCAAGCAGGTCGGCCCGCAGTGACTCAATGGATTCAAGCGGCGAGGGCACCGACTCTTTGATCCCGGCTTCGCGCGCCCAGCGGTCAAGGTCTTTGCTGTACTGCACGAAATACTTCTCCGCGTCGGCCAGCAGCTCGTTCCAGGCAGCCGGCGGTGTGTCGCGGACCTTGTCCTCGAGGTTCTCGTAGCTCTCGAGCAGCATTTCTTCCAGGTCGTCAAGCTGTGACTCAATGGGGTCGCGGGTCTGCTTGCGGATGCGGCGCAGGCGGTTGCGCAGCTGCTTCTTCATCTCCGTGATGCGGCGCGGGATGTCCATTACCTTGGCGGTGACGCCGATTTCTTTGGCCCACTTGGCAAGGTCCGCCGAGTGCCCGGCATGGAACTTGCGCCCGTCCTCCAGCGCCTGCGGCCATGCCTCCGGCAGCCCGTCGTCCACGCGGTCGTGCAGCTTGGCGAAGAACTCACGCACGCGGTCATCCTGTTCATCCAGCGTGGATGCAAAGCGCTCGCCGCCCGGCACGCGCAGCTCGCCGGTGCGGTAAATCAAGTCGCGCTCCAAGGCGCTCAGGCTTGCCCGATAGCGGCTCCTGCGAATGTCCAGTGAAACTTGCGCGTCTTCGGCGCCTTCACCGCGGGCGTTGCGCCGCTCGCGCTCAAGCAACTTGAGCATCTCGGCTTCCAGCTTTTCACGTGCGCGGCTGTTCAGGTTTGCCCGCTCTTCGTCCGTCAGGTCGCCGTCGGCAAACACAACGCCCTCGAGCGCGTCCAGAAACGCGAAGGCTTCGTCGCCGCTGCCGCGAAGGTTGCCGTCGCCCATGCCGCGATCCTGCGCCGGATCAGCCGCCGCGGCTTGGCCGTGCGCCTTGAGTTGAGAAGCCTGAAGCTCGGCGTGGAGTTCCTTGTCGGACTCGCGAAGTTTCTGCATCGAACCAAAGCGGCGAATCTCAGCCTCCTTGCCTTTGCTGATCTGGACCTCAATGCTGCCGTCGGCCTCGCGCGTGAAGCGGAAGCTGCGGTCGGCTTTGCGGATGCGTACGACGTCGCCGCCCTGCGAGACTTCAACCGATCGATCCGGCCCGGCTATGCGGACACTCATGCCTTGCGCCGCCGCCGCGCACGAAAACAGCGCTGTCGCCAGACATCCCACCACGAGGTATCTCATCCATTGTCTCCAGTCGGGCCCCATTGAGCGACCTACTATTCTACGCGATATGCGGGCAACCTGCTTCAGATTTCCTTTCGCGCGCCGGATTGACCGCAACCTTGCCTGTGGGATACTGACTGCGCTAACTGTTGAAACAGCCGGAGTTTACGCCTTGCAACCACTGCGCTACGGAAGCCTGCAACTCAAGAACAACCTGGTCGCCGCGCCGCTGGCCGGCATCAGCAACCGCGCCTATCGCGTGCTGTGCAAGCGCTATGGTGCGGGGCTTACCTATGTTGAGATGCTGAAGGTAGAAAGCTACCTGCACCACAATCGCAAGACCATGACTCTGAAATACTACCGCGAAGACGAGCGCCCCGTGGGCATCCAGTTCGCGGGCAACAACCCGGCCTGGCTGGCTGAAGCGTGCCGCATGGCTGAGGATGAGGGCTACGACACCATCGATCTGAACATGGGGTGCCCGGTGCCCAAGATCGGCAAGTGCGGGGCCGGCAGCGCGCTCATGGCATATCCGGACCGCGCCGCCAAGTGCTTTGAGGCCATGGTGGGCGCCGTGAAAATCCCCGTCACCGTGAAAATCCGCGCCGGCGTGAATGAGAACTGCCTGAACTTTGTGCAGATCGCCCGAATGGCGGAGAAAGCGGGCATGGTCGCCATCACCATCCATCCGCGCACGCGCGCGCAGTCGTTCACCGGCGTGGCGGACCACTCCCGCACAGCCGAGCTGAAAGCCTCCGTCAACATCCCGGTAATCGCCAGCGGCGACGTCAAGGAACCCGCCGACGCCGTTCGCGTGTTCAAGCAGACCGGATGCGACGGTATCATGATCGGTCGCGGCTGCTGGGGCCGCCCGTGGCTGTTCCGCGAGATCGACGAAACGGTACGCTACGGCAGCGTCGTGACGCCGATGCCCGATGCGCTTGAGCGGCTGGCTGTGCTGCGCGAGCACTTTGAGATGCTGCTGGAATCGTTTGACGCGCGTCGCGCCAGCCAGGTCGTGCGACGCTACGCGACGTGGTACATCAAAGAAGTCCCGGGCAGCGCGCAATTCCGCGCCCGCATGACACGCGTCGAATCGCGCGAAGAGTTTCACGAAGTGCTCGACGAAATCACCGACCACTTCGAATCCGTGGTCGGTGCCTCCGATCCTTCGACTGCAACAGACCGTCGCACTGATGTAGCGCCAGTCTTGGCGGCGTGATGGCGGCCTGCCCCGCTACGACCGTTCTTCGGCGCATCCTGGAGTTCACCCAGGCCGAATGGGGTCAGTCCTGGGACTGCAATCACTGCTTTTTTTGCCGCATTTGGAATACGATTTCCGCTGACGGAGCCTCTGCTGCCAGCTTCACGTTCTGCGCGTTGGTGATGAGGGGACTGTCCAATGCCTCGACGCGCACGTTGTACCACATGATCTCGAGATGGTTGAGTTCAAGTTGATCGCCTTGAAATTCATGTCGGCTCAGAACGCCGCCATGCCAAGGGTCAACTAGTGTCGCTCGATACTGACCTTCCGGGGCTGCTGTACCGAGTAATCGAATCACAAGCGTTCCGATGGCTCGTCGAAGGAAGACCCTGCCGATGTCTGTTACTTCGCCGGGCGTCAGTGCAACGCTCAGGACCTGTCGCGCGCATCCCTGTGCCTCTACAATCAACTCCTCGGTACGATTCAGCCCATAGACAACCACTCGGCCATCCGCGTCGGAGAATCCCATCGGTCGCGGTGCCGCTGAATATGTGCCGCCGGGATCGTTGATCAATCCCCAACTCAGCGGATAGTCGCGTCGGGACGAGAGCGCCGCCGGACTGCAAGGAGTGCCGTCGTCGTAGAGAATCACGGCACGAACACCGCAAGTCATGGATGGAATGGCTTGAACCCGTGTAACTTGATTCGCATTCACTTCAACGTTGGCTGACCAACTCTTGCCCACGATCGGCTCATCTGCCCTGTATTGCCTGCCGGTCTCGATGGTCGCGTCCCACACCCTTATTACGTAAGCGCCGGGGGGCAACAAAGTGGAGTTGTACTGGCGATCGGTCGAGATTCCCACCTCGGCAAGTTTTCGCAACCCGCGAACGGTGGCTTCAGCCGGCGAAATAACCAAGTTAACTCTTTGCACGGGGATAAACCCTGACAAGTCAATGCTGACCCCGCCTTGCCCGTCGTCGTCATACGGAAGAACGAAATCATACTTGCGCGCTTCATCCGCTATAGGCAAGTCGAAATTCGCACTCTTGAAGCCCGGCCGCCGGGACAACACTCGCAGGACGGATTCTGACCACCGAACACCCGGCAGAAATGAGGTGCTGCCGTCCTCCCCAACCTCCAAAACCTGGATTCCAGACGGCTCTCCAAGGGCGTGAACTGCGCCTAAGTATGGAACACCATCCGCATAGCGAACATGCACATAGATGGTGTTCACTCTCCTTACTTTGAGTATCGCGTCCTTGGCGCCACTGATTCTGGTCTTGCGGGACAGCGCCTCGTCCGGCTTGCGCCATGCATAACACCATGACTGATCAACCAGTTCGACTTCAACCGGCGTTGCGTCGGTTGCGGAGATCCGGACCTGTCCGTCTGGACAAGTGGTCAAATTGATGCCGCCCTTCAACGCTTGATCGTCTGCGGGCGCCCGAATCTTTACGTGAAGCGCATCGACTGGATTCCCTCTGGCGTCGCGAAAGGTAACGACAACAACTCGCTCTCCAAACTCCTCCGTGACACCGTCACCTTCCTCGTGTGCATCCAGCACGGAAGGGTTGATGCTCTGGCCGTTTGTGGAAGCTGAATCGCCACCAACGGATGCCTTGGCCGGGTAACCCGGGAGGGGTTCGGGCACTTCAAGGCCAATCGGCAACAGAAATCCTAAAACCACCGCCAGTAGAAACACGACCCCCACCGCAATGGCTCGCGTTCGCGTTCGCGTCCGCCTACGTGATACGGTCTGCTGTGTCATGTCTAGCTCAGTTTGATGATGGCGTCCTGGCCTTGTCCGTCTGTCGCCAAAGACGGCGGCGATGTACTCATGTCCCACACTTCAATAGACCGAGACGTCAAGATTGACATCGACCACGCACCGACCTGGACGATGTCTTGGTAATGTGAAGACAACGTGGCCTCCGCCTTGCACTCGTGTTCGAATCCCGTGACGAATACCATGCCTTGGATCTTCAGCGGCTGGCTCGTATCATTCTGATCGGAGCAATATGCGATTGTCGCGGTTAAATTGCTCCCGAGTACTCCAGTTTCGTAGCTTGCTTCGATCGATCCGCCACCGACAGCCACCCCCACACCGAAATTGTACTCGTATGACGCCTTTGCCCAGGTTTTGTACGTTCCCGTGTGCGGATTATTGAGACTTCCGCCTGCAACGACCCTGACGGAAAGCCCGGCCGAACAATGCACACGCACTTCGAACCCATCAGGCCCGCCGCCGGATGCGTTAATGTTGGTGTTTTGTTTCGATGAGGCGTCGGCTGCGTCGTCATCATCCGGTGCCAGCAGGGTATAGCCTGTGCTCAAGGGATTGTCGTCAACGTCGTTGACGACGGCGATCATATGGTCTACCCCCTGCGCCTGTACTCCAGCGTGGGGGAAGAGCACTACATGTGGACCGGCAGATACAGTGTTCTGATGAGCTCCCGGTGACAGCCAGGCGATAGCGGTCGCCTCTACAATGGTCTGAGCCAGCACCCCGAGTATCACACCGCTCAGAGCCCAACCGAACAGCCTACGATACAGCATGGACCACCTCCTTCAAAATGTGAAGAACAACACTATACGACGACGACGACGACGCAAGTATAATGCCGACTTTTTCTATCGCTTGGCATACTCCTCATTGCGGGAATTCCCGAGACAACCGCCGCGGTGGCCTGACCCCCTTTATAAATCATTCCCCTCGGCATAGAACGTCGGCATGCGGGTTGGGACCTGGTTGCTTGCGGTTGCGCTGCTTTCGGCTGGATGTGCCGTGGGCGGTGACCGTCCGCCGACGCGCACGCACGCCTGGCCGTTCTTCAGCGAATCTGTGGGCATGGACGGCACGGTTCGCTCACGCGCGCTGGGCCCCTTGTACGAGCGGCAGGACGGCCCCGACGGGTTTGTGCAGCGCACAGTGCGGCCCTTTTACAGCTACACGGAATCACCGGCGCGCGCCGAGGAAGACCGGCTGCTGTTCTACCCCATCGGCCGCTGGCGCGAGCGCAACACAGAGGGCTGGGCCGGCCGCCGCGAGCGCCAGGTTCACCTGATGCCGTTCTTCTGGTGGAACGACGTAAGCTACTCGCCGGGCCACCGCGAGCTTGACTACTTCTTCTTTCCGCTGGTGTTCGGCGGCGAGAGCACGATTGAAGGCTCGCACTTCGCCGTGGCGCCCTTTGGCGGCAACCTGAAGGGCATGTTCGGCAACGACGAAGTCCGCTTTGTCATGTTTCCGCTGTACGTTGAGCTTCATCGCCAGGGCCGCACGACCTACTACCTCCCCTTTCCGATCGTGAAGTGGGGCTATGGCCCCGGCTACCGCACCTACGGCGTGATGCCGTTCTTTTCGCGCACCGAGGTGTGGCGTGAGGTGCCCGACGAAATCACGGGCGGCACAAAGAACATCCCGGTTGCCGATCGCTGGACGGTGCTGTGGCCCATCTTCCGCTACGACCGCGAAGCCATGGACCGCAAGTATCCGCGTGAAGCGCTGATGGTCTATCCGTTCTTCGGCATGAAGCGATCTGAAGTCACGCTGAACATCAGCATGCTGTTTCTGCTGAACTACCCGATGTTCAGCTACACGCGCGCCGATCTTACCGACACCACAATCCTGGACCTATTCTGGCCGGTCTTCCGCTACGCCAAGGGCGACCATGTCACACAGTGCCGCGTGTGGCCGC
>CAZZBH010000113.1:0-11060 GCA_964652605.1 uncultured Planctomycetaceae bacterium
CGTTGAATTGGCGCGCATCGGCGAGTCCATAAGGCTCAACGCAGAGGCGCAGAGACGCAGAGAACTGCCGTGAAGTAACAGAAAAGCCGTGTTGTCTCTGCGGTTCCCAGCGTCCCGGCGTCTCGGCGGTTTGCCGTTTAATCGCAGCGAATCAGCAAAGCACCAACGGTTCCGCCGCGCATCGGCGAGTCCATAAGGCTCAACGCAGAGGCGCAGAGGCGCAGAGAACTGCCGTGAAGTAACAGAAAAGCCGTGTTGTCTCTGCGGTTCTCAGCGTCCCGGCGTCTCGGCGGTTCGCCGTTTAACCGCAGCGAATCAGCAAAGCACCCAAAGTCCCAGGGCGCACCATCTGCGTGCATCTGTGGTTGCTTGCGCAGTCGCCGCCTAGCTTTCGCTGGCGGTTTCTTCTGCCGGCTTGTCTTCGGGCAGGGTTACGGGCTTCTTGTCCACCCAACCTCCGCCGTCCTTGTAGCGGACTTCCGGCACGTAGGCGTGGTCGCGCTTGCGGATGACCTTGGCCGACTTGATCACGTCGTCCTTGGCAACCTTCGCTGCCAGCTCAAGGCCGTGGATCACCTCGCCGAACACGCAGTACGGGCTGGTCTCACTGTCCCATTGCGCATAGTCCTTCAGATTGATGAAGAACTCGGTGCTGGCGCTGTCAAGCTGGCCCGTGCGCGCCATGGCCACGGTGCCGCGGATGTTTGCCAGGCCGGCGGCTTTGTAGATCGGGTTATCGACGGCTTCGTTGCGGATGCCGTAGTCATAGCCTTCACGCGACTGCGACTGGTCGTACCCGCCCTGGATGATGCGCGCTCCGGCGCCCTTGTAGATTTCCGAGACGTCAACGCCCGTGCCCTCAACGCGGTAGAACTCGCAGTCGCTGTTGTAGAAGCGCTCTTCAATCAGGTTGATGAAGTTGGCGGTTGTGTTGGGGCAGATGTCTTCAAACAGCTCGAGGACGATGTCGCCGTCTTCCAGCTCAAAGACCACCAGCGGGTTTAGCTTGCTGTCGGCGGGCACCACCTCAGTCTCGAGATTGCTGAAGCGTGCCGGGTCAGGCACCTTGTCGATCTTCTTGCGCGGCACCGGCCACCCGTCGTAGTACACCGTCGGGACGTACTCGGTGTCCTTGCGCTTCTGCTCAACGTAGGCGTAGTAAATGTCCGCGTTGTGCAACCGGCGGGCAACCTGCATGCCGGCATCGCCGTCCAGCACTTCGCCCAGCGGCTTGAAATTGAGGCCGATCGAGGGGCTGGGCTCGATCACGATGAAAAACTCAGTGCGTGCGCGCGAAGGCTCGTCGGGGTCGCGGGCAAGCGCGAAGCTGCCCATCCTGAAGGGGCGCGCGCTGTCGCCCTGGTAATTGATGCTGTAGGGGTTGGCCACCGCCACGGTATCGACGTCGTCGCCTTCTTCGGCGGTGGTGGGTTTTTCCAGCTCGACGCCGACAGGCCGGCCCAGGCGGCCCGCGCTGATCACGGTCGCGCCCTTGAACAAGCCGGTCGGGTTGAAGCTGTTACTGAAGGAAAGCGCCGAGGCCTGGCTGCGGTCGTAGAAGCCTTCCTCGACCAGGCTGACGATATGCGCCACGGCGTTGGGCGCGGCGTCCTGATACAGTATGACGCGCAGAGTGCCGACACTGGTCACGTACACGATGATCGGGTTCTTCGCCAGCGGGTCGTCGCCTTCGCCGGTGACAAGCCGGACTTCGGGCTTGTCGGCTTTGCTGTGATGATCCCACGGCAGCAGCTTGCTGTTGTCGGGGTTCTGCAGGAACTGAAGGTCTGCATCGAGGCGCGCGTGCAGGCCCGAAACGTGGCGGTGCCACGAAGCGTGCTGCTCATGCTCAGCCAGCGTGTCGCGCGCCTTGCCCAGCACTCCCAGCACCTCGGTCAACTGCTCCATCTTGTAGGGGCGCTCAAGAAGCTGGTAGGCGCGCACGGCGTAGCGATACCAGGCGTAGGCGACCAGGGCATCGTCGCCCTCGGCCTCGGCAATCACGACTTCCATGCCGCCGCGAAGCTCCTCAAGTTTGGGCTTCATTGAGGCCTGGTCGATCTTGTTCTTGGCCTGCTGCTCAGAAAGGCTGCGCTGCGAAGTCCAGAAGTAAACGATAAAGAAGCCGGCAATTACGATAAACAGCGCCGGGCCCAGGATCTTGCCGTAACCGGCCAGGAACTTGCTGGCGCTGTCAACAAATGTGGCACCCAGGCCCATGCCGGTGCGGGGCAACACGTCGCGGCGCGCGTCTTTGCTTGCGGCCAGCGGCTTGCCCTTCTTGCCTTTGATAGTGGTACGGACCATGTGCTCCTGCGTCAGTCTGGGTCAGAACTTCGGGTTCATTTCAACGGTCAGAATGCTGAAGCGCTCACTGCCCTGGACGCGCCGGTCGGGCGTCATGGTCAGCACGACCTGGTCGTCGCCCTTCTTGAAGCGCGCCATCATGGTGCTTTTTTCCTCGTCCAGGTTCTCCAGCATCAGCTCCCACCCGTCGTGGGCCATGCTGCCCTTGAGGAAATCCAGCACTTTGCGCGGGTCGTCAAACCCGTCGCCCTTGCTGCGCAGGCTGTAGCGGCCGTA
Source organism: uncultured Planctomycetaceae bacterium (assembly GCA_964652605.1). Lineage (GTDB taxonomy): Bacteria > Planctomycetota > UBA8742 > UBA2392 > UBA2392 > JADJRK01. Next base: position 2,584 of record CAZZBH010000113.1, read on the forward strand.
GATGCGCTTGCCGTCGGCGCTGTCCTGGCGCTTATAGGGCGGGTTGTCGTGCGGCACGTAATTGGCCGGCAGCACAACGTCGGCGTAGGTTTCGCCCCACTCGGGCGTCCTTGTCTCGACGGTCTTGCACCCGGCGATTACCAGTGCGGTCAGCAACAACAGGAATGTCAGCTTGGCCTTCATCCCAACCTCCATAAGGGGGGCAGACTATACATAAACGGCCTCCCCCCAAGCAGGGGGAAACCTTCCCATTTGCCATGCCCTCTTATCGGCCAAATGGCTGCCCGGCCTTGTGCGGAATGGCCTCTAACCTTGCAGCATTTGCCGGGCGGCTTCGCGCCTTTGCCGCCGCGCTTCAGCTGGTTGCGTCTGCCTGCGCCATGGGTCAGCCGCGTCGATGCGGGCCTGCATGTGCTGCTCATAGCGCTGCTGCCGCTCAAGAATCGGGGCATTGATGATCTCACGAATGCGGGCCGCGAGCTTCTCCTGCTGGTCTTTCTCGCGCGCGCCCTCGGGCATGTCGGCAATGTATTCGCCGGCGGTAATCGGCGGGTGCACCACAATCTCGTGCTGCCGAAAAAAGCGCGGCACCAGGCTGGCGCGCGGCCAGAACTCGCCCACCGTCACGAACGTGATCGGCTGTATCGTCGCCCGCGTGGCAAACGCTGCCCGCAGTGCGCCCGGCTTCCAGGTCCCCATCAGGCGGCCGTGGCTGCGCGAGCCTTCAGGGAACACGCCCGCCGCGCCTCCCTTCTGCAGAATCTTGACCAGGGTGACGTAGGGGCCGCGCCCCGGGTTGTCGCGATTGACCGGGTAGGCCTTGTAGGTGCGCGTAAAGAAGCTCACCAGCGGCACCTTGAACAGCTTGTCCCAGGCCATGATCGAGACATCCCGATCGGCGTGGTAGATCATCAGCGCCACAAGCGTCGGCGGGTCCAGGTAGCTGGGATGATTGGCCACCACCAGCAAAGGGCCCTGCCGGGGAATGTTTTCCGCGCCCCGGATGCGCCAGAACAAGAACGTGCGCGCCAGGGCCACCGCGAAATGCACCTGTGTGCGATAAACCCAGCCGCGCCAACCCGTCGGGCGCGACTGGTCAACCAGGACATGGTCTTCACGGGCCATGGGCGCAAGCGTAAGGCACAGGGGCGACGCGGGCAAGCTACGGCCGCAGAAGCGGGGTATGCAGGAGAAGCCACTCGCGCCGGGCGGCCGTGTCGGGCCCAGGCATGTCGCGGGCGCGCGAAACCAGCGCGAATGCGGCGTCGGGTTCATGCCCCAGGCAAACCAGCAGCGCCGCGGCGGCAAGGCCTGAGCGGCTGCTCCCGGCGCGGCAGTGCACACCAACGGATTTGCCGCTGTCGGCAAGCTCGCGGATCACGGCGGCGAACAGCTCGGGCGAGCGCGGCACGCCCGCCGGCGGCAGCGGGTAGCGCAGGAAGTCGAGGCCGTGTTCTTCAGCCAGCGCGACCTCGTCAAACAGCCCCAGCTCGAGCTCTTCTGCGGGCTCAAGCAGCGTCAGCAGCACCTGAACACCTTGCTGCGCACGGGCGCGTATCTCGTCTTCAAGCCGCTGCCCGCCACGCAACTGCGGCAGGATGGCAAGGCGACCCTCAATCAGCCAGCGAACGTCGGCACTCATCAGAACGCCACCGGTGGAGGGTTGCGGTGTTCGCCCGGCTCGATCACTTCAATGCCGCTGTCGCTGACCGCCACGCGCAGCATGTCATAGCCAAGGCGCGCCCAGGCCGGCAGCTCCGCGTTGATGCTGTCGTGCTCAAGGTCGTGGTTGATATGGGTAAAGAACACGCGCTCAACCCCCACTTGCTCAGCGATGTGCAGAGCCTTGCCCAAACTGAGGTGTGTCGGGTGCGGGGCGCGGCGCAGGGCATCCAGGATCAGCACGCGCACGCCCCGCAGCTTCTCGATGCTGCTTGCCGGCACGTCGTTGGTGTCAGTGATGTACGCGCAGGGCCCGATGCGAAAGCCCGCAACCCGCATGTTGCCGTGCACGACGGGGATCGGAGTGACGTCAACGCCCGCGGCTTGAAAGGGCTCGTGCTCAAACAGGTGCGTGTTGAAGCGCGCGATGCCCTTGTAGTCGTATTCCTCGTCGAAGAGGTAGCCGAAGCTGCGCTTGAGCGCCTCCAGCGATTCGGGGTACGCCCACAGGTCAATGCGTTTGCGGCCGCCGCCCCAGTACAAGCCGCGCAGGTCATCCAGGCCGTGGCAGTGGTCGGCGTGGGTGTGGGTCATCAGCAGGCCGTGAATGCTGGTCAAGCCGGCGCGCAGGGCCTGCACGCGCACGTCGGGCGTGGCATCGACCAGCAGGCGCTTTTCGTGCTCGCCGCTGCCGACACGAAACAGCACCGAGCTGCGAAGCCGCTTGTTGCGCGGGTTATCCGAATGGCACACCCAGCAGTCACAGCCGATGGTAGGGATGCCGCTGCTGGTGCCCGAGCCAAGGAATTCCATTTCAACGCGCATGGGTGCAGGTTAGCGCGCCCGGGGCCGGCCGTCAGGGCGCGGCTATGCCGCCTCGGTGGATTCGACGGCAGGTGCGTCGGCCCAAGTCTGGTCAATGGCGTAGTACTGGCGGGCGTCGTCCTGGAATACGTGCACGACGACGTCGCCGAAATCGCTCAGCACCCACCAGCCGCTTTCGCGCCCTTCGGTGCCGATCGCGGGGCGCTGTGCGGCTTGCTTCATCTGCTGGGTGACGTGGTCGGCGATGGCGCGGGCGTTGGTTGCGCTGCCGGCAGTGCAGATCACGAAGTAGTCAGCGACGATGGTGAGGCCGCGCACCTCGAGGATGCGGATGTCGGCGGCCTTCTTTTCGGCGCATGCGGAGGCGGCGATGCGCGCGGCTTGCAGGGCGTCTATAGTCCGGTCTCCTTGCTTGGCGGCGTTTGCCGCCGTCCGGTGGAAGCCGCCTGCGTGCGGGCGGCGCCATTCTGCCGGTCTATTCTACGAATTTCCGGGCTGTGTGAAGAGTCAGAAATTGGTGGCCTGGGTCAGGATCGGGGTTGCGCAATCAGAGTCCGCACTGTATTGTCAGAGAAAACTGACGAGACTGAAATGGCCGCCGAGAACACACGCACCGAAGTCGAAGACCGCTTCATCGAAGTCTGGGGCGAGATCTCCGCGTTGTGGGGCGTCAACAAATCCGTCGGCCGCGTGCAGGCTTTACTGTACCTGGCGGCCGAGCCCATGGATATCGACTCGATCGCCGCGCGCCTGCAGATCTCCCACGGCAACGCCAGCACCAGCATCCGCGACCTGATGGCCTGGGGCGTGATCCGCCGCGTCCACAAGGCCGGCGACCGCAAGACCTTCTTCGAAGCCGAGCAGGATCCCTGGACCTGGTTCCACACCACCATCCGCGAGCGCCGCCGCCGCGAGGTCGTGCCGGTCATGGAGCGCTTGCACGAAGCCGCAGGCTTTGCCGAGGGCGCCGCCAAGGGCACCAAAGGCGGCGAGCGCAAGGAGCTGGAGGAGCTGCAACAGCGCATCGCGCGCTTTGCCGGGTTCGCGCACGAGTTTGTTGACCTGATCGACGCGTTTCTCGCCATGGGCCACGGCCGCATGGCCAAAGCGTTCCGCATGCTCGCCAAGCTGATGCCGAAAGGGCGGGCATGATTATTTACCTGCATCCGTCAGTATTTCCTGACGGTACTGAGAAGACGAGGTGGACCATGAACGCATCAGTCACAACCCTCAGAAGAATCCGCGGCGAACGCCGCCCTGGGGACAGCGGTGAGTACCGCGCCGTCCCGTCGCAATTCAGGTTTCTCGCGCCAGGCAGGACACTCCCGCACGCGCGGCCCCGGCTTGAGCGCGACTCCGTCTGGGCCGCCGCCTTCCTGATGCCCCTTGCCCAGGCGTTTGTGATGGCTTGCGGCGTATTCGCGTTGGCCGATCTGATTCCCGGGAATGGAGAGAAAGTGGCATTCGTGGTTGGCCCCATCGTTGGCGCGGCCTTGCCCGCGGCCCTTTCCGTGTTGCTGCTTGCACGAGGGCGGATGTATCGAGCGCGCGAGATCGTGTTTCCAATGATCGTCGGGCAGGTGTCCTGGCTGGCCTCGCTGCTCATGGGCCTGTGGGGACTGCTTGTGTTGTGCATCGTGCCGCAGGCAATCGTAGGCACTATTCTCGGTAGCTTGATCGGGTGCACGGCAGCCAAAGCAACCAAGCCGATGGGAGCGAACCTGTGAAGGACGAAGCAACATGCCAGCCGTTGAGTGGCATGCGCATCCTGCGCATGAGTAGTGCCACGGCCATCGTGGCCGTGCCCAGGGGCAAGATGCCCCTGGCACTACTCACGGGCGAGACGCCCGTGCCACTCGCTGGCATCGTGTGGCCGCTGGGAGGGATCGCGCCATGAGCTGGCTCAAACCAACTCGCCGTCGGGCCGCCGGGTTAGCGCTGGTAATTGTCCTTGGGCTTTGCGGCTACTGGGTGTGGGACTCCTGGCTCAAATGGCAGGTCTCGTGGGCTTTTTCGCCCGGGGGCTCGCTGCGCGACGGCGGCATCGCCTTCGCGAGAGGGTATAACATCAACGAAGATCTGACGCTGTCGCTCGATTGTGAGCAGCAGGTCAAGCCTGCATTGCCCTGCGTCAAGGTATGGAAACAGCATCGGTTGCCCAGTCTCCCCGGCTTTGACCGGCAGTTGGTCCCACTTTTGATTGAGTACGATTCTAGCGGACAGGTCGTCGCCGCCGTAGCGACGTCCCCCGGTTGGCGCAGTTCAGAGCGGACTGTTGACTGGGCTGCAATCCGCTTGCCGGACCGCCGTGGCATCTTCCTGGATTTCAGGCGAGGGTTTTGCAGCGACATTCACCACTGGTACTCGTTCGTGGGATTCGTCGTTGAGGCGCCGCTCGCCCACAGTTGGAGCGACTACTTCTTCCATGAACAGGGCGGGTTGAAGGTCTCGTGGGACTTTGACGATGATGGTTCGGTTCGCTCTTCGTGGATTGGCACGAGGAGCACTTCCTTTCATGGGCCGCGTGGGAATCCGAAGTCTGGATGGGTGGTGTCGGAAGGTGTTCACGAATACGACTCGCGCGGAAAGTTGGTTCTTCCCGAGGGCCCGGACACCGTCGCTGAGATTCAGGAACGATGGCCAAACCTCCCAGAAACCAACCCGCCGACCGAAGAAACGTACGAGCTGTATCAGAACGTACTCCAGCTATCTGAGTTCAATCTGATCGCGAGACGATGGCTCGAAGCTCGCAAGAATCCGGAGAACCGGTGGCCACCTCAGCGGAACTGATATGAAAGACAATAAGAACGAGGTTGCAGCCATCGCGCTCACACTGGGCGGGCTTGTCCTGATGTACCTGCTTTCGCGCGAGGTGGACAACCTTTGGCACCTGCTTTCGATCTTTTACCTGGTGATGGTGCCCGCTTCGCTGCTGCTGGTGCGGGTTGAATGGAAGCGCCTGTTCAGGTTTGAGGGCAAGCACGCGATCTACGGCGCGGTCGGGGCGGGTGTTCTGTACTTCGCCGGTTGGGCCGGCGTGATCGTGATCCGCGAAGTGCTGCCCGGCCTCGCCGACGACATCGAGAGTATGTACGGCGTGCTATCGAGCGTGCCCGGGTGGCAGATGTGGCCGCTGCTGCTGTGGGTCATCACCGGCGAAGAGATCGTCTGGCGGCAAGCGGTCACCCAGCCGTTTGCGCAGCGCCTCAACGGCTGGGCTGCGGTGGCGGGCGGTGTGGCGTTCATGGTGGTGCACACGCCGTGGGCGCCGCCGGTGGTGTGGGTTGCCGCGCTGGTGTTCGGCACGGCGTGGTCGTGGATGGCTGTGAGGTGGAAGAGCTTCTGGCCGCCGTTCATCGCGCACGTCGCGTGGGATGTGCTGGTGATGGTGGTGGCGAGGTATTGAGAACGTTGTGATGGCGTCGGAGTCGGGTTCTAAACCTTTGCCCCTCGCAACCCCGGCTCCGGCGCCGGTTCGGGCTGTTGTGGGCGGCGTTGTCTGGGTGGTGTGCCTGCTTTGGTTTCGGCCTTCGTGGGAGGTTGCGCTGGTTTGGGTGGGTGCGCTGGTGCATGTGCCTTTGGTGCTTGGGTTGATTGCACGCGATCTTGGTCAGGGCGCTCGCCCGCTTCACAACGTCCGCTTCGCGTTCAGATTCGCTTACCGGCTTCAGTTGCCCGCGGCACTGTTGCTGGTGGCTGCTTTTCAGCCTGAGGTTCGCGGCTACGCCGGTTGGCTTGCTTTACCCTGGGCGCTGGTGACCATGCTTTGCGGTGGCGTTGGTGTCTGGCGCGTTGCGACGCTGGGTGTGCGGCGCGCGGCCGCTTTGGCGGACTGGGGCATGGTTCTTTTTGCCGTCAGCGGCGTCTGCGCGCTGGCTTCGCTGGCCGGGTGGCGCATCCTGGGGTTTGAGGGTTACTGGCTGGTGCTGACCGCGGCGCACCAGATGTTTGCGGGGCTGATCCTGCACGTGGTGGCTTGGCAGATATTAGCGGCGCGGCCGGGGTGGTTGCCCGTAATCGCAGCCGTCGGTGTGGTGATCGGCAACGTGCTCGTAGCAATCGGGATCGTCACCACGAACGAGGGCCTGCCCGCGCAGATTGAGTTCGTGGCGGTGTGCATCTACGCCGCTGCCGTGATTGTGCTGGGTTGGATGCAGTTGTTTCTTGCCCTTTGGCCGCGGTCGGGCCTGCCGCCGCTGTCGCGCGTGCTGCTGGTGATTTCGGACCTTTCACTCGGCACAGCCATCACGCTGGCGATCATCTACGCCTGGGGCACACAGCGCGGGTTGCCTACGCTGACGATCCCCGAGATGGTGACGTGGCACGCGAACCTGAACGTGTTCGGATTCGCCCTGCCGGCGCTCGTTGGTTGGTGGGTGGCGGGTCGTTGTGGTTTCGGCGCGTCATCGGAGAATGCGCCAGGACCCCGTGGGCGCAAGCAGTGACCGATTGGCCATTCGATCAACCGCGAAACTGTGCGACCTTCACCACTCGCCAGGTTGTTTACTCCGGCAGGCCTGTGCTGCTGGTTACTCACGACGCGGACGATGGCGGGTGGCAGTTTCTGCACGGCGACGTCGTATCGGATGATGACGCGATGATTGTCGGGCTTGGCGAGGTTCTCAAGCTGGACCCCACGGTCGCCGAGGTTGCCGATCTTCCGCTTGGTTGGTGCGCCTATCGCGAGTTCATCGGTGGTCCGTGGACGCGGAAGCCGCGCTCGCCGGATGAGGAGTAGTCCGAACTGCCTGTCGCGGCTACTTCGCCGCGACCCCCCGGCCTTCCGGCCGGGGCTTTTGTCACTTGCTCAACATCGTGTACTCGGGGATCTCGCTTAGATCTATGCCTGCGGCTTTGGCGGCTTCCTTCACTGCGCCGGTGAACATGCTGTCTTCCTGCAGATCGACCTGGTTGATGTCGGCGCCCTTGGCCAGCAGCCGCTCGCGCACTTCGCGGCGCACCAGATAGCGCAGGTCCTCTTTCTCAAGTTGCAGCTTCAGCGCGGCGTGCAGCTCATCCAATCCGGGCCATGCAGACGGGTTGCGCGCGTCGCCCCGGGCCAGCTTGTGCAGCGTTGCGGCTTCTGTGTCCTTGATCAGCTTGTCGAGATAGCCCGCAAACACCGGCGACTCAGTCGCTGCTTCAAACTGGTCGTACACCCAGCCCTCGAACAGCCGCGGCGTCAGTTCTGTATCCGGCTCAACGCCGCGGTCATACCAGGGCATCGCGCTTACCGGGCCGTGATAGCGCGCGACGGTCAGCAGCAGCGCGGCTGTGCGCTGGTCCTGTTGCAGCTCACGGGCGTCGAGCGGGATCAGCTCCTGCACGATCGCGCGGCCGAAGGTCTTGAGCCCGGCCACCCTCGCGCGCTTGTGCTCGTGCAGCGCGCCGGCCAGCACTTCGCCGGCGTCGGCTGTGCCGCCATCGACCAGCACGACCAGCGGTGTTTCGGTGTCGCCCTTGCCTGCGGTGCGGTGCTCGGTGCGTGGTGCCAGCTCTTCGCTGCGGCCGGCGCTGAAGGTGACCAGCGTGTCCTGCGGCAGCAGCATGCCCGCGACCTGCGTTGCCGCCTCGATGCTGCCGCCCGCGCAGTTGCGCAGGTCAAGGATCAGCGCGCGGGCCTTGGCCTCGCGCAGCGCGGCCAGCGCGTCCTTGACGCGCGCAGGCGACGCGGCATTCAGCTCAACCACGTGGATCATGCCGATGCCGCCGGGAAGCAGCTCGTGCGTGACGGCTTCAAAGTCCGGCTTGGCGTGCGTCAGGTGCACCCAGCGCGCCAGCAGCCAGCCGTCACGGAAGATCTGCAGGCCCACCGTGGTGCCGACCGTGCCCTGGAACTGCGTGATGGCTTCATCCAGCGGCAGTTCCTGCAGCGGGATGTCCTCGTCGGGCAACCCGCTTGCATCAGTGCGCAGTTTGTGCACGTCCTGCGGCGTCACGCCGCGCACCACGCGGTACACGCGGTCGCCGGGGCGCAGGCCCGCCTGCTC
>CAZZBH010000114.1:0-11002 GCA_964652605.1 uncultured Planctomycetaceae bacterium
GTGCAGATCTACCAGCTCGGCAAAGCCGGCCACCAGTACTACATGGCGATGGAGTTCATCAAGGGCGTGAACCTCGAGCAGTTCATCGACCGCCACCACCAGTACAAGAAGCGCATCCCCACCGAGCTGTGCGTCTACATCTGCAGCCGCGTGTGCCGCGCCCTCGAGTACGCGCACAAGAAGCGCAACCTGGCGGGCGAGTTGCTGGGCGTGGTGCACCGCGACGTCAGCCCCAAGAACATCATGATCGACACCGAAGGCGTCGTGAAGCTCACCGACTTCGGCATCGCCAAGGCACGCAACCTGATGAAGGACAAAGAAGGCGACGTGCTGATGGGCAAGGTTCAGTACATGAGCCCGGAACAGGCCGCCTTCGAGCAGACCGACGGCCGCAGCGACATCTTCAGCCTGGGCGTGGTGCTGTATGAGCTGCTGGCCGGGCGCAACATCTTCGCCGACGACGACACCCTGGTGTGCATCGAGAACGTGCAGAAGAAGCCGATCCCGCCGATCAGCCACTACAACCCGAACGTGGACGACGACCTGCAGCGCGTGCTGGATCGCATGCTTGAGCGCGACAAGCTCAAGCGCTACCAGGACGCAGGCGAATGCGGCACCGACCTCGAGTTCTACATCTACAAGGGCGGCTACGGCCCCACGTTCAATACACTGAGCGAGTACCTGCAGCACCTCTTCCCTGAGTTCAAGCAACACTCGGCGTAAGCGCGCTCAAACGAGAATACTAGAGCCCCCGACTTGCGTCGGGGGCTCTAGCTCCCCAATTCGCCTACCCACTCACATACTGATGCAATAGCTTCTTCATCTACGCGAAACGCCTTTTGGCGGGCGTCGTTCAGGTCGTGCCCGAGATGCTCGATCAGCTGAAAGTCGGCAAGTTCACGCGCAGCGCACCACTTCTGCCAGCGCTGCGGGTTGTCGGGATACAGCCGCGCGTCTCTTCCGCCCTGGATCACCAGCATGCGCCGCCCGTACCTTGGCGGATCGGACTTCAGGTAGTCCGCCCAGTGGCCGGCCAGCCAATCGAAGCTCTCCCACCCCGCATAGCCGGCCCCCTCATACTTCACTGCAAATTCCACGAACTGTTCCGGCAATAACCTGGTGCCTTCTTTGAAAACCTGCTCCAGGCGGTCGTAGTACTCCACGGTAAGCTCTGCCTTGGCTTTCTGTGCACCGTCAGCCATACCCGCCACACGCTGCGCGCGAAATCGCCCCAGCTCAAACACGTTGCCCGCTGGCGCGCATAGGCTCACGACTCCGGGCACGTCCTCGGTCTCTGCCAGCTTGGCGACGACAAGTCCGCCCTCGCTGTGGCCGACCAGAAAGGCCGGCAGGTGCTTGGTGAGTTCGTGCTTGCGCAACGTGTGCAAAGCAACACGTGCATCTTCAACGCGCTGAGGCAGCGAATAGGTGTGCGGGTACAGCGCTGGTTTGTCGTGGCCGCGCTTGTCAAAGCGCAGCGTGGCAATGGCGTGATCGGCAAACACTCGCGCCACGCGCTTGTACAGCGTGCTCTTGAACCCCACCGCGTGCATGTTGCCGTCGCGGTCGTGCACGCCGGCGCCCTGGTGAATCAGCGCGGCGGCAATCGCGCCATCGGGCACAGTCAGCGTGGCGCCCAGCGGTGGTTCGGTTGATATCTGTAGTTCGAGTGCTTGCATGGCTGTGGATGCGTGTCTATACGGGTGCAGCAGTCGTTCAAGAGGTCAGAGGCAAGAGCCTAGCGGTCAGGGAACGGCAGCACCCGGCTTGGCAGTTCCCCGGCCCCAGGTCTCTGACCTCTGGCCTTTGGTGTTACAGGCGGATCGGTAATGCACAAGAAGGACATGATCCAGATGATCGCGGCGATTACGCTGATCATCGTTGTGTTTTACGTCGCGCAGGCGTACCTGTTTCCGCCCGCAGCTACCCCGCCTAAGCAGAACACGCCCGCCGGCAACCAGGCCGCAGCGAACGCCCCGGCATCCAATACTGCGGCTGACCCGCAGAAAGAGCCTCAGGCCAAGCCGCCGGAGCTGCGCAGCACCGGACCCGCCGCAGGCATGACCACTGTCGCCACCCGGCCCGAAGCCGAGTTCGGCTATGACCCGATTGCCCGCGAAGCGGCAGTCAAACACGAACTGGCCAACAGCCGCATGACAGCGACGTTCAGCGAGCGCGGCGCCATGCTGGATTCACTGGCGTTCATCGACCAGGGCGGCAACACCGTGTCGTGGCGCACGCCCGACGACCCCACAATCGAGCCGTTTGAGCCGCTGGAGCTGCTGCGCTGGAATGAGAATGCTCCCAGCGTCGCGCCGCTTGCTCTGACGCTGGATGCCAACGACGAGCTGCGCAACACGTCGCGCTGGCAACTGCACCTGGATGAACGCGGAAACCCCGGCGAGACACAATCGCTGACGTTTCGGTTTCCGCCCGCTGACAGCACGGCTGGCCGCGAGTCGGACGGCACGGTCATCTTCAAGAAGCTGACGCTGCATCCCGACAGCTTTCGCATCGACGTGGAAGTTACCTTCGAGAACCACTCCAGCAGCGTGCGCGAGAAGATCGCAGGTCTTTGGGGCCCCGTCGGCATTACCAACGACGGCATGAAGGGCGCCGCTGAGTTCAGTCGCGTGGCCCTTTACGGAAGCACCGAAAGCAAGCGCTTCGCCGACCTTGAGGACTGGCCGACAGCGGCCTACATCGGCAGCGAAGCCAGGGAGCGCCTGAACGAGCTGGGCATCACTGACCGACCCTGGATCACCAACCGTGAGTTTGACGAGATTGACCAGGCAGATCGCTTCCTGATCGCGCATGGCCTGCGCACGCAGTACTTTCTCGCGTTTCTTGCCCATGACCCCAATGTGCGCGACCCGCGCATCAGCGGCACGATCCTGCCCGTCGGCGAAGTCGGCGGCACCGCAGCTCTTTCGCTGGTTGCGCCGCCGCTTGCGGTACCGGCCGCGGGCGATGAGCCGGGGCGCCAGGCGATGCGCATGAGCCTGTACGCCGGACCGCGAGACAAGGACATGCTGGGTGCGGCGTGGCGCGTCAACCCGCCGCAGGACCCGCAGATTGGCGAGCAGTGGCTTGAACTTGCTACCAGCGGATTCTTTGACCTGATCGCGAGCCCGCTGATCTGGTTCCTGCGCATCCTGACCAACCTGGTCGGGCCGGGCCTGGCGATCATCCTGCTGACGCTGTTCGTGCGCTTTGCACTAAGCCCGCTCAGCTATCGCGGGCAGAAGGCGATGGCGACCTACACGCAGAAGATGAAGGTAGTTAAGCCCAAGCTCGACGCGATCAAGGAAAAGTACAAGGGCAAGACCGACCGCGACACGCAGTTGAAGATGCTGAACGAGACGCGCGCCGCGATGAAAGAGCAGAACGTCGGCATGCTGCCGCTGGGCGGATGCCTGCCAATGCTGATCCAGTTGCCGATTTTCATTGGATTGTACCGGGCGTTCGGCGCGGCGTTTTTTCTGCGCCAGGCTGAGTTTCTCTGGATTCACGACCTGAGCCTGCCCGACGCCACGCTGCCGGTGAGCACATATATCGGAGACACGTTTCTGCTCAGTTTCCTGGCGCACAACGGCTTTCTGACGCTCAATATACTGCCAATCCTTTGGATCGTGCTGAGCATCGTGCAGTTCAAGATGCAGCCCAAGCCGGACGACCCGCAGCAAGCCGCCATGCAGCGCCAGATGGGGTGCATCTTCCCGATCATGGGCCTTCTGTTCTACGGGTTCGCCAGCGGGTTTGCGCTGTACTTCATTGTGTCCAGTGTGTATTCGATTGCCGAAAGCAAGCTGATCAAGCACAACCTGATCAAGCAGGGTGTGATGCCGCCGCCCAAGAAGAAGTCTGACGTCAAGGATGGCGAAAAGCCCGCCTATCACGCGGCAAAGTAGCGTACGCTGTCCGGTGTTCGATGTTGCGATGGGCTTTGCTCCGACACATCCCTCCACTGTTTTCGCGCTGGCTACTCCTGCGCGCGCCTCTACCGTTGCGATGTTTCGCGTTTGCGGCGCAGAGTGTTCGCGAGTCGTGCAATCGCTGCTTGGTGCAGAATGGCGGCGCGGCACAGTTTGTGAACACTTTGACTTGCCTGTGGGCAGCGTCCCCTGCATCGCCTGGCTGCAACCGGCACCGGCAACGTTGACCGGCGAAGACAAACTTGAGCTGCTGCTGCCCGGCCATCCGCAGATTCTGCGCGAAACGGAAGAGCGCCTGCGTGCGCTTGGTTGTCGAGATGCAGAGCCCGGCGAGTTTACACGCCGCGCGGTTGAGGCCGGTCGCATGAGCCTGGCACAGGCGGAGGCTACCCTGGCACTCGTGACAGCCACCGACGAGGTGTCGCGCCGGCAGGCTCTTGCCGACCTCGCGGGCGACTCCGCCAAGCAACTGAAAGAACTGACAGACGAACTGCGAGCACTCAGCGCGCGGTACGAGCTGAGCTTCGATTTCAGCGAAGAGGAGCACGCCGAAGCCGCCGAGAGCGAACTGGCCACAGACCTGCAAGCGTGGGCCGGGCGTTTGTGCGCGCTCGCAGGCGACGACCCGATGCGCACGCGTCGCGACACACCCGAAATCGCATTGTTTGGGCCACCGAATGCCGGCAAGAGCAGCCTGCTCAACGCGCTTGCCGGCCGGACGCGCGCGCTGGTCAGCAACCTGCCCGGTACCACGCGCGACGCGGTCGAGCACGTGCTGCGGCTCAAACAACAAGAAGCGAAGCTGGTCGATCTCAGCGGCGTCGGCGGGCAGGATGCAGACCGAGGGCGCTTTGCCGCCTCGGCACGAAGCCGGGCGCAGGCAGCCGACATCCTCCTGCTGCTATGTGCCCCGGGCCAGGAAACTGAATGCGTGCTCGAGTTCGAGCGGCTGGAGAGGGAGGACGGCTCGGTGCGCGCGCGAACAATCTGGATTCACAGCATGAGCGATTTGCGCGATTCCCCCACCGGCAACCCCGTTCGCCTGCCCGAGTTGGCTGTCTCGGCCGCCAGCGGCGCCGGGCTGAACGAGCTGTGCGACGAGCTAACATCGCGACTGGCTGACCTCGCTGGGGGCAACGTGACCAGCCAGATGCGGCGCAAGTCCCGCGAAGCGCTGGCAATCGTACTGGCGGCGGTTGGCACCGACGTGCCGCCGGAGGCGGCAGCCGGAGAGGTGCGGCGCGCATTGCGGCTGTTGGATGAAGCCATGCTTAGCGACACGCCGGGCGACGTGCTGGATTTGATCTTCTCGCGCTTCTGTATCGGGAAGTGACGGCGGAAAAGATGCCAGTCCTTCAAGCCGACGGTTCAAGCGCCCGATCTGCCAACTGCTGCACATCGGGCGGGCAGCGCACCGGCCGCATGTTGTTGTTCAGGTCAAGAAACGCCAGCACCGTGTGGCCCGTTGCCAGAACGGACTCCTCCCGGCTGACCTCGTACTCAAACCGCAGCCGCGTCTTCGTAACTTCTCGCAGCCAGGTGCGCACAGTCAGCAGTTCGTCGTAACGCGCGCTGCCGGTGTGACGGGCGTACGACTCGATGACTGCCAGCGCAAAGCCGCGGCGTTCCAGTTCGGCGTAGGTGATGCCGATCTGCCGCATGGCTTCAGTGCGGCCGATTTCGAAATAGATGATGTAGTTGCTGTGGTACACCACGCCCATCTGGTCCGTCTCGGCGTAGCGCACTCGCACGTGGGTGTCATAGGGCATGGCACGTGTGTAGCGCAGTTGACGCTGCGGGGCAACAAGCGGCTATCGGCTGCGCAGCGCTTGTTCCAGTTCATGCGCGAATCTGCTGAGGTCGAACTTGCCCGGCAGGTCGCGGTGATAACCGGCAACCCAGTGCCGGCCGTTCACCAGCACAAACGGCACGCCGCGCTTGCCGGTCTCGCGCTCAAGCCGCTCCGCCGCGTCACCGTCGCGACTGATGTTGACCGTGGTGTACGCGACATCGTGGCTGTCCAGCACACCCTTCAGCCGCCGGCAGTCGAAACACCACGTGCTGACATAGACCTCAAGCTGCGCAGTCGCCAGCGCGTCACGAACAGGCTGAAACGGATCGTCCACGTTGCTTGTCCTTCCGTTTCTGCATAATAGCGTGGCGCCATGGCCCGAGAAACCACGCTGACACGCGAGCAGGTCCGCGAGCTTGATCGCCGGGCGATCGAGGAGTACGGCATTCCGTCGATACTGCTGATGGAAAACGCTGCCCGTGCCTGTGCCGACGAGTGCGAGCGCGTGCTGCGGCTTCACGGTGTGCAACGCGCGCTGAACAAGCTGCGCGCACCAGGAAGCAAGGATGACATCCCGCGCAATGTAGAAGAGCTGCAGCGCTGGAAGACCACGCTGCACCAGTTTCCTGAACCCACTTACATTTTCTGCGGCCCGGGCAACAACGGCGGGGACGGACTGGCCATCGCCCGGACACTGTTCAACCGCGGGTTTGCCGTGCGCGTCCTGTTTGTCGGCGATGCGGTTACCCTTGAGAACGCAGGCGGTGACGTCGCGACAAACCTGAAATTGCTGCGCGGTCTGGGCATGGATGTTGAGATTCTGGCTGATGAACACGCCGTGCGTGATCTACGCGCATCCATGGGCGGCGCGCCGCTGATCGTCGATGCCCTGTTCGGCACAGGATTGACTCGCACGTTGGAGGATCCTTACCGCGCGGCGGTCCAGGCAATCAACGAATCCGGCGCGACAGTGCTGGCGGTGGATATCCCCAGCGGCCTGGATGCCAACACCGGCGATGTGTTCGGAGTAAGCGTTCGCGCCGAGGTGACCGTGACGTTCGTTGCCAAGAAACCCGGCTTCCTGACCAAAGCCGGCCCCAGCTTCTGCGGCAGCGTAGTCGTGGCGGAAATCGGGATCCCGCGGCCCTGGATCGACGCGGCACTGGAATTCGGAACGTAGAGGTCTTCGCGAGTGGATTTTGCCTCTCGCCAGCCTCGCCAAAAACTACAACGGCGTTGCCCACGAAGGCACACGAAGCAACACAAAGCAATGTGCCAAAACGAACCGTCACGGCAGCCTGATTCGTGACGATTGGTGAAGATTCGTGGTTCCAGGCAGTTCAAATCGCGACAGACCAACCAACTGCGCGCTACTGCCCCAGCTTGGGCGGGACTTCACGCAGCAGCGCCTGCGCGCGCGCGTCGCCTGACAAGCCGGGCGTCTGCTTCATGTCGTACAGCGTCGCCTTTGCGTCGGTGACGATTTCGGACAACTCGCGCTGCTCGGCGTTGCTGAGTGAAGCACCGCGGGCTTCCTGAATTTCGTCGCCAAGCCGGTCCAGCGCATCCAGCACGTTGACTGCGGCGGGCACACGGTCGTTGCCCGCGTGCAGCGCCTCGCCGTACGCCAGGCGGGCCGCGGAAAGTTCGGCGCGCGCCTGCCTGACGTCGGAAAGCTTGCTTGTGGCGGGCGCCTTGAACCCGCCGGTCAAGTCAAAGCCAACATCGACCTTGCCCAGCGTGGCTTCAATTGTCTTGCTGACTTCGGCGGCGGCCTGCTTCGCGGGCTCGGCGGCGCGGACAATCTTTGCCTCGGCGGCGATGCGTTTCTTAAACTGCTCAAAGACGGCGTCGCGGCTTCGGGTCAGTTGGCCGTACAGCTCGGCTTGGCGGCTTTCCGGCAGCGCCTGCATGTCTTCCTGAATTTCGCGCTCAAAGGTGATGCGTGCCGGCAACTCAGCGAACACCTCGTTGCGGCGCTGCTCCGGCACAGCGCGGAAATCGTCCTTCACGTCGAGAAACTGGTGCACAAGTTCCGTGTGCGTGGCGTAGGCCAACCCGATGCCGGCAGTCG
Organism: uncultured Planctomycetaceae bacterium; assembly: GCA_964652605.1. Taxonomy (GTDB): domain Bacteria; phylum Planctomycetota; class UBA8742; order UBA2392; family UBA2392; genus JADJRK01. The sequence continues at coordinate 7,802 of CAZZBH010000114.1, forward strand.
CCAGCACGCCCACGATCGCAAAGACACCAACCAGCAGCTTGAACAACTTCGCCATGGCAAACCTCCCAAGGGCCAGTGTTCAGGGAATCACACCACGCGGCATTGTGCAACCGGCTGGCGCTGATTGTCGGCAGTCGCCTGGCTGGGCCGCAACTATTCGAGGTACGGTGCCGGCTCGTCCGGCCCGCGTGGCGGCTGGTTTGCCGCGTCAATGTCGGCTTGCTCAAACTCGCGCTTATCGCGTGCGGCCTCGTACTTCTTGCGTGCCTGCTTGACGTCCTCGTCTTCAGTCTTGACGGTGGACGCCTTGGCGATGCCGTTCCACTGCCGCTCAAGCGTGCTAAGGTCAACGTACATCTTTTCGAACAGCAAGGACGACGCAAGAAATGACCGCATTTCCTGCGAAGCCAGCACCTCGTCCTCTAGCGCGAGAATTGCTTCGTTGTCGTCGAGGTCGCCCACAAACGGCGTGGTCTGCGAATCGTGCGGCCAACGGTGCTTGAACAGCTCGATCGTGTAAAAGGCGTGATAGAGCTGTTTCCATGCCGTCTGCCACGCTTCGGCGTTGTCACGGTCTTCCTTGGCCACTTCGCCTGCTTCCCGCGCCTGGCGGATCGCCATACGTGCCATGTCGCAGGCGCGCGAGCCCTCCATCTTCTTATACAGCTCGTACGTGCCGAACTTGAACTCAGTGGCAAGCTTCTGGTGCTCGGTCATTTCGGGCTTGTTGCCCTTTTTCGGCGCCGGCGGCGGCTCATGGTTGGCGGTGTTCACCGCGACTGGGCGGCGCTTCAGCGGGTCAAACACCACGTCCACCACAACCGCCGCAACAGCAAGCACACTGACGCCGATGCAGATGAACCAGATGCGGCGGGCCGACTGTTGTGAAATCTTGCCCTTGGATGGCGCGCGTGTCGCGTCGCCGCCGGGCTTGCCTACCGGCCCACCGCGGGCCTCGTCGGTGTCGGGCAGCACTTCAAAATCCTGCGTCATGTCGTCGTCGTGATCCGGAACCACACACTCCCCTTTGTCGCTCGTTCTCGCTGATTGTCCCTGCCTGTCTAACGTGCGCCGGCTGGCTGCGGTTCACCGGCGTGCAATGCCTCGCAAAGTCTGGCCACCGTGCCGATCAACAGATTGCCTGCATCCGGTGATGCCGTCTTCATCGTCTCGTCTGCCGTCAGCAGCACCTCAACGGCTGCCCTGGAACGGCTCCGATCAATGCCGCGCGCCGTACGCGCCACCGCGGCCTTCATGTGCTCGCGGATGCGCAGGCCCGCACCTGTGACTGCCTCATCCTCTCTCGCGCCGCGCCGTAACGCAAGCGCCACTCGCCCCAGCCCGTTGACTTGAAGCCGGAGCAAACCAAGCAACGAGAGTACCCCGCCTATCTCGGCTTTGCCAGCCATTTTAGCGGCGTGTGACAACGCCGTCTTCGTGTCGCCCATGAGGATCGCATCACACAGCGCGAATGTCGCGTCGGCTCCATCGTACCCGCAGGCCCGTGCCACGTCGGCAGCGCTGACGCGTCCGTTCGTGCAAATCAGCGCGAGTTTGTGCAACTCAGACTCGGCCCGTGCCAGGCTCGCGCCGGCGTAGTCGCGCAGCGCTGCCAGAGCGTCGGCGCCGGGCTTGAGGCCCACCTCAGCTGCTGCGGCGGCGGCAATCTGCTGCCATCCGCGCGCGTCCCATGGCTTCAGCTCTTCGCAATGAATGGTCGCGAACTCCGCCGAGACGCGCTTGGGCACGGCCAGGTTGCGCTGCCAGGTCGGTGCGTCAAAGACCAGCACGTTGCGCGACGATGGCTTGTCGATGTATCGCAGCAACTCTTCCTTGAAGCGCGTAGTGACCTCCTGGCGATTTCCGACGCGGCGGTTGGTCACGATGATCGCCATGCTGGCGCCAAACATGGCCGGCGAGCGCAGCTCATCAAGGATTGGCGCAATGGAGTCGTCGGGCTCAGCGCGTTTGAACTCAAACTTGCGCTGCTCGAGCGTCTTGCGCAGCACCGACAGGCACTTGCGGCGCAGGTAGTCTTCCGGCCCGAACACGGCGTACACCGGCGCCTCCGCGAGTTTGGCGGGGTCGCGCAGAAAATCCGTTGCCGCTAATGGTCGTGCCATGGGTTGATATCGCGCAGGAATCGGAATCAGACCATGCGGACCAGTTTGCGGGTCAGCCATTCGCCCGCAAGCAGGAAAATCAGCACCGCCAGCAGGATCGAGCGCAGCCCCCATGGGTTTTCGCGCTGGTTCCAGATCAGCGACGTGATGCCCTTGAGTTCGTTCTCGCGCTCGCGCACTTCCAGCGCCGCCTGCGCCATGTGCTCCATGCGATAGACGCGCTTGCCGACCTGGTAATCCAGCGGCGCCACGCCCGTGGGCAGCTTGGTTGCCCGTCGCGCCAGACCTTCCAGATCCATGGTCAGGTCACGCAACTCGGCGACCGGCGCGATGACGGCATAGCGATGCGGCTGCTTTCGGCTTTCTTCGTACCCGAGTACCCAGACGTCGAACTGCCCAGGCCCATTGGCCTCGACAACACCATCGAACAGGTTGGGGCTCCATGAGACTTCCTTCAGCACCACGCGCCGCGCCGTCAAACGGCCTTGCGCACGCGCCTGCAGCTCAACGATCAGCCGCCGTGTCTGCTCCTCTCCTTCCGCCCCGCGGCGCGGAAGCTCGGACAGTTCCTTGTTCTGGTTCTGCGTGACTTCATTGTAGATGTCGCCCAGCAGCTCGGTGTAGATTTTGACCTGCTCACCAACCTGATAGCGCGTCTTGTCGGTGTACACGTCCACGCGCTGCTGTTTGCCCTTTAGCCGCCGGCTTGCCACAAAGCGCATTGAGTTCTGCCAGAAGCGGTAGAAGTAGTGGTCGCCGACAAACTCGCGCCAGTAGTGCGTGTCGTCGCTGCCCACGTACAGCACCATGCCGCTTCCGTACGGCATTGACGCGGTCAGCACCTCGCCCTCATGCACTTTGCCCTCGCGCTGCACGCGCGACAGCGCGATCGCCGGCGCGGGTTTGATGCCGCCGGTCGGCTGAAACCAGTACAAGCCGTTCAACTGCCCGCGCTCAAAATTGCCCTCCCGCACACTCCCCCACAACTCATCGTTGCGGGCGTTGTTGGTGCTGAGGCGATGCAGCTCGTGGGCACGTCCCGCCGGTGTCAGGCGCCAGAACTTCATCACGCGATTAT
>CAZZBH010000115.1:0-10617 GCA_964652605.1 uncultured Planctomycetaceae bacterium
GCTTTGTGATGACTTGCGAAGTCAGCATCACCGTCACCACGCCGCCGCCGGTGGCTCTGCTCTCGCCAAGCCCACTGCCGCCGGGCCGAGTCGGGCAGCCCTACAGCCTCGCGCTGCAAGCCACGGGCACGGGCACGCTGACCTTCAGCCTGCTGTCGGGAGACCTGCCGCCCGGCTTGAGCCTGAGCGCGACGGGCCACATCACCGGCACGCCAACAGCGGACGGCGACTACACCCTAACCGCGCAAGCCGCCGACAACTTCACCACGGCCACGCAGACCTACACGCTGAAGGTAAAACCCAAACCGCCACCAGGCGGCCAAGCCGGCTCGTGCGGAGCGCGGGCGCCAAGCCACCCGCCTTGGCTGATTTTCGTCGCGCTAGCGGCCTTGCTGGTTGCGTGCAATCGCCTTCATGCGGCAGGACGGACGCACTCATCGCCGGGACGGCGATGAAACGCCATCGGCCAGAGGCCGATGCCACGGGCTGATTCTGATCTTATGCTTCTTGGCGCCGCCCTGTTCAGTGCAATGCCTAGACCGGAGGTGTGGGCCCGCACAGCCGGTGGTACGCCTCGGCCCATGGCTCGCCGGTGCGCGGGTCGGTGCAGCGTGGTGCGACCTGCAGCAGCGGCCACAGCACGAATGCGCGCTGATGCATACGCGGATGCGGGACCTGCAGGCCTGGCTCGTCGATGACCATGTCGCCGTACAGCAACAGGTCAAGGTCAAGCGTGCGGGGGGCATTGCGTTCGGCGCGGTTGCGGCCCAATTGGCGCTCGACATCCAGCAGGGTATCCAGCAGTTGGCGGGCAGAGAAAGTGGTTTCAACCAGCGCGGCGGCGTTGAGAAAACTGGGCGCGCCGGGTGGCGAATCCACGGCGTCGTTTTCCATCAGGTCTGACAAGCGGGTGACGCGCAGCCCCGCGTGCTCGTTGAGCAGACTTACGGCTCGCCGGATGGTGGCTTCGCGGTCGCCGAGGTTTGCCCCAAGGGCGATTGCGGCGGTCACAGGCTCGGGCATGCCAGGACCCTACCTGCGCGCCGAAAATGGCGAAAGATTGTTTCGCAATCTTCGGCACGATGACGTTTAATGAAGGGGCTATGTCTGGGCATCCGCTGTAGCATTGGCGACAAGGAATCATTATGCGAGGACCGGCATCCTTCGGGTTGCCTGTGATCCTCGGCATCTGCGTTTTTGCGTGCGGTGTTTCGCGCGCGCAGCACAGGGAAGTGCCGGTCGAAGACCGGCCGCTGCTGCAACACGAGGGCAGCAGTCCGTTTGCCGAGGAAATCAGGCAGCTGGAAACCGCAACCGACCAGGCGGGGCGGCGCGCGGCATTTGCCGCAATCCTCACCCGTGCCGCCGCGCTGGAGCGCGACCCCGACCCGCTGAACAGCATCCTGATCAACAAGCGGCCCGAGGCCGTCTTTCGCGACCTGCTTGAGTTCATTCGCGATGACGCCCGCGGCCGCCACGCCAGCCTTGTGCAGCCGCTTGTGCTGGCGGCCAACGACAGCGGCGAAAATGCCAAAATCGCGGCTGCGGCCGTGGTGGCCTATGCCGGCATCCATGAGGCTGTGCCGGTACTGATCCGCATGCTCAAGTCGGATGTGGCCGGTGAGAGGGTCGCCGCCGCCGCCATGGCGGGCCGGCGCGTGGCCGGCACGCGAGGCGCGGCCAAGCTGATCCCGCACCTGGTGCTGGCGCTGGATCGCGGCGACGCGGACCTTTCCGCCGTCGCCATGCGCAGCCTGAGCAAGCAGACATGGATCGAGTTCGCCACCGCCGAAGAGTGGAAGGAATGGGTGCGCGGCAAGACGGACCTCGACATGGTCATCGCGATCGCCGACAACGAAACCGCGGCACGCATCAAGGCCGAGCAGGATCGCCGCCGCATGGAGGAGCGCTACCAGGCTGGCATTCTCGAAGTCATGGAGAGGAACGAAAGCAGCGACATGGTCGCGCTGACCGCGCGACTCAGGGACGAGTACGACGTCATCCGGCTGCGCGCCATCGCCTTGCTCAAGCCGCTGCTCAAGCCCAACGTGCCCGACGATCAGGCGCGCCCCGTCATCGACGCGCTGGGTGAACTGTTGAACCGGCACGACGAACGCGACGAAGTGCGCCGCGGCGCGGCAGGGCTGCTGGCAGACTGCGGCAAGCCGGCCCTCGCATTTCCGCACATCGACCGGTGCTTCAACGGCAACGGGCTTTCGCCTGACTTGCGGCTTGAACTTGCCCGCGGATTGAACTCGCCGGTGGCGGCAAAGCGCCTGGCAGAGCAATTGAAGGCTGAGGTCAGCCAGGCCGAGACGCGCAGCGGCGCGTTGCTTGAGCTGCTGATCCAGCAGGCGCGCTGGGTGCTGGAGCCTGACGACCAGGGCGTGCACGGCGTGGCGATCATCGGCGAGCTGGAGCGGCTGCTGCAACTTGCCGTGCGCAAGCTAGGTGGGGAGCTGGACTCACCGGCCCGCCGCCGGTTCGTGGACGTTGCCATCCGCACCTGCGAGGCGCTGGTGCAGGTCGTGCTGCATCGCGGCATCGACATCTCGGTTTGCGTGCCACCCCTGGTGCAGCTTGCGTGCGGCGAAACAGCGGCGGCAAATGCTTCGCTGACGGCGGTGCGCGAGTCGCTGAAAGTTGAGCGTGCCCGGCCGCGCATACACGAAATCCTTGCCGCCCCGCCGGCTTCAACCGGGCTGGCGGCCCTTTACACGCGGCTGATCGCGGGCACCGACGACGTCATGGTGGTCAGCCTGCTGAGCCTGTACGAAGAAATCGGCGCATCGCCGGAGCCGCTGGACCAGTTGCGCGAGCGCATGTTCGCGCTGGCACGCACCAGCGAGGCCGTGCTGCCCGAGCGACCCGGCACCAGGCGCAGCATGCGTGACGCGCTTCGCGCGCTGCTTGCACGGCTGACCGAGGGCAACCAGCAGCACATCGCGCTGGTGAATGACCTGATGCTGTGCGAGTACGGCACACGCGACGTTATCGGCTACTTCATGGTGCTGAAAGCCCCGCGCAGCGAGTTGATCCAGGCCGCGCTCAAGCCGCACGTGTCTGAGCGGCTGACGCGCGTGGCGCTGGTGCTGGCGGCGGTTACGCCGGTGCTGACCGAGGCCGAGCGCGGCAACAACGGGTACAGCGGTTTTCGGGCCGAGGTGCGCACCTTGATGCGCGCCAGAATCAGCACCGACCTGGACGGTGTGCTGAAGAATGGCGCAGACCCCGACGCGCAGCAGGCCATGCGGGACATTGCAGAAAGCCAGCTGCGTGACCTTTGGGTGCCGGTAGCGGTTGAAAAACTGCGTGATGCAGCCGCCCCGGGTGACGCGCGCGATGTGGTCGCGGGTGTGCTGCTTTCCACGCTGAAGAAATGGCACCGGGGTAACTATGACGCCGTTGTGCTTGCTGGCCTTAGCCGCGACGAGTTTCTGCGCGCTCTCGACACCATGACCAACCAGCTGAAGCTGGACGGATACTCACTGCCCTGACCCGCGCGGAATCAGTCCAAGCCGGCTGACTTCCACTGGCCTTGCCCGCCGCGCGTGGTAACACGTGCCGCAGTTGATTCTGCCGGGACTGGCCGTGGCTGACCTTCCGCTCAAAGACATCCGCAATTTCTGCATCATTGCCCACATCGACCATGGCAAGTCCACGCTGGCCGACCGGCTGTTGTCCATGTCGCACGCGGTGGACAAGCGCAAGATGGTCGAGCAGACCATGGATTCGATGGATCTTGAGCGCGAGCGCGGCATCACGATCAAGGCCAAGGCCATCGCGCTGCCGATGACGGTGGACGGGCACGAATACCTGTTCAACCTGATTGACACGCCGGGCCACGTCGATTTCGGTTACGAAGTAAGCCGCGCGATGAATGCCTGCGAAGGCGCATTGCTGCTTGTCGATTCTACCCAGGGCATCCAGGCGCAGACCGTCGCGAACATGTACCAGGCCATCGGCGCTGACCTTGAGGTCATCCCCGTGGCCAACAAGGTGGATATGGTGGCCGCCGACTTTGACCGCACATGCGGCGAGCTTGAAGCCGCCTTCGGCATCGACGCGACCGATGTCGTGCAGGTCAGCGCCAAGACGGGCCTGGGCGTCGATGAGCTGGTGCGCCAGATCATCGAGCGTGTGCCCGCGCCGTCCGGCCGCATTGACGCACCGCTTACCGCGTTGATCTTTGATGCCGTGTACGACGACTACCGCGGCGTAGTGGTGTACGTGCGCGTGCGCGACGGCGAAATGCGGCGCGGCGACCGCATCGCGCTGATGGCAACCGGCGCCGAGTACGAAGTGCTGGAAGTCGGCGTGGTGCGCATGGGACTGCTGAAGCAGGATCGCCTCAAGGCCGGCGAGGTAGGCTACCTGATCTGCGGCATGAAGACCGTGCAGGACGTCGGCGTCGGCGACACTGTCACGCTGGCCCAGTACAAGACGTCGATCAAGCCACTGCCGGGCTACAAGAAGCCGCAGCCGATGGTGTACGCGGGCGTGTTTCCGACCAGCGCGTCGGACTACGACGCGCTGCGCAAGGGGCTGCAGAAGATTGAGCTGACCGACAGCGCGATCACCTACGCGCCGGAGCAATCGGGCGCTCTGGGCAGCGGGTTTCGCGTCGGGTTTCTCGGTTTGCTGCACATGGAAATTTTCCAGGAGCGCATGGAGCGCGAGCTGGATCTTGACCTGGTGCAGACGGCGCCGAATGTGACGTACGAGGTCGTCAAGAATGACGGCAGCACCGAGTTCATCGATAACGCCGGCGATCTGCCCGATCCCACCTATTACACGGAAATCCGCGAGCCGATGGTGCGCGTCAGCATCATCACGCCGACCGAGTTCATCGGCAACGTGATGAGCCTGTCGCTGGAGCGCCGCGGCCAGTACCAGAACCAGGAGCACCTGGGGCCCGAGCGCGTCCTGCTGACGTTCAAGATGCCCCTGGCGGAAGTCATCTTCGACTTCTTTGACAAGCTGAAGTCCGGCACACGCGGATACGCGACACTGGACTACGAGCCAACAGGGTTTGAAGCCAGCGACCTGGTCAAGGTGCGAGTGCTGATCGCGGGCGAAGAAGTGGACGCGCTGGCAATGATCGTGCACCGCCAGTTTGCCGAGCAGCGCGCGCGCAACCTGCTTCGCAAACTGAAGGATGAAATCCCGCGCCACCTGTTTGTCGTCAACCTGCAGGCAGCCATCGGCGGCAAGGTGATCTGCAGCGAAAAGATCAGCGCGCTGCGCAAGAACGTGCTTGCCAAGTGCTACGGCGGCGATATCTCGCGCAAGAAGAAACTGCTCGAGAAGCAGAAGAAGGGCAAGAAGCGCATGAAGATGATCGGCGGGGTTGAAGTGCCGCAGGGCGCATTCCTGTCCGTGCTAAAGGTCGATAACACACCTTCGGGCTAGCCTGGTGGTTGCTGCCGGTTGGCGCATCGCACGTCGCCTGCTTCACGATTTGACGCGCAAAGATGCTGCCCCGCAAACGGGACCTTGCACACACCTACAGGACACTGGTCACGCGCTGGTCTTGTGCGTGCAGGTTTTTGAACACAAGTTGTTCGCAGGGGGTTTATCCCGCTGTTTTCCCTTTATATACAGCATCGTCCGCAGGGGCTGGCGTCCCGGCTGCTGTGGAAATACAACCGCTTTTGATTGATCGGTTTTGACGAGGACGCATGCGCGACAACGGCTTTCGCGCAACGGGGGAGAAGGTTGGTGCGGCATTCGCGTTGGCTGGTTTTCCTGGGCATGGCAACGGTGATTTGTTGCGTTGCCGGGTTCGGGGCTATCCATGGTCAAGCCATGGCGACTCCGGATGCGGAGCTCCCGGAAGGCGTCCGGAACGCCGGCGAGTATGCCCCGCCCGGGTGGGCACCCGGCCAGCCGCACCCCGGCCAGCAGACGTTTGAAACTTACTGCGCCACATGCCACACGCTCAATTCGCAGACCATGACCGGCCCCGGCTTTCGCGGCTTGTATGAGCGCGTTGCCGAAGTCGAGTACCAGGGCAAGCCGGTACAGCAACGGCTGCTGGAGTACCTCAAGGACATCTACGAAGTGCAGGATCCGTACTTCGTCGAGATGCAGCGCACCAAAGGCCCTACCGCCAACCCCGACATGACTCCCCGCGGTGGTGTGCCGGTAATCGAGGATGCCGCCGCCGACGACCGCCTGCTGCTGGATGTCATTGACTACATCCTGCGCTTCTACACATCTGACTTTGATGAAGAAGAATACCTAAAGCGGGTGCGCCTCGGCCGTGACCTGGTCAGCGGCGCACGCAGCTTCCGCAACGGCGCGCCGTCCTGCATTGGCTGCCACACCGTCGGGCCCGACAACGCGCTGCGCGGCGCCAACATCGGCGGCAATGTCGCGCACACGTTTGTGGCGGCGCGGAACGCGGGCGGCGTGCCGGAAGACAAGTACAGCCAGGGCATGTGGGAGATTCTCTCGGGCGAAGACGCGCCGCTGATGCACCGGTATTACCGGGACGGAGTTGGTCATCTTACGGACGGCGAGTTGCTTGCGTTGATGACATTCTTTGAGCAACAGTTGCGCGAAGTGGGCACCGAGCGCGAATCGAACTACCTCCCGATTTTTGCGCTGCTGCTGGCAGCGATGATGGTCCTGCTGATGGAACCCGGCTTGTACGCCAACCTGTTCGTGCGTGAAGAACACGAATACGTGGACGGCCCGTACCAGGAAGAGCACCACGGCGATCACGATGCGCATTCGCACGACGATCAGTCGCCGGCGGCAACAGAAGGCGCGGTGCAGGAAAGCAACGACGCAGGCACAAAAGACGCAGGCACAGAAGCAAAGCAGGACTAAGGGCGCAGGACCATGGAAGACCCTTCGGGTGGATTTTTACGCTGGTGGCCGCAGGACACGCTGGAAGACATAGCGCGTCTGGCGGATCCCCTGCTTAACTTCCTGGTGCTGATCATCCCTTACGTGTTCCTGCTGCTGCTGCTGGGCGCGCCGCTGTTCATGTGGATGTGGCTGCGCCTTGAGCGCGTGAAGGGCCCGCACTTCACCGACAAGCAGGAGCGCGCACTGCGCACCGTGCCGCTTTCGTTCGGGTTGTGGGGGTGGTTTGGGTTGCACTTTCTGCTGATGACGTCGGCGCGGATGACGCAGGCAATCACCAGCAGCGACGCCGCCCGCGACATCCTTGAAATCCTGATCATGGCGTTTGCCTTCTTCACCATGTACGGGATTCTCAACCTGATGGTGCGGCACGCGACGGACAAGCAGATCCGCCGCAAGTTCAACCTGCTGGATCTTGCCATCATCGGCCAGCTTCTGATGGCATTGGGGGTCGGGTTGTACACCTGGGCCACCGTGCGCCACGCAAGCATCTGGTCGGTCACGGTCGTCTGGCAGCACTTCCTGGATTCATGGACTTTCAGCCAGGGTATGCAGCCGGCCATCTACGGCCTGCCGCCCATGGCCAAGCTTCATGTCGTTGTTGGCGCGCTGGCCATCGGCACGTTGCCGCAAAGCCGCGTGCTGACGCTGATGCTGATTCCGCGCCCGCGCCTGTGGCGGCTTGACAAGCTGTTCGGCAAGCCCGATGTAGGGGCCGGCCGCGCGGTTGCGCTGATGTACGGCATTTCGGCAGAAGATAAGCACCACCATCACGGCAAGGCTCATCAAGCAGAGAGAGAGCAAGCGGAAAGAGAAAAGAAAGGGTAGGCGGTCAAGGAATCGATGAACGCAAAGCTTTCCATCATTTTCCTCGTGCTCACGGTCGGGTTTTCGATGCCCGTGCTGCTGGGGTTCCGTGATATCTGGGACATCCAGCTTCCGAACCTGCACACCGGCTACCAGCCGGACCAGCCGATTCCGTACAGCCACCGCCTGCATGCGGGCTATCTCAATATCGACTGCCAGTACTGCCACACAGCGGCTGACCAAAGCCGCCACGCCGGCCTGCCGACGCTTCAGACGTGCATGAACTGCCACACAACCGTGCTGGGCCAGACGACACAGGCGCAGCAGAACATCGGCAAGCTGACCGAAGCCTTCAACAGCGGCAAGGGCGTGGTATGGAAGCGGGTACACAACAACCCGGATTTCGCCTACTTCAACCACATGACACACGTGCGCATCGCCAACAACGGTGAAGGCATTGCTTGCCAGGATTGCCACGGTCCTATGGAAGAAAAAGGTGTAGGCGACCAGGAGATGGTGCTCTCGATGGGCTGGTGCATCAACTGCCACCGGGACTCAAACGAGAAGTATAAGGCAAACGGGTGGGAACCGGCAGCGCCGCTTAGCTGCGATGCCTGCCACAGGTAAAGAACGACCGGACAGGCCGGCCGGCACACCCGGCCAGCCGGCAACACGAAGAAGAACTGACAGCAGACCATGAAGATCAACGCAGACATCCACGACGACCTCTCCGACATGCCGGCCGAGCTGCGCCAGGAGATGGCCGTCGCCAGCGAATCGCGTCGCGACTTCATGAAGGTCACGGGCATGGCGGCCATGGGTGCCGTGATCGCCGGTTGCACGGCGCAGGACATCGGCGTCAAGCCCATGCTGAAGAAGCCAGAGGGCATCACGCCCGGAGTCAGCTACAACTATGCCTCGACCTGCGCGATGTGCAGTGTCGGCTGCGGCACCTTGATGAAGGTGCGCGACGGCCGCCCGCTCAAGCCTGAGGGCAACCCGCAACACCCGATCAGCGGCGGCGCACTGTGCGCCCTCGGCCAGGCGCAGCTCTGGAACCTCTACAACCCGGAGCGGCTGCACGGCCCCTGGGCCAAGGCTGAGCCTGAAGGCTGGGATGATCATGAGGACCACGGCCAGCGCGTGCGCGCCCAATGGGCGGCGCTGGACGCGGCAGCCGCGGCGGCTTTGCGCGGCGGTGGGGTGCGGCTGTTGACCGGCACGATCAACGGCCCGGCTGCGCGCTCGGTGATTCGAAAGTTCTGCGACGCCACGGGCGCGAAGCACGTGGCCTATGACGCGGTCAGCGACTGGCCGATTGCCGCGGCACACCGCCGCACACACAACGTGGCTGCGATCCCGCGCTATCGCTTTGACCAGGCAGACCTGGTGGTCAGCTTCGACGCTGACTTCCTGGGCACCTGGATCAGCCCGGTCGAGTTTGCCAGACAGTGGGCCGGCAAGCGCGACCTGCGTTTCGGCCGCAAGACCATGAGCCGGCACGTGCAGTTTGAATCCAGGCTCTCGACGACGGGCGCAAGCGCCGACGAGCGCCACCGCGTGCGCAACGCGCAGCGCGGCGCAGTGCTGGTGGATCTGGCAAACCGGCTTGGCGGAAACTTCGGCACAGCCGGCCAGCACCCGGTAGCCGACGACGTGATGCAGGCGCTGGTCAAGGAGTTGCAGGGCGCTGGCCGCCGCGCGCTGGTGGTCAGTGGCAGCGGCAACGTTGATCAGCAGGTGCTCGTCAACTGGATCAACAATCAGCTTGGTGCCTACGGCAGCACGCTTGACCTCGCCAACCCGTCGCAGCAGAAGCTTGGCAACGATGATGAGCTGGAAGGCCTGCTCAAGGAGCTTGAGTCCGGTGCCGTGCGAACGCTGGTCGTCTGGGGCGTCAACCCGGTGTACGACCTGCCGCAGGGTGCCAGGTTCAAAGAGTTGCTGGGCAAGGTCACGCACAAGTTTGCGATCGGGTGCCACGCCGACGAGACCGCTTCGGAGTGCGACTGGATCGCGGCTGAGGACGACCCGAACGAGACATGGAACGACTTTGAGCCGCAGCGCGGGTTGTACAGCCTGGCACAACCCACAGTGCGGCGCCTTTGGGACACGCGGCCGGGCCTGCAGACACTGTTGAAGTGGGCGGGCGACGCCGCGGGTAACAAGGATTACCGCGAGTACCTGAAGGCATACTGGGAAGCCAACGTGTTGAACGGTGCGTCTTGGACTCGCGCCGTTGAGCTTGGCGTGCTGGATCGCCGGGCAGACATGGCGGCTTCAGCCCCGCAGTTCCGCGGCCCGGGCAGCCTCGCCGACGCGGGCAAGGTCGCGGGCGATGACCTCGAGGTGATTGCGTTTGAAGCCTACAACCTCGGCGACGGCAGGCATGCCTACAACGGCTGGCTGCAGGAACTGCCGGACCCGCTGGCGCGGGTGTCGTGGACGAACTTCGCGGCGATAGCGCCCAAGACCATGGCCGAGCTGGGCGTGGAAGAAGGCGATATCGTAGAGGTGAAAGCCGGCGACGCGACCTGCCGCGCGCCGGTCGTGCGCATGCCCGGCCAGACCGAGAATTCGGTGGCGCTGCCGCTTGGCTACGGGCGCACAAAGGCGGGCAGCATCAAGCACGGCATGGGAGTAGAAGAAGATGCCGTCAACGCCCTGGGCGACGATAACGGCGAAAAGCGCATCGGCGACAACGCCTTTCCGTTGCTGGGCGACGTCGTGTTCGGCAGCGTGACCCGCGTCGGCCGCTACCACCGGCTGGCTTTTCTGCAGGAGCACGACTCGCAGGAAGGCCGCCCGCTGGCCAAGGACACCGCGCTTGAACTGTGGCAGAAGGATCAAGCGGCAGGCAACCACCACGAGATCCCACCGGTGGACGTGACGCTGTGGCCGCGCTGGGAGTACAAGGGCCACAAGTGGGGCATG